>JBELMB010000006.1:0-71535 GCA_042088665.1 Sagittula sp.
GTGAATTCAGCGGCGTCCCTGGGGCCCAGGAGAGGGTGTTCAATGATCATTGGTCAGGTCCTCTCAATGCAGGTTGGGCTGATTGCCCACGCCTTTTTCGTCGATCATCGTCCCCTTGGAGAAGCGGTCGAACCGATATGCCGTTGCGGTTGGGTGGGGGGTGTCTCTGGCCAGCAAATGCGCAAAGCAAAAGCCGCTGGCCGGTGTCGCCTTGAACCCGCCATAGCACCAGCCCCCGTTGAAATAGAGACCGTCGATATGGGTCTTGTCGATGATCGGGGAACCATCCATCGACATGTCCATGATGCCGCCCCACATGCGCAAAAGCCGCGCGCGGCCGAAGGCCGGGAAAATCGCCATGCCGCCCTCGCAGACGTCTTCGACCGTTGGCAGGTTTCCGCGCTGGGCGTAGGAGTTGTAGCCATCCAGATCCCCGCCAAACACCAGCCCCCCCTTGTCGGACTGGCTGACATAAAAGTGGCCCGCCCCAAAGGTGACGACCCCCGGCAGAACCGGTTTCAGCCCTTCTGAGACGAAGGCCTGCAAGACAAGGCTTTCAATCGGCAAGCGCATCCCGGCCTTGGCCATCAGGCGGCCAGAGGACCCGGCAACGGCGCAGCCCACCTTTCCTGCGCCAATGAACCCGCGCGTGGTCTCGACGCCCAGACATTTGCCGTTTTCGATCCGAAACCCGGTGACTTCGCAGTTCTGAAGGATGTCGACGCCGCGGCTGTCCGCGCCACGCGCGTAGCCCCACGCCACTGCGTCATGGCGCACCGTGCCGCCGCGATGCTGCGCAAGGCCCCCCTTGATCGGGAACCGCGCATCCTGCGTGTTCAGGAAAGGATAGCGCGCCTTGATTTGCGCGGTCGAGAGCATCTCGGCATCCGCGCCGTTCAGGATCATCGCATTGCCGCGCCGGATAAAGGCATCGCGCTGCGCGTCGGAATGGATCAGGTTCAGGATGCCGCGCTGTGACACCATCGCATTGTAGTTGAAGTCCTGCTCCAACCCTTCCCAGAGCTTCAGCGAGAATTCATAGAAGGGTTCATTGCCGTCCAGCAGGTAGTTGGAGCGGATGATCGTGGTGTTGCGCCCGACATTCCCCCCACCGATCCAGCCCTTTTCGATCACCGCGATGCGCTTTTGCCCGAATTCCTTGGCGAGGTAATAGGCCGTTGCCAACCCGTGCCCGCCACCACCGATAACCACGATGTCGTACTGCGCCTGAGGTTCGGGATCGCGCCAGGCGGGCGTCCAACCCTTGTGGCCCGTCAAGGCCTCCTTGATGACCCGGAATCCCGAATACCGCATGGCTACATCCTCATTTTTGCAGCACCGTGCCCGATCGGATTTTCAGGGTCAGCTTGAGAATGGACGCCAACCACCGCATTTGCGACATCCTGCCTGCGCCCAAACTTTCGGCACTCGCAAGAAAAAAACTTGATTGACAGGAAAACCATGCGACAGTGTTCTTGGATGCATACCACAGCCCCCAGAGTCGCTGGATATTGTATCCGAAGGCCATCTGCCAAAGGTCGACGGCACAGCGTCCCATCTGGGAGCAACACAACAGGGAGTTAAGCAATGAAAAAATTTACAACAGCTTTGACGGCAGGGGTGCTGAGCCTCGCCCCCATGAGCGCATTCGCCGCTGACAGCAGCGACCCGATCGTTATTCCGATCCACAACTGGTCCAGCCAGATCGTGATGTCCAATGTGGTTGGCCAGCTGCTGGAAGCGAACGGAAATGCCGTCGAATACGTCACGACCGACAGCCAGGCGGTGTACGAGTCAGTGCGTCTTGGTGACGTGACGATGGAGCTGGAAGTCTGGGAAGGTGCGTTTGGTGCTTCCTTCCGCGCGGCCCTGGAAAAAGGCGGTATCGTCGATGTGGGTGACCACAACGCCGTGACGCGCGAAGACTGGTGGTACCCGATGTGGACCAAGGACGCATGCCCCGGCCTGCCGAGCTGGGAAGCGCTGAACGACTGCGCGGCTCTCTTTGCAACCGCGGAAACAGGTGACAAGGGTCGCTATCTTGATGGTCCCGTTGACTGGCTCAAGCACGGTCAAGAGCGCGTCGAAGCGCTGGGCATGGATTTCGTCGTGGTGAACGCGGGCTCTGCCGCGGCGCTTTGGGCCGAAATCGGCGCAGCCGAGGCGGACAAGCGCCCGGTTGTGGTCTTCAACTGGACGCCCAACTTTGCCGAAGCCGTCTGGCCCGGTGAGTTTGTCGAATTCCCCACATGGGTTGACGGCTGTGACAAGGATCCGGCGGTTGGTCCGAACCCTGACGCGCTGTACGACTGTGGCAACCCCGCGACGGGTTACCTGAAGAAAGCCGCTTGGGAAGGCATGGAAGAAAAATGGCCGTCGGCCTACGCCGTGCTGGAAAAAGTCAACTTCACCAACCCCCAGATCGCAGAGATGGCCAAGCTGGTCGATATCGATGAGATGGAGCCCGAAGAGGCAGCCGAAGTCTGGTTGGAAGAAAACGAAGCCGTTTGGAAAGCTTGGGTGAACTAAGGTTCCCCTGACGAAGACAGATAGATCCCCGTCCGGCATCCGGGCGGGGATTTTTTTATGAAAGACAGATGTCGTGCCCGCAGGTGCAGTGATTGCGTTCTGGACCGTCGGCTCTTGCCTCCTCACTTGCAATTTTGCGCTGGGAGGGTAGCGCTCAATCGCCTGATGCCTTGCGAATACATCGGCGGGATCTGGACTTCGGAGCCAGACAAATTCATTGTTGATCCGATCCTCAGGACGCCGGGGCTGAACACCTGACAGGGAGCCAGACATGGAACTCATCGCCAAAGCAACCGCATTGGTTGGCGGCACGATCGCATTTGTGCGGCGATTGGGATCGCCTTCGACGCAGGCCTTCGGCACCGCACCAGAGATCCCCGCGGCGCGCAAGCAAGGGATCATGACGCTGAAGATGCCAGCGGCCGAGGGATGGAAAGACGGTCGTCTGCCAACCTGTGCACCGGGTCTGGCGGTGAATGCGTTTGCCTCTGGTCTGGATCATCCACGCTGGATCGAGGTTCTGCCCAATGGCGACGTTCTGGTCGCGGAATCAAAAGAGCAGGCCGGTCCGCCAAAGACGCTGATGGATCACGCCGCGCAGGCGACCATGCGGCGGGTCAAGGCCATCGGCAAGAGCGCGAACCGCGTCACCCTGTGGCGCGACGCCGATGGCGACGGCGAGGCCGAGATCCGCGAGGTCTTTGTCGAAAACCAGAACCAGCCCTTTGGCATGGCTCTGGTGGGCGACCGGTTCTACCTCGGGAATACCGATGGTATCAAAGTGTTCGACTACGCGCCGGGAGACACCGCGCTGTCGGGCGACGGTGAAAAGCTGGTCGATTTCAAACCGCACGGCCACTGGACGCGCAGCCTACTGGTGTCGCCGGACAAGACGAAGATCTACGCCGGGGTCGGTTCGCTTTCAAACATCGGCGATCAGGGCATGGACGTCGAAGAAGGCCGCGCCGCGATCTGGGAACTGGACGTGGCCTCCGGGCAGGCGCGGGTCTTTGCCTCCGGGCTGCGCAACGCCGTCGGCATGGCATGGGAGCCCGTGACCGGCAAGCTCTGGACCGCTGTCAACGAGCGCGATGGGTTGGGCGACGAGACCCCACCCGACTACCTTACGTCCGTCGAGGACGGCGGTTTTTACGGCTGGCCTTATTGCTACTGGGGGAAGACGGTCGATGATCGGGTGCCGCAGGATCCGGCCATGGTCGCAAAGGCGCTGACACCAGATTATGCGCTTGGCGGGCACACCGCGTCGCTGGGACTGTGCTGGATGCCCGAGGGCACGCTGCCGGGCTTTGGCGCGGGCATGGTCATCGGGCAGCACGGCTCGTGGAACCGCTCGAAGCTGAGCGGCTACAAGCTGATCTTCGTACCCTTTGAAGACGGCATGCCCAATGGCCCATCGCGGGACATCCTGTCGGGTTTTCTGTCCGAAGACGAAAAGCTGGCCTACGGACGGCCGGTTGGTGTGACCGTCGGCGCAGACAGGAAATCCCTGCTGATGGCGGATGACGTCGGTGACATCATCTGGCGGGTCACGGCGGCATAGGTGAGTTGATTGGAAGACGGCGGTTTGCCTGTGAGGGTGGCCGCCATCGGACAGTTTGGACATCACGGAAATGCGGCTGGCATTTTGGCGGGCAGGGCGGCAAGGCGGCTGATAGCGCGCCATCGTCGACTGCTGTGCGCCAAGCCACCATCCCGGGCTGGCAGGACCGGATCCAAGCTGTGGATGGG
Source organism: Sagittula sp. (assembly GCA_042088665.1). GTDB lineage: Bacteria > Pseudomonadota > Alphaproteobacteria > Rhodobacterales > Rhodobacteraceae > JBELMB01. The sequence continues at coordinate 4,279 of JBELMB010000006.1, forward strand.
TCCTGATCGTCGCCATTTCGCGGTGCGCGCTCCTTTCGTTGGGTCAATGCCATGACGGACCGCTCCTGTTGAGCCACATTATCAAGGCCGGACTGCCCGAGGCCAAGGGACACGGGCAGATAGGATTGCGGCCAGCGACGATCCAGATTGATAACCTGAGCGACAATCCCCGTCTTCGTTGTGCGGTTTGACCACGGGCAATCTGCGTTGCCCCAACGACTTTACCGGTTCAGGCTGGCGATAAGCTGGTGGAATTTCTCGCCCTGAACGGCGACATGGCTTCTCAGGGCCTGTGCCGCCGCATCGGCGTCTCCCTCTTTCAGACATTGCAGGATCCGGGAGTGTTCCGTCATCGATTGCTTCAGGCGGCCCCGGAACCGGAGCTGGATCCTCCGATAGGCTTTGAGGCGGCTTTGGAGAGTCAAGGCCTGCTTTTCCAAATAGCCATTGGACGCGCCACGATAGATGATTTGGTGGAACGTCTCGTTCTCCGAGTAATACATGTCGTGATCTTCCGCGACGATCGCCGCGTGGCACCGGTCATTCGCCTCTGACAATGCAACCAGTTCCTCATCGGTCATCCGGGTCGCGGCAAGACGGCCACAGACGCCTTCGAGTTCTGCCATGGTCTCGAACATTTCCATCAGTTCGACGGGGCCGGGTTGGCGAATGAAAACCCCGCGGCGCGGGATCTGCCTGGCCATGCCCGAGGTGACGAGAACCTGAAGGGCCTCTCGGATCGGTGTCCGGGACACGTTGAACTGCGCCGCCAGCTTGAGTTCATCAAGGCGCTCGCCATCGCGAAACGCGCCTGCAAAGACGAGTTGCTCCAGCGTGTCTGCAATCTGATCCGCGCGTCGCATTTCCATGGCAAAACGCTAGCACCTCGGATCGCAAAAATGCAATCTGGAATTTCTTGTATACAAGAAAGTTGACTTGTAATGCGACGCATGGGAGTTTGCGGCCTGTAGGTTCAATCCGTGAGGTTGATTCACACCTAGGGAGGAAAATATGAATTTCGCAAAACTTACCGCTACGGCCATGGCCGCTTGCCTTGCACTTGGATCGGTTGCGTCGGCGGAAACGCTGCGCCTGTCGCACCAGTGGTCGAACAAGGACGTGCGCCATCAAGTGGCCCAGATGGTTGCAGACGATGTCGCCGCCGCAGGCGTGGATCTGGAAATCCAGATCTTTGGGTCAAAGTCGCTGTTCAAGCCGCGTGAGCAGTATCGCCCGCTCAGCCGTGGCCAGCTGGACATGACCGTTCTTCCGCTCAGCTACGCGGGCGGCCAGCAGCCTGCCTACAACCTGACGCTGATGCCCGGCATGGTGAAGAACCATGATCACGCAGCCCGTCTGAGCGCGTCCCCTTTCATGGCGGCGCTCGAAGAAAAGATGGCGGATGATGACGTCATGGTTCTTGTGCACGGCTACCTTGCAGGTGGTTTTGTCGGCAAGGACAAGTGCATCACGGGCCCCGACGATGTTGCGGGTCTGCAGACGCGCGCGGCGGGCAAGGCGTTTGAACAGATGCTGGCAGGCGCCGGCGCATCCATTGCGTCGATGGCCTCGTCCGAGATCTACAACGCCATGCAGACCGGCGTTCTGACGGCTGCGAACACCTCGTCGTCTTCCTTTGTCTCTTATCGCATTTATGAACAGGTGAGCTGCTATACACCCGCAGGCGACGTCGCGCTTTGGTTCATGTATCAGCCGCTGTTGATGAACAAGTCGAAGTTTGATGGCCTGAATGCGGACCAACAGGCAGCTTTGCTGGCCGCGTCTGCCAAGGCGCAGGACTTCTACCTTGCAGAAGCCAAGAAGCAGGACGCCGCCTCTGAGCAGGTGTTCCGCGATGCCGGTGTCGAGATCGCCCAGATGTCGTCAGAAGACTTCGAAGCATGGCGCGCGCTGGCACAGGAAACCTCCTATGCCAAGTTCGTGGAAGAAGTCGAAGGCGGTCAGGAGCTGCTCGATATGGCTCTCGCCGTCGAATAAACCAGTCAAGGATTGGGCCGTTCCGCGGATCGGCCCAATCATTCCAACGCTCTTTCCAAGGACATCGTTATGGCTGGCAAAAGTTCCGCTGCGGTTGCGCAAACAGGGAACAACACCTTTTTGCGGATCGTGGCAGCACTCTCTACTCTTGCGGGCTGGTGCTCTGCTGCGATGATCGTCGCGGCTGTGGCGATTACATGCCAGATGATTTTCATTCGCTTTGTGCTGAATGGGTCAACCATCTGGCAAACCGAGGCCGTGATCTACCTTGCCATCGGTGCGACCCTGATCGGGTTGCCCTATGTCCAGCGGTTGCGCGGGCATGTGAACGTTGACCTGATCCCGCTGGCGCTTGGCCGAAAAGCGCGCTTTGTCCTTGCGATGTTCACGCTGTCGCTGTCCATCGTGATGGTGGCGATCATGCTTTGGTATTCCTACGAATTCTGGCACCTGACCTGGGTGAAGAACTGGAAATCCGACACGGTCTGGGGGGTGCGCCTTTGGATCCCCTATCTTGCGCTTCCGGTCGGCTTTGCCCTGTTCCTGTTGCAGCTTGTCGCGGACATGGTCGCGATCCTGCTGAAGATTGAAACGCCGTTCGGCCTGGAGGACGTGTAATGGATCCGCTGACGCTAGGTGCAATTGTCGCCGTTTGCACAATCCTCGTTCTGTTTTCCGGCGTCTCGGTGGCGCTTGGGCTTTTGATCGTCTCCACCTGCTTCATCATGATTTTCGACGGCCTGCGCTCGCTGGAGCTTTTGCCCGAAATCCTGTTTGGGAAGCTCGACAATTTTGCACTGTTGTCGATCCCGATGTTCATCATCATGGGGTCGTCCATCGCATCGACGCGCGCCGGGGCCGACCTTTACGAGGCGCTTGAGCGCTGGCTGACCCGCGTGCCGGGCGGGCTTGTGATCTCGAACCTTGGGGCCTGCGCGCTCTTTGCGGCGATGTCCGGCTCCAGCCCGGCAACTTGTGCGGCCATCGGCAAGATGGGCATCCCGGAGATGCGCAAACGCGGCTATCCGGACGGTGTCGCGGCCGGGTCCATCGCAGCCGGCGGCACCCTTGGCATCCTGATCCCGCCCTCCGTGACCATGATCGTCTATGGCATCGCGACCGAGCAATCCATCGGGCGGCTGTTTCTGGCCGGGGTGATCCCGGGGCTCTTGCTGGTTGGCCTCTTCATGGTGTGGTCGCTCTATTCCACGTGGAAGTCCGGCGACCGGGCGCTTTTGGCGCAGGGCAACTACACCTGGAAAGAAAAGCTGGAAATCCTGCCGCGCGTCTTGCCGTTTCTGCTGATCATCGTCGGCGTGCTCTATGCCATGTACGGCGGGGTCGCGACCCCGTCCGAAACGGCAGCCGTGGGCGCATTGCTGTGTCTGTTGATCGCGATGATCATCTACAAGCTGTGGAATCCAAAGGATCTTTGGGTCGTCTTGCGCGACAGCACCAAGGAAAGCGTGATGATCCTCTTCATCATCGCGGCGGCGGGTGTGTTTTCCTACATGCTGTCCAGCCTCTTCATCACCCAGTCCATCGCCGCATGGATCGGCACACTGGATGTGAACCCTTGGGTTCTGATGGGCGCGGTGAACGTGTTCCTGCTGATTGCAGGGTTCTTCTTGCCGCCGGTCGCCGTGATCCTGATGGCCGCGCCGATCTTGCTGCCGATCATTACCACCGCGGGCTTTGACCCGATCTGGTTCGCGGTTGTTCTGACGATCAACATGGAGATCGGGCTGATCTCTCCGCCGGTGGGTCTGAACCTGTACGTGATCAACGGCATCGCGCCGGACATCTCGCTCAAGACCATCCTCATCGGGTCGCTGCCGTTTGTCGCTTGCATGGTTATTGCCATCATCCTTCTGTGCATCTTTCCCGGCCTCGCGACATGGCTTCCGAACGCAGTGATGGGAACAGCGATATGAGCTATCTCGGCGGACTTTTCTCGACTGTCTTTGAGCGTCGCTTTGCGCGCGCGGTGTCTTCCGAGGTCGAAGGCCGCGGGATAAACGAACTGAGCCTCGATCTGCTCGGCGCCAGTGGCGAAGTCTCCGGCAGCACTTTGGCGCAACTGATCCTGGACGGGTACGCCGCGGGGGACGCCGCCGCCAAGAAGGCGTTCTTCGAGTTCATGATGCAGGATCTGGATATTGACCCTGTCGATGTCGTGGAGAGCCTGAAGACCTACAAGGAGTTCCAGACCAAGCGCAGCTACCGTGCCTTTGTAGAGGCCAGCGAACCCAGACGGCAGGAATTGCTGCGGCGCCTGAACGGCGTGCCGCGCGGGACAGAGCGTCTGGTCTCCATGCGCAAAGACCTGTTGCAGATGATGAAGGATGACCCGAAGCTGGCGCCGCTGGACGTGGATTTCGGGCATCTTTTTGCATCGTGGTTCAATCGCGGTTTCCTCGTCTTGCGTCCGATCAACTGGTCGAGCCCTGCGGAGATCCTTGAAAAGATCATCGCATACGAAGCCGTCCATGCCATCGACAGCTGGGACGCCTTGCGCCTGCGCCTGCAACCTTCGGATCGTCGGTGTTTCGGGTTCTTTCACCCCGCGATGCCCGATGAGCCATTGATCTTTGTCGAGGTCGCGCTGACCCAAGGGGTGCCGAATTCCGTGCAGGCCTTGCTTGCGGACGGGCGCACGCCGATCGCGGCGGATGAGGCGGATACCGCGGTGTTCTATTCGATTTCAAACTGTCAGGCCGGGTTGGCGGGAGTCTCCTTCGGGAATTCGCTGATCAAGCAGGTAGCTGCGGATCTGGCGCGTGACTTGTCCGGGCTGGATACATTCGTGACCCTGTCGCCCATTCCGGGTTTTGCCAAATGGCGGGCCCAGAACGCAAATCCCGCGTTTGAGAAGGCGTCGATCGAGGCGCAGGCGGCCTATTACCTGACGCAGGCAAAGCGCGAGGACAAGCTGCCCGTGGACCCGGTCGCGCGCTTTCATCTTGGCAACGGCGCAGCTGTACACGCGGTGCATGCGCAGGCCGATGTGTCCGAGAATGGCATGCGCCAGTCGCACGGGACCATGGTGAACTACCTCTACGATCTGTCCCAGATCACCACGAACCACGAGAGCTTTGTGACGGAAAAAACCGTTGCCGCCTCACCAGATGTACGCGCGCTGAGCGCGTCAGCCGCCGCCGCCGGTTAAGGAGCAAGACCATGGCAAACCCGCTTTACGATTCACTCTTTGGTCAACATCAGGGCAGCGAGGCGGTCTTCTTGCGCTTGCAGGACAACGAAGCCGTAACCTATGACGCCTTCCTTGGACTGGCGGCGCAATACGCCGGGTTGTTCTGTGATGCAGGTTTGGTTCCGGGGGATCGGGTTGCGGTTCAAATCGAAAAATCCCCCGAAGCCTTGGCAGTCTACGCCGCCTGTGTTCAGGCGGGTTTGGTCTTTTTGCCCCTGAACACGGGGTACACGCCGTCAGAGGTGACCTATTTCATCAAAAACAGCGGTGCGCGCATTGTTCTGTGTGACGGGCGCAAACGCGACGCCCTTGCGCCCATTGCGCAGAAAAGTGGCGCCCAGCTGGAAACCCTGAACGCGGATGGCACCGGGTCTTTTCCGGACAAGGCCAAGGCCTTTGGGACGGTCTTTCAGACGGTCGCGCGCAGCGCTGACGATCTCGCGGCCTTTCTCTACACCTCGGGCACGACCGGGCGCTCCAAGGGGGCGATGTTGAGCCAGGGCAATCTCTTGTCCAATGCAGAGACATTGCAAAAAGAGTGGCGCTTTTCGTCGGATGACGTGCTGTTGCATGCCTTGCCCATCTTCCATACGCACGGTCTGTTTGTCGCCACCAACATCACCTTGCTCTCTGGCAGCCAGATGATCTTTTTGCCCAGGTTCAATCTGGACGCGTTGATTGCACATCTGCCGAGCGCCTCGACGATGATGGGTGTGCCGACGTTCTACACCCGTCTGCTGGACGATGCGCGGTTCACCGGTGACCTGGCCCGGCACATGCGTTTGTTCGTGTCCGGCAGCGCGCCTCTGCTGGCCGAAACGCATGTGCAGTTTGAAAAGCGCACGGGTCACCGCATCCTTGAACGCTATGGCATGACCGAAACCAACATGAACACCTCCAATCCCTATGACGGCGAGCGTCGGGCGGGGACGGTCGGGTTTCCGCTGCCGGGTGTCGAACTCAAGATCACCGACCCGGCAACCGGAGCGACGCTGCCAGACGGTGAAATTGGCGCAATCGAAGTGCGCGGCCCCAATGTGTTCCAGGGATACTGGCAGATGCCGGAAAAGACCGCCGAAGAACTGCGTGAAAACGGGTTTTTCATAACCGGCGATCTTGGCCAGATTGATGAGGCCGGTTACCTCAGCATTGTGGGCCGGGACAAGGATCTCATCATCTCAGGGGGGTACAATATCTACCCCAAAGAGATCGAACTCCTGCTGGATCAACAGGATGGCGTCCTTGAAAGCGCGGTTATCGGCATCCCACACGCCGATTTTGGCGAAAGCGTTGTCGGGATCCTTGTCGCGCAGTCCGGTCATGTCCCTGACCTCGAAGGCATCAAGGAGCGCATCGGCAAATCCCTTGCACGCTTCAAGCAGCCTCAACATCTGATCATTCTGCCAGAGCTTCCCCGGAACACCATGGGCAAGGTTCAAAAGAAAGCGCTGCGCGAGCAATTTGCAGATGGCGTGCCCCAATCGGTGTCGTGAGGTGGTGACACCCTGAGCCGCGGATCAGGATCCATCGATCGCCAGAGGCGGTCCCTTTGACATCATCTTCCGGCGCGGCCCCATAAAACGGTGCCGCATGGGGTCGGGGCCTTGATCCGCCCCCCGATTGTTCGGATTGAACAAGGTCGCCACCCCTCGATCAACCAAGGGGGTGTGATCGCATCCCGCCGGACGACCAATCCTTTGTGTCGCATCCCGGGTCGGCTCGTTGAAACCCGTCCCATGGGTCGGCCGTCGAGCTGGGGGCAGGGGCGTGATGCGCCTTGCCCGGTGTGCCTGATAGGATACTCTGACAATCACTCCACTTTATCGGCGAGCTGCAAGTGATAAGAAGTCAGATAACCTTCAAGCAGCTTGAGGCCTTTGCCTATGTCGTTGATACAGGCACATTTCGCGCAGCCGCCACAGCGCTTGGGACCACCCAACCCAATATTTCGGCGCGCATCACGGCGCTTGAGACCGCGCTGAACGTCACATTGATGATCCGCGACGCCGGGTCCGTCCGTTTGACCGCCAATGGTGAAAAGCTCCTCCTGAAAACACGAGAGGTGTTATGGGCTGGCGAGGCGCTTCTTGAGGAAGCCGGGCGGCAAGACATCATCGAAGAAACCCTGAGGCTGGGCGTGACCGAGCTTGTGGCCTGCACATGGCTGCAGGATTTCCTGCGGTTGATCAAAGAGGCTTACCCAAGGCTTCGGATCCAGCTTGAGGTCGATCTGTCGACCTCGATCGACACGCGTCTGATGGAGGGGCAGCTGGATCTGGCGCTGCAGACAGGGCCCTTCAGGTCTGCGGGTTTTGCCAGCGAAGCCTTGGGGACAGAGCCTTATTGCTGGGTCGCGACGCCGGACCTGTTCGAAAAACCGGATGCCGAGGCCTCTCTCGCGCGGCTGTTTGACTTCACCATCTTGACCCATGCGAAACATACCCAGGCCTGCGCGTCACTTCATCATCTCGCGGCCGAGCGGGGGTTCAAGGACACGCAGATCGTGCATTCCAGCGCGCTGTCTGCCTGCGTCCCGATGGTCCTTGAAGGGATGGGTGTCGCACTGTTGCCCGAACGGCTCGTGCGGCAGGAGATCGCATCAGGCAGTTTGCACAGGATCGAAACCGAATGGCTGCCGGAGCCATTGTCCTTCTTTGCGCGGTTTGCCCCGGCACGCGCTGCGCTTTACGTTGGCAAGGCTGCCAAAATGGCCAAACAAGCGATGAAATCCTGATGGATCACTATTTTTGATCGGTGTGAGAAATTTAATCAATTTGCTTCTCCGGCAGAATTCAGGCCACCTGCTGGCGTAACACGAAGCAGGAGTCCGAGATGACAGCGGCATCCATTCGACTAGGCGTCGACATCGGCGGCACATTTACAGACGTCGTTCTGGAAAAGGACGGGGTTTCGTTTTCGACCAAGGTCCTGACGACCTATGCCGCGCCGGAAAACGCGATCATCGAGGGGATGCATCAGGTCTGTGCCAAATCCGGGGTCCAGCCCGCGCAGATCGACCAGATCATCCATGGCACGACCCTTGCGACCAATGCGCTGATTGAACGGCGCGGTGCAAGGACCGCGCTGATCACCACCGAAGGCTTCCGTGACGTGATCGAGATGCGGACGGAATCGCGGTTTGAGCAATACGATCTGAATCTCAACCTGCCGGACCCTTTGCTGCCGCGGCAGATGCGGTTCACGGTGGCCGGGCGGGTCGATGCCAATGGCAAGATATTGGTCGATATCGACCGCGCAGAGGTCGAGGCCGTGGTCGACCAGATCGCCATGGCGGGCTTTGAAAGCGTCGCCGTCGGGCTGATCCATTCCTATCTGAACCCTGCCCACGAAGAGCTGGTGCGCGACGTGTTGGCCGAGAAACTGCCCGATGTCGCGGTGTCGATTTCGTCGGAGGTCTCGCCGCAGATGCGCGAATACGAGCGCTTCAACACGGTTGTGGCCAATGCCTATATCAAGCCGCTGATGGCGTCCTATCTGGGCCGCCTCGAGGACCGGCTGAAGGGCGAAGGCGTGGCGTGCCGCATTTTCCTGATGCATTCGGGGGGCGGTATCATATCGATCCAGAACGCCGCCGATTTTCCGGTGCGTCTGGTGGAATCCGGCCCGGCGGGCGGCGCCGTGTTTGCGGCGCATATCGCGGCGCGCTATGGCCTCGACAAGGTGCTGTCCTTTGACATGGGCGGCACCACGGCCAAGATTTGCCTGATCAAGAACCAGACCCCCAAGACCAGTCGCGTGTTCGAAGTGGCCCGGACCTACCGTTTCAAGAAGGGATCCGGCATGCCGATCTCGATCCCTGTGATCGACATGGTCGAGATCGGGGCCGGTGGCGGATCACTGGCCCATGTGGACGCGTTGCGCCAGATCCGCGTGGGGCCCGAAAGCGCCGGATCCGAGCCGGGCCCGGCGTGTTATGGCCGCGGTGGCGCGCGTCCCGCCGTCACGGATGCGGATCTGGTGCTGGGCAAGCTCGACCCCGACAATTTCGCCGGCGGATCGATCAAATTGCACCCTGAGGCCTCCAAATCCGTCTTGGTGGACCATGTGGGCGCCACGCTGGACATGGATGCCGCCGAGGCGGCGTTTGGCGTCGCCGAAGTGGTGGACGAAAACATGGCCAATGCCGCGCGTGTCCATGCGGTGGAAAACGGTGAAGACCTGAGCGAATACACCATGATCGCCTTTGGCGGGGCGGCCCCGCTGCACGCCGGGCGGCTGTGTGAAAAGCTGGGGGTGGACCGGCTTTTGGTGCCACCGGGGGCCGGGGTCGGCTCTGCCATCGGGTTCCTGCGCGCGCCGTTCAGTTTCGAAGCCAACCGGTCGGTCTATATGAAGCTCAGCGATTTTGACCCGGCGCGGATCATCTCTTTGCTGAGCGACCTTCAGTCCGAGGCGACAGGGTTCGTGCGGACCTGCGATGCCGTCAGCCCGATCCTGTCCGAATTCAAGGTCTACATGCGCTACACCGGGCAAGGCTGGGAAATCCCGATTGAGCTGACCGAAGAGCAGGCGATGTCCCCCGACGTGGCGACGTTCGAGGCACGGTTCATCGAAGACTACACAAAGCTCTTTGGCCGCCCGGTCGAGGGCATGGATATTGAGATCACGGTCTGGTCGGTGAATGCGACGACGCCGCCTGAACAAGTCGCAAGGGTTGCCGAAACGGGCGGGCTGAGCACCGCGCCTGCCGCTGCACAACGCCAGCTTTTTGACGCGGCCAAAGCCACATATGCGGATGCGGCGGTCGTGAACCGCGCCGACATGGCCCGGGGCGCGCGGGCATCAGGACCGTCTGCCATCGTCGAGGATGAAACCACCATCATCGTGCCTTCCAGCCGAGACGCGATCCGCCAGCCGGACGGCTGCATCGACATGACCCCCAAAGGAGCCGCCCAATGACGACAGAGCGTTCAAAAGTCGCCTATCAGGTCATGTGGAACCGCTTGATCTCGGTCGTCGAAGAACAAGCGCAGGCGCTGGTGCGCACCGCGTTTTCCACCTCGGTGCGCGAGGCGGGCGATCTGTCTGCGGGGGTCTACGATCTGCACGGACAGATGCTGGCGCAGGCCGTCACCGGGACGCCCGGGCATGTCAACGCCATGGCCGACGCCGTGGCGCATTTCATCCGCAGGATCGGGCGCGAGAACATCCACGAGGGCGATGTCTATATCACCAACGACCCGTGGGAAGGCACAGGCCACCTGCATGACATCACCATGGTCACGCCGTCTTTTCACAAAGGCACGCATGTGGGTTTCTTTGCCTGCACCGCGCATATCGTCGACATTGGCGGGCGCGGGTTCGGAGCGGATGCGCATTCGGTCTACGAAGAAGGCCTGTATATCCCGATCATGAAGTTCGCCGACAAGGGCAAGGTCGACGCGACCTTGACCCGCATCATTCGCGGCAATGTCCGCGAGCCGGATCAACTGATCGGAGACATCTACGCGCTGGCGACCTGCAACGAGATTGGCCATCGCCGCCTGATCGACATGATGACGGAGTTTGACCTCGCGCATCTCGATGGTATCGCGGCCTTCATCCTCGACAACTCCCGCCGTGCCACGATTGAACGCATCGCCGCGCTGCCGCAGCAATCGGCAGAGGGCGAGATGACGGTGGACGGGTTTGAAAAACCCATCACGCTGAAGGTCAGGATCAGCGTTGAAGGCGAGCGGATCGTATCGGATTTTACCGGCTCGTCCGGCGTCGACCAAAAGGGCATCAATTGCCCGCTGGTCTATGCCAAGGCCTATGCCTGTTACGCGCTCAAGGTCGCGATAGCGCCGGAGATCCCGAACAACGCTGCCAGCCTCGCCCCCTTTGAAATCATTGCCCCGGAGAACACCATCGTCAACGCGTTGCACCCGGCCCCCGTGGCCCTTCGCCATATCGTGGGGCATTTTGTACCGGATGCGGTCTACAACGCCTTTGACAAGATCGTCCCGGGGCTGGTGCCTGCCGAGGGCGCTGGCTGCCTTTGCAACTTCCAGGTCTCGCTGCGTCCGCGCACCGATGCGCCTGCCCCCGCCGGGGCGCGGCGGTCCGAAGTCTTGACCTTCAACTCTGGCGGATCGGGTGCTCGGCCCGAGCATGACGGGCTGAATGCCACGGCCTTCCCGTCCGGCGTCATGACGATGCCGATCGAGGCGACCGAACACGCGGGCCCGGTGATCATCTGGCGCAAGGAACTGCGCCCGGATTCAGGCGGCGCGGGCAAGACCCGCGGCGGTCTTGGCCAATACATGGAAGTGGGTGCGCAGGACGGGCATGAGTTCGACATGCAGGCCATGTTTGACCGCGTCGATCATCCCGCGCGCGGCAGGCGCGGCGGAGCAGCCGGTGCGCCGACGACGATCGTGCAGGACGACGGCAGCGCCATGAATGGCAAGGGCAAGCAGTTCGTGGCCCATGGGCGCAAGGTCGTCATGGCCTTCCCCGGGGGCGCGGGCTACGGCGACCCGGCGCAACGCCCCGTCGCACTTGTCAAACGCGATCTCGCCCGCGGCTATATCTCCGCCGAAACGGCGGCCCGGGACTACAACCTGTCAGCCGCAGACATCGCAGAGGTCGAAGCAGCCGTCGCACGGGGAGAGAACATATGAAAACCCAAGCACCTCAGAGCACCTCTTATGATGTGGTCATCATCGGCGGGGCCATCATGGGATCATCGACGGCTTGGTTCCTGACTGAAAATCCGGATTTCGATGGCAGCGTTCTGGTCGTGGAGCGTGACACCTCGTACCAATACTCGTCCACGGCGCATACCAATTCATGCATGCGGCAACAGTTCTCTGCCAGACTGAACGTCCAGATCAGCCAGTTTGCCGCCGATTTTGTCAAGAACCTGCCAGAGCGGATCGGCGACGACCGCGTGCCCGCGCAGGTGATCCAGAACTATGGCTACATGTATCTGGCGGACAACGACGCCTTTGCAGAGGTTCTGCGTGAGAACCAAAAGATACAACTGGATGCGGGGACGGAAACGCAACTGCTTGCACCCGACGAGATCAAGGCCCGCTACCCGTTCTATGACGTGGATGATCTGGTCCTTGGATCGATCAATCTCAAGGATGAAGGGTATTGGGATGGCGGCACCGTCTTTGACTGGTGGCGTCGTTCGGCAAAAGAGCGCGGCGTCGAATACGTCTCCAACGAAGTGGTTGCGATCACCAGGAACGGCGCTGGAACAAGGGTGGACAGCGTCACGCTTGCATCGGGGGAGGTCATCTTCTGCGGGCAGGTGGTGAACGCCACGGGACCACGCGCCGCGCGCACGGCGCGGATGGCCGGATTGGATATTCCGGTCGAGCCTCGCAAGCGGTTCACATGGATTTTCTCGGCTGAGACGCCGCTGGATCAGGAATTGCCCCTGACAATTGACCCCAGTGGCGTGCATTTTCGGCAAGATGGGCCAAAGACCTATCTGGCGGGCTGTCCGGCGGACCCGGACCCGGCGGTCGACTACGACGATTTCAATATGGATCATGGCCGTTGGGAGAGCCATGTCTGGCCGATCATCGCCACCCGCATTCCCCAGTTCGAAGCCATCAAGGTGGTCACGGAATGGGCCGGGCACTACGCCTTCAACACCTTTGATCACAACGCGATCATGGGACCGCACACGGAAGTCAGCAACTTCATCTTCTTGAACGGTTTTTCGGGTCATGGGTTGCAACAGTCCCCGGCCATGGGACGCGGCACGGCTGAATGGCTGACCTCCGGCACCTATCAGAGCCTTGACCTGACCCCTTTCAACTATGCGCGCATTCCCGAAAACCGGCCGATGATCGAAAAGGCGGTGATCTGATGGCGCTGGCCGCAAACCCGTTCACCCGGTCGGTGGCCGTGCGGGACGGTGTGCATGTCCGCCCGTGTGGCCATGGCGGAATGGCGGGTGACATGGGCGAGGCTGGCAAACCCATCGGGCTGTTGATCAGAGATCTGGTTCACCCGTCCGCTCAGTCGCGGGTCCTCAAAGGCCTGCCCACAGCGAAACGCCAGAGTTTGAACCGGCTTTTGCCACCGGTTGGCCGGCCGTGGTCACATGCGGCCTGAAGGGCGCTTTGCCGCGTCGCGCCTTGACCCGGTCAAAGCGTCGGCATCGGCGTGGGTCAGTCAGGCTGCCAAAGACGCGAAGGCACGCGGCGAGGGCACCATTGACCTCGGTCTGGGGGAGCCCGATTTCGACACGCCACCGCATATCATAGAGGCCACGCACAGGCTCGTGTACTGGCCCGAGTACTGGCCCGAGTACTGGCCCGTGTACTGGCCCGCGCACAGGACCGCGCACTGGGCCGCGCTGCGCGGTGAAACGCGCTATCCACCGACACAGGGAACGATCGAGATGCGTCAGGCCGTGGTCGACAAACTTCGCCGCGAGAACGATCTGACCTGTGCCATCGACGAGGTGATCGTGTCCAAAGGGGCCAAGCAGGTCCTGTTCCATGCGATGATGGCCACGCTGGAGCCAAGCGATGAGGTTCTGCTCTGCGCGCCCTGTTTCGGACGGTACAAGGACATCCTCCTGATCCTTGGCGGCAGGCCTGTGGCCGTCACATGCCCTGCGGAGCACGGTTCTCGCCTTGTGCCAGAGCAGCTTGAAAAAGCCATCACGCCGGGAACACGCTGGATCCTGCTGAACCTTCCGTCCAACCCGGCGGGTGCTGTCTATTCGGACGCAGACCTGTGCGTTCGGGACGGTGCTGGAGAGACACTCAAACGAAAGATCTGACCGATGAAAAAACTTGTTCTGACAGGGGCGGCTGGCCGCCTTGGGTCCTACCTGCGCGAACCGCTGACACAGATGTGCGATGAATTGGTGTCGACCGACATCGTTGACGGCATCGGTACGCTGTACGAGGGCGAGACCTACGCAAATGGCGATCTTGCCTCCTTGGATGACATGATGCGCGTTCTCGAAGGCGCTGACATGGTCGTCCACATGGGGGCCTACGCCGACGAGGCGCCATTTGAAAAACTGCTCGGTCCGAACTTTGTCGGTGCCTACAACGTCTGGGAAGCCGCGTACCAGAACGGTCTGAAACGCGTCATCTACGGCAGTTCCATCCACGCGGTCGGGATGCATCCAAAAACCGACTTCATCGGCACGGACGCGCGGCATCGCCCGGATACATTCTATGGGCTGGCCAAGTGTTTCGCCGAAGATCTCGGGTCGATGTACTGGGACAAGCGCGGGCTGGAAAGCGTGCACATGCGCATCTTGTCTTGTGCGCAGGTGACCAATGCCCGCGCCCTTGGATCGTGGTTGTCCTATGATGACCTGATCCAGCTGGTGCAGCGCTGTATCGAGACACCCGTCACCGGGTTTTCGGTGGTCTACGGCGTGTCCGACAATGATCGCGTGCCTGTCGACAACGCAAAGGCCAGTTTCCTGGGGTACCGGCCCAAGGATAACGCGGAAGATTTCGCCAGGGACATCCTCGCCGAGACAGAGCCAATGGACAGCCAGGACCCCGGCAACATGTGCCATGGCGGGCCATTTGCCTCCGTCGAACTTGGCAACAGCGGTGTCGCGACCATGAACATCATCGACGACACCAAGAAAACCTGAGGAGAGAGATCATGCCTGACGCAAAAGTAGCGCTGATCACCGCTGGCGGGTCCGGCATGGGTGCAGACAGCGCGCGGGCGCTTGCCGCGGATGGGTTCAAGGTCGGCATCCTGTCATCCTCGGGCAAGGGCGAGGCCTTGGCAAAAGAGCTTGGCGGTGTCGGCATCACGGGCACCAACCGATCCGACGCGGATCTGCAAAAGCTGGTGGATGCGGCGATGGCCCATTGGGGGCGCATCGACGTGCTGGTGAACTCGGCGGGCCATGGCCCCCGTGCGCCCGTTCTGGAACTGACGGATGACGACTGGCACGAAGGCATGGAGGTCTATTTTCTCAACGCCGTGCGCCCAACGCGTCTGGTGACGCCGATCATGCAAAAACAGGGCGGCGGCGCGATCATCAACATCTCGACCTTTGCGGCGTTTGAGCCAAATCCCGTCTTTCCGACATCCGGGGTCATGCGCGCCGGTTTGGCCGCCTACAGCAAGCTTTTTGCCGACAAATATGCCGCTGAGAACATTCGCATGAACAATGTCCTTCCCGGCTTCATCGACAGCCTGCCAGAGAAAGAAGAGTTCCGTTCGATGATCCCAATGGGACGCTACGGCAATTCTCTGGGCGAAATCGCCAGTGTCGTCGCCTTTCTGGCGTCAGAGGGAGGCGCATATATCACCGGCCAGAACATCCGCGTCGACGGCGGTATCACGCGGTCTGTCTGACGGATGGGGGCCAAGGCACTGGAGGGCCAGAGAGAAACGCGATTGACGCCGCCAAAATGGGGGCTATCCGGGCCCCCTGGCGTCTCACATCGTCACATTCTGGAATACGCAGGCAAACTGGTCGCGCAACTGCGTCTTTTGGACCGTGTCCACCCTGTTGTGCGGCAGTTCTTTCACCATTTCGATATCTCTGGGGCGCTTGAAACCGGTGAGATCGCATCCCTGAAGGCCGCTGGCGCAATCCAAACGAACGGTCCCTCACACGACCGACAAGATCCTCATCGAACAGACCGGCGATGTTGCCGCATCACCTCTCATCAGCCGGAAAGGCGCAACGCGGTCTCCCTTGAGATGCAGTAAGCCGTCCGACAGGCCCTGATCCGCTACGAGGCCACGGCGCGCGCCCATTTCGAAGAGGCCCTTGGCTGTCAGGCGCAGGCGTTCCAGATTTTCTTTTTTGCCCGTATGCCGGGACTGTTGTTCGACTATCTGCCGCACGAGGCCCCGGATGCGCAAAATGACACCTGCCGCCTGACCTTTCCGGTCACCGCCCTGCTGCGCACCCCTCGGGGTCGCTGCATGGCGGTGCGATGGCGACGGCGATGGATATTTCCATCGGGTATCTGGTAAAGAAGGTCGCAGGCCCGGGGGCACCTATTGAGCTTAAAGTGCAGTTCATGCGACCAGTCATGGATGGCACGGTCACTTGCGAAGGCCGGTTCACCAAACGCGGGCAGTCCTTGTCACTCATGGAAAGCCGGCTCATGAGGCCTGATGGAAAACTCGCCGCGCTGGCGACAGCAACATGGAAGATGCCCACGCAATGACCACGACATCCAGCATAGATCCCGCGCTTTTGTCAGACATCCGCAGCCGCTTTGCGCATGTGGACACCTGCCCGTTCGAAGGCGAGCGGGTGTTCTTTGAAAACGCGGGCGGCGCGCTGACGCTGAACTCGGTGGTCGATACTTCCGCGAAATTTGCGGCGATCCCCGACAATCAGGGGCGCGACAATCCGGCGGCCCACGCGCTGGTGGCGCTGATCGACAAGGCCAAGGCCGATATGGCGGAGTTCTTCAATGCGCCGGGGGGCACGTTCTTTGTCGGCGAAAGCGGGACCGAGTTGCTGTTCCGTCTGGTGCGCACCGCCTGTGTCGGCACGCCGGAGGGGCGCATCCTTGGCAGCACGCTGGAACATCCCGCGACGCGCAGCGCGGCGCGTCATTGGGGCGAGGTATCGGGCAAGCCGCATGTCCTCGTGGCCCATGACGACGCGACGGGGTGCGTCGGCCCAGAGCAATACGTGCCCGAAATCACCGCTGATACGCGGGTGGCGACGATCCTGCACACCTCTCCGGTGACCGGTATGGGCGTGGACGTGGCCGCAATCGCCGCTGAGATCCGCAAGGTCGCGCCTGAATGCATCATCATCGTTGACGGCATCCAGCACGCAGCGCACGGACGGCTGGATCTCACCAGCTATGATATCGACGGATATGTGGTCTCGCCCTACAAGGTGTTCTCACGCCATGGCTACGGCGTGGCCTGGGTCTCTGATCGGTTGAACGCCCTCAAGCATGAGCATCTCATTGGCGCGCCCGGGGAGCCTTGGGAATTCGGCACGCGCGACACCGGGGCCTACGTGACGTTTTCCGATGTTGTGGACTACTTTGATTGGTTGGGTGGTCAGGTGTCGGATGCCACCGACCGGCGGGCGCGGATCGTGGCCGCGGGGGAGGCGATCCATGCGCATGAGCAGCGCCTGACCGATGC
Source organism: Sagittula sp. (assembly GCA_042088665.1). Classification (GTDB taxonomy): domain Bacteria; phylum Pseudomonadota; class Alphaproteobacteria; order Rhodobacterales; family Rhodobacteraceae; genus JBELMB01. The sequence goes on from JBELMB010000006.1 coordinate 21,575, forward strand.
CATGATCCACGGCACCGGGAACCAGACCGGCCTCGCCGATATGCCCAGTGTGACGATCATCGGAGGCGTGGAAAACCCCCGTCGCGAGGGCCTTGTCTGCATAAGTGTTGAGGGCCAAGCCGCGCCTGACGTGGTGACGCAATTGCGCGAACGGGGCATCCGGACGCATACGCGCAAGGCCGATCACTACTCGGGCAATATCCTTGACCCGCTGGGCATGGACGCCGCCATTCGCGTGTCGATGTGCCACTACAATTCCGAAGCAGATGTCGCAAAGTTCCTTGCGGCAATGCGTGAAATCACAGAAGCCGCATGAACGGAGCCCCAGCCGACCAGGCGGACTGGGCCTGAAAACGCGACAACAGGTCGGGATCAACAGTGTCACTGTCTGCGCGCGCTTTGCAGCGCAGACAGCGCCCCTGCGCCCGGCAGGCGGGGAGGGGGCTTGCGGTCCGGGGCCTCGCCGTCGTTCAGGATGCGTTGCGCATCCTCCTGTCGGCTTGACAGGGTCTTTGTGGGCATCAATCCGGCCACGTCGATCACGATGAACCTGTGACCGACGTTGGCCTTGGCCTGCGGTACGAGATTGGCGTTGGGGATCTCTGACAGCATCGCTGCATCGGTCGGGGAAGTGCCCTGTGCGTCAGTTGCCCAACGGGCCGGGATCGGTTCATCTCTTTCGGCGGCGCGGCGGATCTTGGACCGCGCGGCCACGGGCAACGCCAAGTCGAGGATGACGTGCGCCCCGTCAGATGCGGGCAGCGCGATCCCGACGGGTCTGTGCCCCACGTCTGCCTTGCGCCCGCACGAGGACCCGATCCCGGCTGCGACCATCAGATAGGTCTCAACAAGGCGCGCATGCACGCTGAAGGTGCCGAGCGCGCAGACCACGACCACGCAGGGCCCAAGACCGCGGCAAGGAACCTTGATGATCTGCACGATCAAGGAGATGACAAAGATGAAATCGTTAGCAGCGCCATGTTGCCCAGATACATTGAGGCGATCAGACCCCGTGCGAATTCCGGGTTCTGCGACATGAACAGCGGGCCGGGGCGCAAACCCCAGAGCCGGAAGGCCGCCTGCAGCACCGCCGTGGAGGCGGACCCCGAAAAGCCCGGTGTCTAAAGTGGGATCATGGCCCCGGAGGACGCCGCGTTGTATGCGGTTTCGGGCGCGACCAGTCCGGCCATGTCACCTGTGCCGAAGGCCTCGGGCTTTTGGGAAACCGAACGCACGATCGAGCATACCGTGAGCGAAGCAATCGCCGCGCATGCGCCCGGTATGCCCCTTTGACAAAGCCAAGGATGGATCCGCGCACCATTGTCATGGGCGTCGAGATCCAGTCCTGCGCCGAGAGCCGGAAACGCTCTCCCTTTTGTGTGGAACGATGGCCCCCGTCCCGCGCTTGTGCAGGCCATTGCAGAAGGCGTAAAACAACGCGCCCAAACCAAAGGGGCCGATGGCGATGGGAATGAATTGGATGCCACCGGTCAGCTCGGCAGACCCGAAAGGAAAAGGCCACTGTCCGGTCTGCGGATCGACGTCAACGGCGCCAAGAGCAAATCCGATCAGGGCCGAAATGACGCCCGGTTTCCAGTGGACCCGATCGTCGCCAAAAGCGTCGGCATCCCCATCATGGCCGACAGGAAATTCTCTGCCGGACCAAAACTGCGCGACACCTGACTGAACAAAGGCGCAAGGATCGTGATCAGGATGACACCAGCCGTGCCACCCACAAAGGAGGCCGCTGCCTGCATCATCGGCCCGCCCCTTTTTGTCCACTGGAAAGCCGTCAAAGGTAGCGGCGACCGAGGCGCTTTCTCCGAGGGTGTTCAGCAGGATGGAGGTGATCGTGCCACCGGAGAGTGCGCCATGGTATAGGGCCGCCAGCATCACGATGGCGCCCATCGGATCCATTCCGAAGGTCACCGGCAACAGGACCGGCAGATGGGCCAAAGCCGAGGTTGCCCCCGACGATCATCCCGACCACGGCCCCGATGAGCAGATACACGATGTTGATCGGAGAGATTGCCACCAAGACGCCCATTCTCAGATCGGCGAAGATGTCCATATCACTTGCTCTGGTATGTCGGTGGCGCGGGAGAGGCGGGTCAAAGCGGCAGTGTGATCTGGCATCGCACGTCGATTTGCGCCGTTTGGGGGCGCGCAGGTCTTCACCGGCCTTTGGTTTGGCGCGGGGCCCTTGGGGGGCACCCCGGCGGACGTTGTGAAAGGACGTTCGGGCAGGGGGATCCGTCTGACGCATGTCACAAGGGGCGGCTTGCCGAGCCGAAATTTGGGATGTGACCCTGCGCGCACCGCGCTCTGTGGCAGATGACTCTGCAGGTCGGATGCGCGCCCTCTTGTTTGGGAAGTACGGCTCCAGCGCCGTCTTCATGGCTCTTGGCGCGGTCACGTCTCATGGGAAACCCGACATGCAAGCTGCCTTGATCGACACGCTGCTGACGCGAAGGTTCGCGTGTTTACCGTCTGAACATCACCACCAGAGACATCTTTTGCCTGAATGTCGTGCGCGCAATGCATGCGTGGGCGCTTTTTTCAGCAAATCGGCGCAGCGCTCGTGAAAAGACCTGCCGATTTCACCTGTTGCGGTCCGGGCCGCTTAGCGTGCCAAGGCACCTAGGGGGATAAAGCATGAAAAATTTCGGAACCTTCAAAAGCACCGCGGCGGCAGTCGCTCTTGCAACGTCATCAATGACCGCCAGCGCCGTGCAGGCTGAGGATACGATCAACTGTGTCTTTCCTTTCTGGTTCGGCTTTGCACCTGTCATGGTTGCCGACAAACTGGGCTATTTTGCCGAAGACGACCTGACCGTCACATGGGCCTTTGACAATGACCGCGCGAATGTCTTGCCCGCGCTTGAGACCGGCGCGATTGACTGCACGATGCGCACCATCGGCGAAAGCATGGCGCGCCCGCGCACGGCGGACACTACGGGCACCATCATCGGAACCATCGATATTTCCATCGGCGCGGACGGCGTCGTCTCTGGCCCCGGCATCGAGACAGTGGCCGATCTGGTCGGCAAATCCTTTGCCGGAGAGATCAATCACCCCGGCACGGTGATGACCCAATTCGCGCTGAGCGAGATCGGCTATTCGATCGCGGATCTGGACATCAAGCTGATCAACACCGACGATTCGATCGCGGTTTTCGAGGATGACAGCATTGCAGCCGTTGCAACCTGGGAACCGATGCTCAGCCAGATCGTCAAGAACACCTCGCGCGAGGGATCGAAAGTCCTGCTTTCCTCCGCAGATTTCGAAGGCCTGATCACGGACATCATTCTTGTGCGCACGGATGACTACACCGCCAATCCGGAAAAATACGCCAGCTTCCTGCGCGGGATCTATCGCGCGATTGACGTCTACATGGCGGACCCGGACAAGTTCATCGGCCTGTCGGCGTCAGAATATGGTGTCCCCGATGCCGAGATGAAAGAGGCGCTCGCCGGGGTGCGATACACCACCTACGAAGAAACGATGGCCTATATGCCCACCACGGCCGACGGCACCCTGAAAGAGGTCTTTGACAGCTTCAACGAGATCAACGCAGCGCTTGATCTGCAAGACGCGCCGCTCAGCTACGCGCCCTATATCGACGGATCCCTGTTGCCGGATCTGTTCGAAGGCAAGACAAGATAACATCTGACCATGCTCGCCTTTCGGCAAAGAATATCCCGCCAGTCCGAAGTGATCCTTGGACTGGCGGGATTGATAACCTTCTTCGTCATCTGGGATCTGACCGCTCGGTCCGGTTGGATCAGCCAGCAATTCCTGCCCACACCCTTTGCCGTCGTTGCGGCCTTTGTACGGCTGTTTGTCGAAGCGGACTTTGCAACGGACATCGTGATCTCGATATGGCGCGTCTGGTTCGCCTTTTTGCTGTCAGTGGTGGTCGCCGTGCCCCTTGGCATCCTGATGTCGTGCTACCGTGCCGTTGGCGCATTCTTTGAGCCCTTCGTGGATTTCATCCGCTATCTGCCAGTGCCTGCAATGGTTCCGCTTTTGATCATCTGGTTTGGTGTCGGAGAGGCCTCAAAGATCGCCGTTCTCTGGATGGGCACCTTCTTTCAACTGGTGCTTTTGATCACCGACGACACCAAACGTGTGCCAAAGGAATATGTCGAATCCGGTTTCACCCTCGGGGCCAACCAATGGCAAGTCATCCGCGACATCATCTTTCCGGCGGCCTTGCCCAATATGGTCGACAATCTGCGCATCACGCTTGGATGGTGCTGGACCTATCTGATCATCGCAGAGATCGTCGCCGCCTCTTCGGGGGTTGGTCATGTGATCTGGTCGCTGCGCCGCTTTGTCAAAACACCCGAGGTGATGGCCGGGATCATCGCCATTGGCATCATCGGTCTGCTGACGGACCAGGCCTTCCGCCTGGCGCACCGTCGCGGCTTTCGCTACCTGGATCGCTAGGATGAGCTACCTCAAGATTGACAAGGTTGCCAAAACCTTCCGCACGGACGGGCGCGAAGTGCACGCCGTGACACCTTTGTCGCTGCAGATAGATCGCGGGCAGATCGTGACCTTCCTTGGGCCGTCGGGATGCGGAAAGACGACCCTTATGCGCATCATCGGCGGATTGGAGACACCAACAAGCGGCAGCATCACGCTGGATGGGGCGCCGCTGGGCAAACCTGACCGGCGGCGCGGGATGGTGTTTCAGTCCTACGCGGCTTTCCCCTGGCTGACCGTGGCGGGGAACATCGAACTGGCCCTGAAGTACCGTCGCGATCTGAGCCATGCGCAAAAGCGAGAGACCGTCGCCCGCTTGATCGATCTGGTGGGGCTGACTGGCTTCGATGCCGGCTACACCAACCACATCTCTGGCGGGATGCGCCAGCGCGTTGCCATTGCCCGCACGCTGGCGGCGGATCCGGATGTCCTGCTTATGGACGAACCCTTTGGCGCGCTGGACGCGCTCACGCGGGAGCACTTGCAGAACCGACTGCTGGAAATCAATCGCATCGAAAACAAGACGACCATCTTCGTCACCCATGACGTGGAAGAGGCGATCTATCTGGCGCATCGCATCATCTTGTTTTCGGCCCGGCCCGCCCGCATTCTGGAAGACATAGATGTCAGTGGTGTGTTCGGCGATCAGCCCCGCGATCAAAGCATGCGCGATGATCCGGCGTTTCTGGATCTGCGCAAACGCGTGCAGACCCTGATCCGCAAGGAACACAACCGCGCCGAAGAAAGGCCCGCCGCCGATGCCGTATGATTTTACAGGTCAGAGTGTTGTCATCACCGGCGGGAACATGGGTCTTGGCGCTGGCGTCGCAAGGGGGTTTCTGGCCGCGGGGGCCGATCTGACGATCGTTGGAATTGAACCGGACGTTGCCGATGTCGCGGCAAGATGGTCAGACGAGGTCGGACGCCCTGTCACCGGACTGACCTGCGATATTGCAAGGCTGGAGGAGGTGGCGGAAATGGCCGGTCGGATCGGTCAGACCGATGTTCTGGTCAACAATGCCGGGCTGGAGCTGATCACACCGATCTCTGACCCGGACCCGCAGGTCGATGCGACCTTTCGGAGGATCACGGAGATCAACGTGATCGGCACGTTCAGCGTGATCCGCGCGCTCTTGCCCAAACTCCGGAACGGGGGGCGGATCGTGAACACCGCTTCCATGTGGGGCAAGACGGCCGTGGCAGAATTTTCCGCCTATTGCGCGTCCAAACACGCCGTCATTGGGCTGACCCGCAGCCTTGCGCAGGAATTGGCGCCCCGGCAGATCTCTGTCAATGCGGTGTGCCCGGGGTGGGTGCGCACCGATGCCTCGATGCGGTCATTGACGGCCATGTCGGTGCAATCGGGGCGGTCCGAGGCGGATCTGCTGGCCGAGATTACCGGCGCGCAGGCGCTGCCGGGATTGATGGAGCCGCCGGACATGGCGGAGATGTACATGTTCCTGGCGTCATCCGCGGCGCGCAACATCACCGGTCAGTCCTTTACCATCGACCGAGGGGAGTTGATGCAATGACCCTTGCCGGACAGCGCGCACTGGTCACCGGGGCCGCCAGCGGCATTGGGCGCGCATCGGCCGTGGCCTTGGCCGAGGCCGGTGCCTTTGTGATCTGCGCCGATATTGCCGAGACTTCGGCAACCGCATCGGAGGTCGGCGGCGAGGCCGCGCATGTCGATGTCGCCGATCCGGCATCGGTCATGCAACTCTTCGCCAGCGCGGGGCCGCTGGACGTGGTGGTCAATGCGGCAGGCATCCTGATCGAAAGCCCGACGCTTGACATGTCGCCAGAGGCGTTTGACCGCCAGATGGATGTGAACCTCAAGGGGTCGTTTCTGGTCGGACAGGCCGCCCTGAAAACGCTGAACGCAAAAGGCGCAGGCCGCCTGATCCTGATCGCGTCAGAGCTTGGCTATCTTGGGCGTGAAAACTTTGCGGCCTACTGCGCGTCAAAGGCCGGGGTGATCGCCTTGGCGCGGTCCTTTGCGCGGGAGTTCGCGCCTGATATCCTCGTCAATGCCGTCGCGCCGGGACCCACGGACACGCCGATGCTTGCGCCCGAGACGATGTCGCAAGAAGCGCTCGCACTCGATATGGCCAATCCCATGGGGCGCATCGGACGTCCCGAAGAAATCGCCGCGGCTGTCCTGTTCCTTGCCTCGCCCGGGGCCAGTTTCATGACCGGCCAAACCATCTGCCCCTCTGGCGGGGCCGTCATGCTGTGAGGTTGAGATGATCGCAAACCCTATTCCCTGGCCCAACGGGGCAAAAGTCGCCTGCGCGATCACCTTTGACATGGACGCCGACAGCCTGATCCATATCGAAAAGGGTGCGAAAGGGCGCAACTACCTGTCGACGATTTCGATGCTGCGCTACGGGCCGGATGTGGCGATCCCGCGCATCCTCGACGGCTACAAGCGGCACGGGCTGAAACAGACGTTCTTTATCCCGGCATGGTGCATCGAACAGCACCCGAAAGCGGTCGAGGCGATTGTCGAAGGTGGCCACGAAGTTGGCTTTCACGGCTATATCCACGAGGCTCCGAACGCCTTGCCGGTCGAAGAAGAAAAATACTGGATGCAGCGCTCCATCGAGGTGATCACATCCTTTACGGGCCAGCGACCGCGCGGCAACCGCTCTCCGCTTTACAATATGTCGGCGGACACGCCGGGGCTGCTCGCACAGGAAGGTTTCCTGTACGACAGCTCGCTCATGGGCGATGATGTGCCCTACATCCTTGCGCCTCCCGAGGGCGAGTTGGTGGAATTGCCGGTCAGCTGGGCCACCGATGACTGGCCGCCCTACGTGCATTCCATTGACCTCAACTACATGTTCCAGATCATGTCGCCTGACCGCGCGATGGAGATCTTCATGGCAGAGTTCCACGCAATGCGCCGCGCGGGCGGGGGGCTTTGGATCGGGATCTGGCATCCGTTTGTCTCTGGTCGCTTGTCGCGCTGGCAAAGGATCGAACAGATGATCGAGGAAATGCAGGCCACCGGTGACGTCTGGTTCGCCACGCTGGAAGAGATCGCCACCCATTGCCTCGCGGTCCAGGCCGCCGGTGAGGTGACCTTGCGCCGTCAGGAATTGCCCTATTACGAGGGCAGTTCGCCGCTGCCTGACCCGCTGCCATCTTCGATGCCCGGCGCAAATGGAAAGGATGTTTCATGACCCTTCAGGATGCCTTTCCATTGCACGACTATGATCTCCCCGATGGCGTGGAGCGACACATAGAGGGCGCGCCGCAATCGGCCTACACCGATCCGGCCGTGCTGCAGGCCGAGTTGAAACAGGTTTTCGCGCAGGACTGGGTGATGGTCGGGCGCGCGGGGCAAATCCCCAACGAAGGTGACTATTTCACTGCGATGGTCGGCATGAAGCCAGTCATCATCATGCGGCAGATGGACGGGGCCATCACGGCGATGGGCAACTTCTGCCTGCACCGCTACGCGCGCCTGCTCGATGGAACCGGCAATTCGAAACGGATTGTCTGTCCTTACCACCACTGGACCTACCAGATGTCGGGGGAATTGATCGGCGTGCCGGACCGCAAGGGCTTTGAAAAGGCCGAGATCTCTGACCGCAAGCTCGTGCAACTGTCTTGCGAAGTGGCGTTCGGTTTTGTCTTTGTTGCGCTGCAACCCGGGCTGCCCTCGGTCGCAGAGCGACTTGGTCCGCTGGGCGATTTGACCGGGCGGTTCGGGATGGACACCTACGAAGACCGCCATGTCGTTCACGAAGAGGTTTGGGAGGGCAACTGGAAGCTTCTGATCGAGAACTTTATCGAAAGCTATCACACGACCTACACGCATCCCCGGTCCATCGGGCCGACCAATCCGACCCATCTGGCCGAGTTCGGCCCTTGGGGGGATCCGGGTTTTGCCATTCATTCCAACAGCTACCGCGATGAAGATATTCCGCCGATCCACAACCCCGCATTGACCGATGAAGAAGCCAAGCGGTTCTACGTGATTTCTCTTTTTCCCAATGGCCTTGCCGCCATGGATGCGAATTTCATCTGGTGGATGGCGCTTGAACCGCTTGGCGTCGGACGCACGAATGCGCGCTGGGGGCTAAGCTATTCGCCCCACGCGATGGCGGGGATGGAGGATCCGGAGGCCTATTGCGACACGATCCGCGAGGTGATCGAGACGGCCACCGAAGAAGACAAGGAGATGGTGGAACGGGTCCAAAGTGGCGCCGGTTTTGGCGCAGACACCCCAGGATTGCTGCATGCCCCGCTTGAGCTGAACATCAAGGAGTTCAACGACTACCTCGCCCGCCGGATGGGTCAGACCTGAGCGCAGGCAGGCTGCGCTCGACGCCCGCATTTGCCGATGCCCGGGCTTGTGTCAGCAGACCGCAGTGACGGCGCGATCGGGGGGATGGGCTTTGGGCCCATGTCCCCCCGAATGGCCAAGCGTCGTGGCGCGATTGATCGCCCCGCCCGTTGTCGTCATTTCGCGATGGATCGTTTTGGGCGCGCAGGTATTGGCATTTGGTTTATGTCCTAGAGCTACCATTCGTGCAGATCGCAGCGAAATCCGGCTTGGAGCCCAATTTGACCGATGCTGCACATTCAACGAACGGCACCTTCACTGTGAAGGTAAACAAATCGACGGTGGCGTTTGGTATCGAGATGATGTGGCACTCCGCCGATGAGAACATATGCATTCTTACCCAGAAATCAGTTTCTAAACGTGCTGGTTAAAGCACCTCAAGGCGCCCACGTGTTAGGTTGGCCGTGGGCAAGCAGCGAAAAAAGCGCCTAAAATTACGTGGGCAGTCCATTGTAAGAATAGTGTTCGGTGGAGAGGTCACCAACCCAAGCGTATACGGACATAAAAGCGTCCTCTTTGGTCAGAGTTGCGTGTGGAAGGAAAGAGGCGTGATGCGATCTGTCGCCAACGCCTGCGCTCTGATAACCCTCATCCCCTCGACGCCAAAAACACATACCAGCAAGCATAATGTAGATCTCTTCTGCCGGATGAGTGCGAATTCCATATTCGGAGTTTGGCAGCATCCCATAAAGACCCAGCCGGACAATATCCGACTTCACCAAGCCATCAGGCCCTAACAATTCGACATGTGCCTTAAAATGGCTGTGCTTTTTGTAGAGTTCACTTTTTGAGGTCTCGGGCGGCGCCCAATTGAAAGGCATGTTGAGTACATCTGCACAAATTGGATGCGCCTTATCCGACCTCATAACCACGGCTATATCCTCCGATATCGCTCTTGGTTCACTTACTCCTTGTGCGAGCATGGATTTCGCTGACAATTCTTGAGAGGCGATCTTTTCAATTTCTAAGTTGCCATCGAAGACTGTTGCAAGGTCCAAGAATAGCCTTTTTAGGCTGATCGATTGCATTGCTTGAGCCGGCATCTCAAAAACCTCATATGCTGCATGGAACGACCGAAACACGTCGATTGTTTCATGCCACATGGCGTGGCTCTAGCTTCAAAATGACCAGAATCTATCTCAACGACGACCAAGTTGGGCAGGCACACATGGACTTCTCATGGCTCACAGTAATTTTCGAGTCATGTCTTTCGCGCCCCAAAGGGAGAAAAGGTATTCGACGTGTTTGCCTCACTGCAACGCATACCGGGATTCTCTGTCGGGCTTAGTCGTGCCTTGAAACCCGGCGCATTGCACCGGCGAAGCGGATAGCGGTCATTGGTGCAAACGCAGCGAATTCACACTTTGTCCGGCAACGCAGACAATGACCTACTGATAATCGAAGGTCTGCTGTTCTGCCCATCTTGACGAAAACCCATAGGTTTGTACCAGCAGTTGAAACGACCCTGGTTGCCGCTGACGTGCCCCCCCAAATACCGGACCATTCAAGAGAAGATTTTGTTCTCGTCCCGTTCAAGGCAACATGGAGATCGAAGAATACGCAAGTCACGTTTCACATAGGAGCAGATCGATCCACTGCCCGGCAGGGTATCTTCAACGGAAATGTCCCGAGAGGGGCATGTTGCATGCCAAGCTGGTGCGTGAGGGCTTCTAGGTGACCGTCAAGGTCGTCGAACGCATTAACCGTGAAGAACGGCTGTGGCTGCGCTGCACAAACCGCAAGAGGATTCCCAAGGAAGGCCGTGAAGATGGCTAACACCCGATTGCCGCCAACCAATGCCCCCTCGCGGCAGATTTGGCATGGCCAATTCGCTTGCCGGGCAATGGGATCTTTGGATTTTATCAGTGACGCCTTGGCGAATGGACGCACGTTCAGAGTGGCGAAGCTCAAGGAACGAGCGGTTGGAATGCCAGCGCTCCAAGAGACAGTGGCGCGTGCACCCGCGCGTGTCCTGCCATCGAGGTGGATTTCTCACTGCCCGGCGAGCGGGTCGTGGAATTGCTGAACCGGGTTGCGCGCGAGCGGGGTGCCCTGACATCCTGTCGTCCCTCTCGCGACATTGCTGCGCAATGCCCTGCCGGGCATTCGAAAAGGAGCGTTCGGGCGGCGAGCCCTTTTTCGCAACTCGAACTGACGCTTGGAAGGCGATTGAACACTTGCAGAGTGAGATATGGCAAGGCGATTGGTCGAAACACCGGTTTGGCGTGTTCATCCGAAAAGCAGATCGTCGGGATCCGCGACAAGGCCACAGTACCGAGTGAGAAAACGCGCCGCGTCGGCGCCATTGATGACCCTGTGATCATAGCTCAAATCAAGGGGAACCATGGGGGCTGGAACGAAGCTGTCTCCGTTCCAGCGCGGGCGAATTTCAGTGCGGGTCATGCCCAGAATGGCAACCTCGGGCGGGTTGACGATGGGCGTGAAGGCTTCGCCGCCGATGCCGCCCAGATTGGTGATTGTCATCGAAGCGCCGCCCATGTGATCTGCGCGAAGCTTGCGCACACGGGCCCGTTCCGCCAAATCGCGGAGCGTTGCGGAAATCTCGGGGATGCGCAGGCGACCGGCATGGCGGATCACCGGAACGGTCAGGCCGTAGGGTGTGTCCACTGCGATTCCAATGTGGATATACTGCTTCAGGATCAGGCTGTTGCCATCAGCGGAGAGCGACGCATTGAACCGCGGAAACTCGGTCAGGCAGCGGGCAAGCACGGCAACATGGAAGGCCAGCGCCGTGATAGCCTTGCCTTCGGCCTTTAACGCGGCGCGCGTCGCCTCCAGCCGCGTGACATCGGCGCTGTCATGGTGCGTGACCGCCGGTATCAACTGCTGCGCGGCGGTCAGGTTGGCACTGGCGAGTTTTGCGGGGCGGCTGAGAGGTTCATGTGTGACGGGTCCCCATTGGCTGTGATCCACGTCCCAGTATTGGTTTGCTCCGGCTGTTGCAGGCCCGGCTGTTGCAGGCCCGGCTGTTGCAGGCCCGGCTGTTGCTGATCCGGCGGTTGCAGACCTGCCGGTTTGTCCCAACACATCCTCGCGCCCGATGGTTTGCCGCCCCAGTTGCGCCGCAAGCGCATCAATGTCGACGCCCATGTCGGCGGCAAGCTTGCGGACCGAGGGGCTGGCGATGGTGGTCATGTCCTACCACTCGGTCGAGATGTACTGGGTTTCCTGAAACTCGAGGAGACCTTCCTTGCCACCTTCGCGGCCCAGACCAGAGTGTTTGACCCCACCAAAAGGCGCGGAGGGGTCCGAAACAAGCCCGCGGTTCAAGCCAATCATGCCAAAGTCCAGCTGCTCGGACAGGGCCATGCCATGTCGCATGTCGCCGGTGTAAAGATAGGCCACCAGCCCGTATTCGGTGTCGTTGGCGCGCGCGATGATGTCATCGCCATCACCAAAGGTCTGGATGGCCGCGACGGGGCCGAATATCTCGTCGCGCAGGCAATCCGCGGTGTCAGGCACCCGGGTCAGAACGGTCGGCGGGTAAAAGAAGCCTTTGCCGTTCGGTCGGACACCGCCAAGGGCCAGTTGGGCGCCCTTGGTCACCGCGTCGCGCACGAAGTGGTCCACCTTGTCGCGGGTTTCAGCATTGACCAGCGGGCCGACGTCGATGCCGGGCTCAACGCCGTTGCCCATCTTCAAGGCGGCCATCCTGGCGGTGAAGCTCTCCACGAAGGCGGTCTCTACATCCTCGTGCACATAGATGCGGTTTGCGGCGGTGCAGGCTTCGCCGAGGTTGCGCATCTTGGCGACCATCAGCCCGTCGGCGGCGGCCTCGATATCGGCGTCCTTGCACACGATGAACGGCGCGTTGCCCCCCAATTCCATCGCCGGTTTGACCACATTGTCGGCGGCGGCATGTAAAAGTTTGCGTCCAACCTCGGTTGACCCGGTAAAGCTGATGACGCGCACGCGGGGATCGGCCAGCATCGCGCCGACAACTGCGCCCGAAGATCTGGACGGCAGCACGTTGACCACACCGGGCGGCACGCCCGCCTGTTCCAGAATATCCGCCAGTGCGAGCATGGTCAGCGGAGTCTCTGACGCCGGTTTCAGGATCACCGGACAGCCAGCGGCCAGCGCCGGACCAATCTTGCGTGTGCCCATGGCCGCGGGATAATTCCACGGCGTCACCAGGACCGATATTCCTGCCGGTTTCTGGTGAACCAGCACGCGTGCGCCCGTTGCGGGGGCCACGCCCATGTGACCCTCTGAGCGAACGGCTTCTTCGGCATACCAGCGGAAGAACTCTGCCGCATACTTGGCCTCGCCCATGGCGTCAGACCCGGCTTTGCCATTCTCCAGCGTGATGAGGCGCGCGATGTCGTCGATCTGATCGTTGAAGATCTCGAAGGCGCGGCGCAGAATGTCCCCTCTTTCGCGCGGGGGTCTGGCGGCCCATGGGGCAAAGGCGGCCTCTGCCGCGTCAAGGCAGGCCATGGCGTCTTCGACGGTCCCGGAGGCGACGTCTGCCAGTGCGGTTTCATCGGCAGGGTTCAACACCTTGAACGTTGCTCCATCCGAGGCGTCCCGCCATGCTCCGCCGATGTAAAGTTTGTTGAAGACGTCAGTCATATCCAGACCTCAGAGCAGCTGGCGGATCGGATCTTCGACCCGTGCCGCGATTTCGTCGAGAAGGGCGATGGCGCTTGGCAGCGGGAGTGTCGCTTCGCCAAACGACAGCGTCAGCGTATAGGTCGGACCGTCCCGCGCGACGGCCAGCGTGGTTGCGTTGCCAGCGGGCGTATAGCCGCCAAGCCGCGTGTCACACAGATCGATCAGCCATAGGGCAGGGGCGGCATCAGCCCCGGCTGGTTCACCGTGGCGCGCCAGCGATCCATCCAATCCGAGGATCGCAACCGTGATGTCCTCGGCGGCGAACACCGCGCGCCAGCCGCCTGCTGCGAAACTGGCGAAAAGAGGTGTGCGATTGGCCCCGTCGGACCGCGACAGCAGGGCATCGAGCGCGGTGCCATCGACCCTGGCGAACAGGTGCGACGGGGTGCCCGATGCCACAACGGCAAGATCGGCAGCATGGATGGGTTCGGCGATGCCTTGGAGCCGCATCATGCCCAGATCGATCCCGCGCTCCTTTGCAAGGCGCTTGGCAAGTGGCGAGGCAAGCACCTTGCCAGCGGTCCGCGCGGGCTCCGGTGTCTTTTGGGATGGCGCGACGGGGTCCGGTGTGGGGGCAGGGCTTTCCTTGACCGGCTTCTCGGTGGGTGTCGGTTCTGGTTCCGTTTTGCGCGGCGCCGTGGCGGCGGCATGGTCCCCAACTTCGGCTTCGCTGTCCACGATCAGCGCGATCAGATCGCCAACGGGAACATCATCGCCTTCACCTGCCACGATCCCGGCGAGAAAACCGTCTGCCGCCGCCTCGACCTCCATCGTTGCCTTGTCGGTTTCGACCTCGAAGATCGCGTCTCCCTTGGAAATCCTGTCGCCCGCCGCCTTGAGCCAGGACACGATCACCGCGCTGTCCTGGTTCATGCCCAGTTGCGGCATCTTGACCTCAAAGGGCATGGACCAGTTCCCCGGCTACGATCTTGCGCGCGTTCTCGGCGACCCTTTCGGGTGTTGGCACCGTCAGATCCTCAAGCGCGGGACTGAATGGCACCGGCACATCCATGGCGCCCATGCGAATGACTGGCGCATCGAGGTGATAAAACGCCTTTTCGCTGATGCGTGCGGCGATTTCGGCGGTGGTGCCAAAGTTCTGATGGCCCTCGTCCACCACGATGGCGCGCGACGTTTTCTTGACGCTTGCGAGAATTGTCGCCTCGTCCAGCGGAGAAATCGTGCGCGGGTCGATGACCTCGGCGCTGATCCCCTCTGCGGCCAAGGCATCTGACGCCGCTTCGCACACCTGCCGCATGGACGAGGTGCCAATCAGCGTCACATCGCTGCCTTCGCGCAGGATCTTGGCCTCGCCAAACGGGATCAGGAATTCTTCTTCGGGCACCGGGGCCTTGTCCTGATACATCAGCTTGTCTTCGAAAATCACCACCGGGTTGTCGTCGCGGATGGCTGTCTTCATCAGCCCTTTGGCCTCATAGGCCGAGGAGGGCATCGCTACTTTCAGACCCGGAATATGGGCGACAAGCGCATGAAGCGACTGACTGTGCTGCGCGGCGGAACGGCGCGTCGCACCAAGGTTGGTGCGCAAAACCAACGGCACGTTCAGTTTGCCGCCCGACATGTAATGCGTTTTGGCCGCCTGATTGCACAATTGGTCCATGACCAGATAGAGGAAGTCGCCGAACATCAGATCAACAATCGGCCGCGCACCGGTCATGGCGGCGCCCACCGCGAGCCCCATGAACCCCGGTTCCGCAATCGGCGTGTCGATCACGCGGTCGGTGCCGAATTCCTCAACCAACCCGCTGGTGACCTTGAAGGGCGTTCCGGCCTCGGCCACGTCTTCGCCAATCAGAAACACCGTTTCATCGCGCCGCATTTCTTCGGCGATGGCCTCGTTGACCGCTTGCGACAAAGTGATCGAGCGCATCACGAGGCCGCCTTGAAGACATGGGCATCCACTTCGGAGCCATCTGGGTATCGCGCGTTCAATGCATAGGCCACGGCCTCCGCGGCTTCGGCCCGGATGTCGTCCTGCAGCTTGGTCAGTTCCTCGGCACCCGCGACGCCTTCCTGTTCCAACCAATCCCCAAGCAGGGTGATCGGATCGCGGTTTTGCTTCCAGTCGGCTTCTTCTTCCTTGGACCGGTAGTAGCTGCGGTTGATGTCGCCAACGTGGTGGCCATGATAACGATAGGTTTCCAGCTCAATGAAGAACGGCCCTTCGCCCTTGCGGGCGCGCGCCACCAGACCCGTCGCCAGCGCATTCACTGCCAGGACGTCCTGTCCGTTGATCTTGTGCGCCTCGATCCCGAAGGCTTCGGCACGGGCGGTGATCTCGCCCGCGGCAATCTCGTCCGTTCGGGTGTATTCCGAATACCCGTTGTTCTCGCAGGCATAGATGATCGGCAGCTTCCAGAGTGCTGCCATGTTCATCACCTCGTACAACAGCCCCTGCGCCGTTGCCCCGTCGCCAAAGAAGCACACCGTCACATCGTCAGAGCCCTGCAATTTGGCACGCAGGGCCGACCCGGTGGCGATCCCCATGGATCCACCCACAATCGCGTTGGCGCCAAGGTTGCCATTGGATTGATCCGCTATGTGCATCGATCCGCCCTTGCCGCGGCAGTAGCCCTCCTCCTTGCCCAACAGCTCACAGAACATTTCCTTGAACGCGGCCCCCTTGGCGACGCAATGGCCGTGTCCCCGGTGGGTCGAGGTGATCTTGTCTGTGATCTCCAGCGCCTCGCAAATGCCGACAGCAACGGCTTCCTGACCCGAATACATATGTGTCAGCCCGGGCATTTTGGCGTCGAGGTACAGCTGATTGGCGCTGTCCTCAAAGGTACGGATGCGCACCATTTGACGGTACATGCGCAGGTAGTCGTCGGTGTTGTGCTTTGGGGTGTTCATGGGTGTTCCGTGCGGAGGAGGCGTGATCTGCGACCACGTTCAATAGCGATTGGCGATTGGCAATTCTTCGGCGGGGAACAGGCTGATGACTTCGCAACCGGTATCGGTGACGACCACCTCTTCCTCGATCCGCGCCGCCGAATAGCCGTCTGCCGCCGGGCAATAGGTTTCCAGAGCAAAGACCATGCCGGTCTGGATTTCCATCGGGTGATCCAGGCTGACCGCGCGACTGATGATCGGGCGTTCATGCAAGGCCAGTCCCAAACCGTGACCGAATTGCAGGCCAAAGGCTGCGTCCTCGCTGGGGAAACCCAGACTTTGCGCTGTGGGCCAGACTTCGGCGACCTTGTCAGTCCCGACACCGGGTTTGATCATCTGGATCGACGCATCCAGCCATTCGCGCGCTTTGACATAGGCATCGTTTTGCGCAGGCGTTGCGCGCCCGACGTTGAAGGTGCGGTAGTAGCAGGTGCGATAGCCCTGATAACTTTGAAGAATATCAAAGAAGGCCTGATCGCCGGGGCGGATCAACCGGTCGGTAAAGTTATGCGGGTGCGGGTTGCAGCGTTCGCCGGAAATGGCGTTGATCGCCTCAACGTCGTCTGACCCCATCTCGTAGAGCATCTTGTTGGACAGCGCGACAATATCGTTTTCGCGGATCCCTGGTTTCAGCTCTTCGTAGATCATGTGATAGACGCCATCGACCATGCTGGCGGCTTGCGTCAAAAGCTGGATTTCATCCCAGTTCTTGATTTCGCGCGCGGCCAGCATGATTTGCTGGCCGTCGACGACATTGATGCCCTCTTCGAGCAATGCGTGGAACATGGCCGTTTCTGCATAGTCGACGCCAACGGGCATGTCGGCCATACCGGCATCGCGGATCAGACCGGCGATCTGTTTGGCGTATTTCTTCATCAGTCCGAACTCAGGCGGGATGGTGCCGCGCATGCCAACAACACCGGCAAGGCAATGATCCGGCTCCAGCCAGTCGGAATACTTCTGGTGATGCACGGCAGCCGAGCCAAAATCCCAGACGTAGGGGCTGTCGTCGCCGGTCAAAAGGCAAAAACGACACATCTTGTCCCGCTCCCACTCGCCGATCTTGGTGGCGGAGACATAGCGGATGTTGTTGACATCAAACAACAACAGCGTGCCCGCGTTGGACGCCTGCAAGGCTTGCCGGGTGCGGCTGAGCCGGTAGCGGCGCAACCGATCGTGGTCGACACGACGTTCAAAATCGACAGAGGTATGCCCCCAGGCAGGCAACCGCCCTTCCCATCGCCAGTTGGGCTCAAGATCCTGTGGCGTCAGGACATTCGGCGTCAGAGCACCCATGGTCGTCATCCTTTTGGTTCAATGCGATTAGCGGCGAATTGGGTCGGCAGAAGCGGGCCATGCGGGGCGGCAAAGGTCTGTCTCGCCACCTCGCAAGGGCGGCCTTCACTGCATGACGATGCCGCCGTCGATCATCATCAACTGGCCTGTCATGTAGTCGCTTTCGTCAGAACAAAGGAAAGCGGCGGTGCCCATAACATCCTCCGGAGTCGACAGTTTTTGCATCAGGATCATGCTTTCGCGGAGCGATTCCAGCGATTGGCCTTCTTTCTCGAACATGCCAATCTCAACCAGATCCTTGTCGAGTTGTTTCCACAACTCGGTATGGACGACACCGGGCCCATAGCTGTTGACGGTGATCTTGTGTTCCCAAAGCGCCTTGGCACCGCCTGTGACCATCGCAAGAACGGCATGTTTGGAGCAGGAATAGGGGATCACGTCCTTGAACGCGGCGCGAGACAGGATCGAGCCGACAGGAATGAGTTTGTAAGGGTGGTCGTCCATCGGACCTTGGGCGATCATTTGGCGCGCGGCCTCCTGCATGCCCAACAGAACGCCCTTGGCGTTGATGTCCATGATGTAGTCCCAGTTTTCCTCATCGATATCCATGAACATTCTGGGCTTGTTCACACCGGCATTCAGGTTGGCGACGTTGATTGATCCGAAGGCCTCGACCGTCGCGGCCACAGCCGCGGCATTGTCTGCACGGCTTGTCACATCCAATTTGACAGCGACCGCCTTGCCATTCCCAGCGCCATTGATCTCGGCGGCAACCTTCTCGATGCCGGCCAGATTTATGTCGCCGATACAGACATTTGCACCCTGAGCGGCAAAATATTTTGCATTGGCGGCACCCATGCCCTGGGCAGCACCCGTTATCAGGATATTCTTTCCAACCAAACGTTGCGTGTCCATATACATGCCTCCCAAGACGCGTCTGCGATTGTTATTTGCAGAACCATGCACCAGCCTGTGCACGTCCTACATGCCGATTTCGTCCAGATCAGACCAAATTCGTCCATTTTGGATGAAATTGCCTGTCGTAGATCTGGGCGAATTTGAGACGATGCCGCACACGACCAAAAAGAATTGTCGAAAACTGAAAGGGAGGACTCAATGTCGTATCTGGGAAAGATCATCCGAGGCGCGCTCGTCGGTGTACTGGCGGTCGGAGCCATGGCCACCGCTTCATTTGCACAAGACAAGCCGTCTATCATTTCGTTCAACGGGCCCGCTGGTGAGGCCTATATCGGCCGCTTCATCAAGGGCATCAAGGAAACTGCAGGGCTCAAGGGCTTTGACATCCAGGTTTTCGAGAACCAGTTCAATCAAGCCGAGCAGGACCAGCAGGTTCAGCAGGTGCTCGCCGCTGGCGTGCTCCCCGACGTCTTTATCTGGTGGCCATCAGACGCCGTTGCCGGTCTTGGCAGCCTGCGTTCGCTGGCAAAAACGGGCGTGCCGGTGCTGAAAATCAACCAGTTGCCGAACGATGCCGACCGTCAGTACATCTTTGGGTATGCCGGGCCGGATGACCGTCTGCGTGCCCGTAACGCAGGTTACATGATGCGCGAAGCAGCGGCCGCGAAGAAGGCTGCCGGTGGCGAAGGCTACAACGTGCTGGTCCTGTCCTATCCGCACAGCTACGGTGGTTACGGCCTGTCGATCAACGCCTTCAACGAAGCGATTGCAGGATCCGACCTCAAGATCATCGGCGATGTTGACGAGGGTTTCGGCCAGGCAAACGGCTACAAAGGGGCCGCCAAAGCCATCGCATCCCTGCGCGATGAAGGCATCCACTTTGTTTATGGCATGGACGACGCGATCCTGACCGGTGGCATCAAGGCGCTGGAAGAAGCAGGCTACGCCATGGGCGAAGACGTGATCGCGGTCGGCACTGTGTGCAACGGTGACAAGCAGCTGATCGAAGAAGGCAAGCAGTTCGGCACGACGCTCCAGTCGCCGCTGCATGAAGGCCAGTTGGCCATCAAGATGGTCGAGGAATACCTCGATACTGGCGAGTTGGCGAACTACATCAACTTCACGCCAAACCCGGCTGTGACCGCCACGAACATGGAAACGGTTGCCTTGCGCGGATTTGATGGCAAGCTTTATGGCATCGACGAGCTGTGCTCAGGCGCCTGGGGCGGCTGATCCCCACTGTATCAAGATTTGGGGGCGCCTGGACGACAGGGCGCCCTTTTCTGACCAAGCCAAGACCACAGAGTCTGGATCAGGGAGGGGACCATGGCTGATCAACCACTTCTGCGGTTGACGGAAATCAACCGCCACTACGGAGCGATCCAGGCTCTCAAGAGCGCGCATTTTGAAATCGGCCGCGGTGAAGTCATGGGATTGGTTGGCGAAAACGGCGCCGGCAAATCCACGATGGTCAAGATCATTGGCGGTTTCGACACCGGCTTTTCCGGCGAATACTTTTACGACGGCGAGGTTCGGCGTTTTAGCAGTCCGACGGCCGCCGAACAGGTTGGCATCGCGATTGCCCAACAAGAGCTCAGCTTGATCCCAACGATGAGCGTCGCTGAGAACATCTTTCTGGCGGGCGATGGTGTGCCCCAGATTGCATCGCGCAAGACGCTGGCAAAAATGGCAATGCCTTTCCTCGAAGAGGTGGGCCTTGGACATGTCGACCCGCTGCGCGCCACGACCCGCCTGTCGATCGGGGAACAGCATCTGGTCGAGGTCGCGCGGTTGATCGCGCACAACCCGCAAGTGCTGATCCTTGACGAACCGACCGCTGCCCTCGGCGAGACGGATTCCATCCGCATCCTCGACATGGTCAACCGGCTGAAGGCACGTGGGAAATCCGTGATTTATGTCAGTCATCGCATGGATGAGATTTTCAAGATCTGCGATCGGATCACGGTATTGCGCGATGGTGAAAGTCAGCCAGCGCGCGCGGCCGCTGACATGGACGTCAACTCTCTGGTCGAAATGATGCTGGGCTTCGAGCTGGGGGATATGTATCCCGCCCGCCCCGCTGTCATCCGCGACACACCTGTCATGAAGGTCCGTGATCTCTGGCCTGATGGCATCATCGAACCCATCAGTTTTGACGTCTATCCGGGCGAGATTCTGGGCCTCGCCGGGCAACTTGGCTCCGGCACATCAGAGATCCTCGGGGCCATGGCCGGATCCACCAGAACCCGTGGCGGCAAATTGCATTTCAAGGGCGAAGAATTTCTGCCGACCCGCCCACAGGACACTATCAGGCGCGGCATCGCCTATTGCTCGGAAGACCGCAAACATGATGGGTTGTTCCTCGGGCGGCCAATCATGGAAAACTTGTCCGCGCCGTCGCTGGAAACGATTTCCAGCCGGGGGTTCCTGAACGGTGCCAGGGAAGTGGCCTCGACCACAGAGAACGCGGTAAAGTTCACCATCGACCCAAAACGTTTGCCGCAAGAAGCGGGGGTTCTGTCCGGGGGCAATCAGCAAAAGGTCGCTCTGGGAAAGTGGCTGTCGATTTCGCCCGACGTCATTTTGGTCAACGAACCGACCCGCGGCGTGGATGTCGGCGCCCGCGCGGAAATATATCAGATCCTGCGTGATCTGGCCGACCAAGGGGCGGCAATCGTTGTGGCCTCGACGGACATTCAGGAAATCACCAACCTGCCGGACAGGATTGTCAGTTTTTATCGCGGCATTCGGATTGGAGAACTGGCGCTCGAAGATATGACATCGGCCAATATTCTTGAACAGATCACCGATCCTTTCCACGAGGCGGGCATCGCGGTGTCGGAGAAAGCATCATGACGGAGACGTCTGCAATCAACGAAGAGCGCCTTGGCATCGTTCAGCGTATCCGGCGCGATTATTCGCCGCTGGTCATCGCAATGGTTGGACTGTTCCTGTTCGTCTTCGTGGCGGGCGCGGTTTTTACCGATGACTTCCTGACGTGGTTCAACGTCAAGACGATCATCCGCGACGCGGCCCTTGTGGGCATCATGGCCATCGGGCTGACCTTTGTGACGCTGTCCGGCAACTTCTTTCTTTTGTCGATGAAGGAAATCGCCGCTCTGTCCATCATCTGTTTCGCGACGCTGATGAGTGCTGACTGGAACGTATGGTGGCCAACCGAAGGTGACCCCACAACGGCCGCCTTGATGATGACGTTTCTGGTGGCATTCGTGGCAACAATGGTCATCGCCACGGTCGCGGGCGCGCTTCAGGGGGCGCTGATCGGGTTGGGCGGCAATCCGATCGTCGTCACGCTTGGCGCGGCGGGGTTGTTCTTTGGCATCGGGTCGTGGTGGTCGGACAACCTTGTTGTCAGTTACCGCCGCCCGCATGGGGCAGAATGGTTGGGCACCGGGTCCTTTATCGGGGACATTCCCAATATCACCGTCGCGTTCATCATCATCGCAGTGGTGGCGGAACTGACGCTGCGCTACACGACCTTTGGACGTCAGGTCTACCTGATCGGCGCCAACCGCGCGGCGGGACGGGCAACCGGCCATGAGAACTTTGGCATGGCGATCAAATGCTGCATCATCGCCAGTGTTTGCGCGGCCTTTGTCGCCATTGCCTTTTCTGGTCAGGTGTCCTCCGCGCATGTGAACTATTTCTCGTCCGAGTTTGGGTCGTCCGGCGATATGACCATCATGGTGATCGCCATTGTCATGGTCGGGGGCAATTCGATCATGGGTGGATATGGCTCGACCTTGCGCACCTCGCTGGCCGCCATCTTCATCTCAAGCATCGACAACATGATGGTGCTGAACGGTTTCAATTCCGGCGCGCGCGTGCTTGCCGTTGGTTTGATGATCGTCTTTTCCATCATTGTCTTCGCCCTTGTCCGCCGCGGCAGCCGCGCCGTGGAATAGGAGAACCACATGGAACGCATCAAAAACTGGGTCACTGAAAATCCCGACCTGAGCTTCGCGATCCTGCTTGCGATTGGGGTCTATTCCTTCTTCGCGATCACCGAACCGTTGTTCTTTACCCATCGGACGGGGTACGCGATCATGGAGCGGTTCGCGGTGTTGGGCCTTGTCGGACTGGCGCTGACGCTGTGCATCATTGCAGGCGAGATTGACCTGTCCATCGGATCGAATGCGGCTTTGGCAGCGGTTATTACCGTGCGTTTCACCGATGATTGGGGGGCAATCAATGCTCTGATCTTTGCGCTGGTGATCTCAACATCCATTGGCGCGATCCAGGGGTATTTCATTGCTTATCTGAGGATCCGCGCAATCGTTTTGACCGTCGGCACACTGATGTTGCTCCGTGGCGTGGCGCTTTTTGCAGCCGAAGAAAAAACCGTGATGCTGACGGACTTCCGCATCCCCGATTTCATCTCGACCAAGATGTTGGTCTATTTTTCACCCGCGTCGCTTTTGGTCATCGGGATCTTCATCGTTGTTGGTCTGTTCATGACCTACACACGCTATGGCCGCGAGATCTATGCCATCGGCGGGGCCCGAAAAGAGGCCCTGGCATCCGGCATTTCACTGCAACGCCCGATGATCATCGTCTTTGCCATTTCCGGGCTTTGTGCCGGGATAGGCGGTGCCATCATCGGGTTGCGGTCGGGGACAGCGCAGGCGCTCGGTTTGCAGTACCTCCTGCTTGCGGGCACGGTAGCGGCCTTCATCGGCGGTGTTTCGATCCTTGGCGGCAAGGGCGGCGTGATCGGCGCTGTCATCGGCACGCTGACGGTCAACTTCCTCAACACCGGGTTGGTGTTCAATGTGACACCCGCCTTCATGGTCCAGTTGTACCTGGGGATTCTGCTGCTGGTGGTGATCATGTTCCAGACCGGCAGCCGGGTCTTTGAAGAGCGACAACGCCGAAGTCATCTTCTCAATGATGTTGACCGAAGGCGCGTGATACTGGCCGACAAGATTGCCGCCCTGCGGCGTCCATCAGGATAGATCCACCAAACTGGCAGAATATCCAAAATGGACATAGTCTGACACCGCATGGGAGCGGGGTCGGATCATGGCGGAACTGCCAAAGGTGTTGAGAGAGGTGATGGACCTGAAAAAGGGAGGCCCCCGCGCGAGACCGGAAGGCCCGTTTGAAAGCGGTGATGTCCCTTGGGTCAGAGGCATTACAGGCGAAGAGTTCGCGCTGTTCCTTGATTTCATCGACGCCCTGGGCAACGAGGCCGATCAGGTGCTCAGCCTGAAACGTGGCTATGATGAAACCCGGTTGATCACAACGCTTCTGCGCAATCACCTGCAAGGCAAACTGACCACGACCAGTATCCTCGCCGACGCCAGCGGATTGGGCTATGGCACCGCGATCCGCGCAATTGCGTCAATTGAAGAGCGCGGGCTGTTGATCCGTCGTCCCCGCACCAAGACGGGCAAGAGCTTTTCGCTGCATCCATCGGACAAACTGATCGGAGAATGGCAGGACTATGCCCGCAGAGTCCGTGGGGCGATCAGTTCCACCTTGGGAATCACGTCAGCCGAAAGCGGGGGGATCGGCGGTTATTTCTTCGGTGCCTCTTACGGCGATAGTCAGACGATTCCGCCGCCAGCAGCGATGCAATCAAAACTCGGCCTTCAGAATGACCTGCGTATTCTTGTTCATGCTGACCCCACCTTCATGGCGATGAACGTGCTTAAACGTCAATTCGAGGGCTTGTTCGGGGTGGGCATCAGCAGCCGAGCCCTGTCAATTGATCGGTTGCGGAACGAGATTCTGGAAAATGCCCGGTTGAAATCGTCCCGTTACGATATCATCGCTTGCGACCTCCCCTGGTTTGGAGAATTGGCTGAAAAGAAAGTGCTTTTGCCAATCAATGATTTTTTGGCGGAAAGTGCCGTCGATCTTGCCGATTACCACAAAGTTGCGCTGGCATCTGCGCGATACCGCGGGACCCAATACGGCCTGCCAGTTCAAACGACGCCGGAATTGCTGTGTGTGAGGCGTGACTTGTGCGATGCAGCGGGTATCGGCATGCCCTTCACGATAGCTGATACCCTCGAAACAGCCCGACGTTTGCACAACCGGGCACAAGGTCGGTCGGGCATCGCCTGGAATGCCGCCCGAGGCACGCCACTTGGGCACACATTCATGTTCGTAATGGGCGCAATGGGACGGCCATTCTTGAACCTCGCGAAGATCGGGGACGATTTCGACGCAGAATGGCCTGTGGGTGAAAACATGCGCCCGATGCTTGATTCGGACGAGGCCTTTGCAACGGCTGAATACTTGCGTGAGCTTCTTGATTTTTCTCCGGTCTCGATTTTGTCGATGTCGTGGTATGAACGCGCCCGTGCCTATGCGGAGGGACAGGTCGGGATGGCGTATTGCGCGACGCTTCTGGCACCCTTGTTCGAATTGAACGAAAAATCACCCGCTTATGGTGTGACCGACTATCTGGCGCATCCTTACGGACCAAATGGAAAACCGATTGCACCCGTCGGTGGATACGCTCTGGCCATCCCGTCCAATATTGCTGCTGACCGCGTCGGCCCGGTCTGGGAGGCGCTCATATCGCTTACGTCTCCGGAAACGATCAAGCTTTACATTGAAAATGGAAGCCTGGTGACACCACGTTTCAGCGTCAGCATGGATCCCAACGTACGTCGCGTTTCGCCCGTCATTTCGATCGTGGATGGCATGGCGCGAACCGGGGTTCTACAATACTGGCCCCGTCCACCCGTCCCGGAGATAACAGATCTGATTGAGATCATCGGGACCGAGATGCACGATATGCTACAAGGCGCAAAGAGCGTCCGTATGGCTCTCGCAGATGCACAGAACCGCGCCGACACGCTCATGCGCAATCGCGGCCACTATGGCCAATCAGCCTGATTGAAAACCGACGTCCGGCAATTCAAAGACATTCGCGCGACCCACTGCAGGCGTCATTTTTTGCTCAGCGCGGCCATTCCAACGATCGCTGCAATCTTGAGTTGCCTGTGCCTCAATGTTGGCTTTGGCGAAACCTTCCTTGAACCCAAGCCTTTTTCGCAGTTCGGCCTTCCGGCGATGCTCCGGAAAAACAGGAAGTTGCCGGTACAGGACGTGGACGTGTCCCCGAACGCTCAGCTTTCTCCGAGAACCGCCACGGGCGCTTTGCGAAAAGGGTCGCGCCTTGGCCGAAACGGCCTACGCGGTCGCCCGAAACGGCTCCGAGGCCGGTCAGGCGTCACTGCGAAATTCCTCCTCGCCGCCACCGCCCAGAAGCCCCGCCAAGCCAGAGCCCACCTGAGACCACCACCGAACCAACCAGATTGCTCGGTGACCATGGGGCGCTGAGACAAGCTAGCCAGCCAACAGAACATCCAGTGGTCGGAGGTTTTTACTAAAATTGACCGTTTTGGCACTGCCCCGCGTGGAGGATGCTTCTCTGGTCGTTGGGACTGTCGCTTTCGGAAGCCCGCTCAGAGCCCCTGCCGGCAAAGGCTGTATCTTGAACGGAGGTACGCTTGTGAGATCGCTACAGGACCGGGCCATGCGCGACATCAATGCGCCGGAGCGTTTGCCTGGCCAAATGCAACCAGCTTCTTGCGCTCTTCGTCCCATAGGTGAAGTCGCGCGCTTTGAAGGCTCTGTTTGATCGTCATGCGATTGCTCGATCCAAGGCTTTCGTGGTCTCGAAGCACTTCGGGCAGTCGGTAGAACGGAATCCGGCTGTACAAATGGTGTACATGGTGAATGCCAATATTCCCGCTCAACCACTGCAACACGGATGGCAAGACATAGTGGGAACTGCCGTGCAGGGCCGCGTCATGCAAATCCCAGTCCTTCTCGGCCTCCCAATGCGTGTCTTCGAACTGATGCTGAACGTAGAACAACCACACGCCTGCGCTCGCCGCGAGCAAGGTAGATGGCAGGAAAATCAACAGGATCGGCATGAGGCCGCCGAAATAATACATAACCGATAGCGCCAGGCAGATCATGGCATTGGTGCCCATGGAACTGACCCAGTATTTGGCCTGACCGGTCAGACCCAATGGCAATCTGTTTTGCAAAAAGAACAAATAGCCGGGGCCAAGGCCAAACAGGACCAGAGGGTGACGGTAGAGCCGATAGAAGAAGCGCTTCATCGGGCTTCTTGCATTGTATTCCCCTACCGTCAGGGTGTGCACGTCGCCCATGCCCCTACGGCCGAGGTTGCCAGACGAACTGTGATGCAAGGCGTGCGATGACCGCCACACGTCGTAGGGCGTCAATGTGACAATGCCGATCGCGCGACCCAGCCAGTCGCTCAAGACACGGTTCTTGAAGAAAGCGCTATGGCCGCAATCGTGCTGAATAATGAACAGCCGCAGCAAGAAGGCCGCGTTGCACAGTGATATGACAAGGGTCAGCAAGGCGCTGATGGACATGGCGTACCAGGCGACAGCCCACAAAAGAACAAATGCGCCAACGGTCACGGCCAACTCAAAACTGCTCCGCAGAGCATCCGGTTCGCGGTAAGCGGACAGAATTTTGACCCAGTCACGCGCAGCGTTTACGGGGGTGTCGGCAGTATCGGTATGTTGGGTCATCGCGCTCGTCGGTTCGTCGTTTTGCGTAGTGCTAAAGGAAGTGAGCAAATATTCAACCAATGACGCGACTTCTCCACACAAAAGCTGTTCGAAGCTGGAAATCGTTGTGCCGAACTCTTGTACGAAGGGGCGTCCAACAAGGAGCCCGGTCCTTGGTGCCCAAGCAGTTGGTGACAGCTGCGTTCTGCACTGCCGACCTTGAACTGCACGCCGGGCCCGTAATCGTCTGGGCGGAGGCGCACGTTTTGGGTGGGGCGGCCTTGGCGCAAGCAAACGACCGGTACCGGGTCAACGGACCTCACCAGACGCGGTGCAACAGGTTGAACGTCTCTGAGATCACGGGGCGCGCCTTGCGGCGGTCCAATGTCACGAAACAAAGACAGGCAGGCACGGAGACCGCATCGCTGACGGCGAGGCCAAAGGTCTGTTTCTGATGCAGCGCAATTGAATCGCGGCACAGGCTCAGACCGATACCGGATCTCACCATCTCAAGCATGGACGACTCCTGATCCACCAGGGCGACCACGTTCGGACGACAGCCTTGATCCTCGAAAACGGAGGACAAAAGGCGATGATGGACAGATGTTTCCGGCGTGCCAATCCATGGCAGGGCGGCAAGCGACGCCCAATCTGCGCTTTCGACCTGTTGCTCCCAGCCGACCGGGGCGATCACCCGATAGGTGAAATCAGCCAGCTTGATGGCATGCTGCGGATCCTCCCCGCCCAATCCAAGTTTCGGGAGGTCATCCGGCCCGCACAGGTAGAAACCGGCGTCGATCCGGCCCCGTTTCAGCCAGTTCAGGATGTCCCCGCTGACCCCGTGCACCAGTTCGGTTTCAATGTCGGGATGTTCTGCGCGCAAGAGCGCCAGCAACCGTCCCAGCCGGATGAATTCGGGGTCGACGATGGTGCCTATTCTCAGTTTGCCGCTCACACGCCCGATGCGCTGGCTGGCGCTGCGGCGAAATTCGGCCATTGCTTCCAGCACCTGTTCGGCCTTGCCGAGCAAGGCAGTGCCGTCAGGGGTGATCCGCAACCCGGTTGCGGTGCGCGTGAACAGCGCAACGCCGGTCTCTTCGCTCAACCTCTTGATCTGATGGCTGACGGCAGGCTGGGTCAGGTTCAAGACATCCGCAGCGCGCGAAACGCTGCCCTCCCGCGCCACTGTCACGAAGGCTATAATGTTGTTTATATTGGAAAACCTTTCCATATAAAAAACACTAATATGGCTCTGTGCGATTTGTCATTGGTTTTTTTCGCTTGGTCGTAGCAAGCGAGCAAGGAAGGATATGGCAGGTGGCGGACAGGGAGGTCTCGGATGACGGATGGTGCGAACAGCTTTGACTACATCGTGATTGGCGGCGGGTCAGCGGGTTGCTTGATGGCCAACCGTTTGAGTGCAGACCCCAAGACCCGTGTCCTGTTGCTTGAGGCGGGCAAGCCCGACAACTACCATTGGATCCATATTCCGGTAGGCTATCTGTACTGCATCGGCAATCCGCGTGCGGATTGGATGTACAAGACGCAACCCGCCAAAGGTTTGAACGGGCGCAGCCTGCTGTATCCGCGTGGCAAGACATTGGGCGGGTGTTCGTCGATCAACGGCATGATCTACATGCGCGGCCAGGCACGGGACTACGACAATTGGGCAGAGCTGTCAGGCGATGACGCCTGGAGCTGGGAAAACTCGCTGAACGACTTCAAGGCGCATGAGGATCACTACCGGCTGGACGATGGCGCGGACCCGGCAACCGGCGACAACAGCCGTTTTTCGGACATGCACGGGAACGGCGGCGAATGGCGCATCGAGAAGCAGCGCCTGCGCTGGGACGTTCTGGACAGCTTTTCCGATGCGGCCGCCGAGGCAGGCATCGAAAAGACCGAGGATTTCAATTCCGGCGACAACGCGGGCGTGGGGTACTTTGATGTGAACCAGCGTTCTGGCTGGCGCTGGAACACCTCCAAGGCGTTTCTGCGCCCCATCAAACAGCGCCAGAACCTGACCGTCTGGACCGAAGCGCAGGTCGAAAAGCTGACCTTTGAGACGGGCGCAGACGGTCAGTTGCGCTGCAACGGTGCCATTGTGCACTGCAGTCAGACACCGGTTACGGTCACCGCTGCGCGTGAGGTTGTCCTCTCGGCAGGCGCCGTGAATTCACCGCAGATCCTGCAACACTCCGGGATTGGCCCCGCCTCGCTGCTCAAACAGCACGGGATCGACGTTGTGATGGATGCACCGCAGGTCGGTGAAAACCTGCAGGACCACTTGCAAATCCGCGCAGTCTACAAGGTCAAGGGCACCAGAACGCTCAACACGCTGGCCAATTCTCTGGTGGGCAAGGCCAAGATCGGTCTGGAATACATGCTGAAACGCTCTGGCCCGATGAGCATGTCCCCGAGCCAGTTGGGCGCTTTCACGCGCTCTGACCCGGGCCGGGCACATGCGAACCTGCAATACCACGTACAACCCCTCAGCCTTGAGGCCTTTGGCGAGGATCTGCACAACTTCCCAGCGATGACTGTCAGCGTGTGCAACCTGAACCCCACCAGCCGTGGTCATGTGCGCATTGCCTCGAACAGCTTCCGCGATGCACCGGAGATCTCGCCGAACTACCTCGACACGGACGAAGACCGCAAGGTCGCGGCGCAAAGCCTGCGACAAGTGCGCGAGATCATGGCGCAGCCAGCGCTGAAGGCCTACGCGCCAGAGGAATACAAACCCGGCATCCAGTATCAGACCGACGAAGAGCTGGCCAAACTGGCCGGGGACATCGCCAGCACGATTTTCCACCCCGTTGGCACCGTAAAGATGGGCCGCGAGGATGACCCGACCGCCGTTCTGGATCCGCACCTGCGTATGAAGGGTGTCTCAGGGTTGCGGGTTGTCGATGCCTCGGTCATGCCGGAGATCACCAGCGGCAACACGAACTCGCCCACGATCATGATCGCAGAAAAAGCCGCAGGCTGGATTCTGGCGGGTCAGTGACCTCAGCCGACACATAACAACAAGACTTCGAGAGACCCCATGCGCAACTCTTTCTCCAAACTGCCTCTGACAGGTGTGAAGGTCGTCGATTTCGGCCAGTATATTGCGGGCCCCGCCGTGGCGATGCTGCTGGGCGATCTGGGCGCGACGGTGGTGCATATCGACCCGCCGGATGGCCCGATGTGGGACAGTCCCGCCAACGCCACCTTGATGCGCAACAAGTTGATCGTGAACCTCGATCTGAAATCCGAAGACGGTCTGGAAAAGGCCCGCGCGCTCTGCGCCGAGGCCGACATCATCGTCGAGAATTTCCGGCCCGGAAAGCTCGCCGCCCTTGGGCTTGATTTCGCGGCCATGCGCGAGAGCCGGCCAGAGCTGATCACGATTTCCTTGCCCGGCTTCGCCTCGAACGACGAAGAGAAACGCGAGCAGCGCGCCTTTGAGAGCATCATCGCCGCCAGTTCCGGCGTGTTCACCGACATGGGGCTGAACCGCGTCTTGATGGGGCTGAACCCGTCGTTTTCGCCCCTTCCGCTGGCTTCGGCCTATGCCTCTCAGATCGCGGCCTCGGCCACCGTGCTCGCGCTGCAATCGCGGCAGATCACCGGCCTTGGCGATCAGATCGAAGTGCCGCTTGCGGCCGCGGTGATGGAGGGGCTG
Organism: Sagittula sp.; assembly: GCA_042088665.1. Taxonomy (GTDB): domain Bacteria; phylum Pseudomonadota; class Alphaproteobacteria; order Rhodobacterales; family Rhodobacteraceae; genus JBELMB01. The sequence goes on from JBELMB010000006.1 coordinate 52,389, forward strand.
TGCTACAATTCGATCAAGGTCGAAGGGATGCCCGAACGCTACCTGACCCAGCGCGAAGTCGAGATCGAGCGCCGCCGCATCGAAGGTCTGCCGATGAACATCAGCTACGAGGATCTGCAGGAACTGCTGGACCCGTTTTTCCGCAGCTACATGTGCAAGGACGGGCGCATGTTCTACGTCGTCTGCCCCAGCCACAAGCACCATGCGCGCCGTTGTCTCGAGGTGCTCGGCATCTATGACGAACTTGTCGAAGAGGGCCTGACCTCTGAGGAGGACACCTACAAGCCCTGGTCAGAATGGGAGCATGAGACAAGTCTGGGCGTCTACCCGATGCCCAAGGACTGGGCCGACAGGATCGCGGCCCGGATGAAAGAGGTGTTCATGACCCGCACTTCTTTCGAGTGGAAAAAGCTCTTTGGGCGCGGGCATGTGCCCGGCGCTGCGCAGCGCTGGTTGCAGGAATGGGTGCACGATGATTTCGCCGAAACTGCGGGGCTGATGATCGACGTGCACGATCCCGTTTACGGCGACATGACCCAACCCGGCCCGGTGGTCTGGCTGGAGGAGAGCGGCGAAGAGGCGCTGGAACCCGAGCCACGCGCATGGGTCGAATTCAACGATGCGTTGAAGGTTCTCAAGAAGATCCGCACGGATATCCCCGAGCCTTCGGACGAGACGGCGCAGGACAGCTGGTTGTCCGGCGTGCGTGTGCTGGATTTGTGCAATGTGATTGCGGGCCCGCATGCGGCCAGCTACCTCGCGCGCTTTGGCGCCGAAGTGATCAAGCTCGACCCGTCCGAGCCGATGTATGACAGCTGGAACACCGTGATCTACGGGCTCTCGCAGATGCGCGGGAAACGGTCCATTCTTGCGGACATCACCTCGCGCCACGGGCGGCAGGTGTTCGAGGATCTGGTGAAATCCGTGGACGTGATCGTCTGGAACGCGCCGGACAACCAGATCAAGAAGATGGGACTGGACGCGGACAGCCTGCGCAAGCTCAACCCCGATGCCTTGTTCTGCAAGCTGGACTGCTTTGGCGGTGTGCGCCGTGGTCCCATGACCGATTACATCGGTTATGACGATCTGGTGCAGGCGACGACGGGTGTCATGTTGCGCTTTGGCGGTGCGATGGACCGGCCCGAAGAGCATGCGCATGTGGGGACGATCGACGTGATGTGCGGCTTTGGCGGCGCGTTGAGCGTCGCGGCGGCGCTTTATCAGAAATACCGGCATGGCCGGATCGGGCGGGGGCGTACGTCGCTGTGTTCCAACAGCGGTCTTTTGCAGGTGCCCTTCGCATATGACTACAAGGGGCGCGGGCTTTATGATGAGCCCTCGGGGCCGGAAACAAACGGCTATGACGCGCTGTCACGCTTTTACAGCACCGCCTCGGGGCGCCACATCCTGCTGAGCGCTTACGAATCCGATCTGCCGCGGTTTCGCAACGTCGAAGGGCTGGAGGACCTGCCTGACCTGCCCGAAGAAGACCGCGCGGCCTATCTCGCCACTGCCTTTCAGGGCCAGCGCGCCGCCGAATGGGTCGAGCGTTTGCGCGCGGCGGATATCGGTGGCGCTGTCTGCGAGTATCTCGATGCGATCCGTGCCGAAAACAGCCGTGAGGCAGATGGCCTGCCGGGCACTGAAAACGGCAGCTATTCCTTTTCCGTCTACACCGATCATCCCAGCGGTCATGAAGTCACCCAGCTCGACCCCTATGCGGTCCGCGCGGTACGCGGCAAGATCTTGGCCGTTGAGCCGTCGGAGAAATTCGGCACATCGACCCGCGCCATTTTGCAGGAGCTTGGGTATGCGGAGAAGGCGATCGAGGCCATGATCAAATCCGGTGGCGTCAATGAATCATGGAGCGACGCGTACCTGCCAAGCTGATCGGCTCGTGGATCGGGCTGGTTCTCGGGACTGGTTTTCGGGCCAGTCGCATGGGGCCAGTCGCATGGGGCCAGTCGCACGGGGCCATAAAACATGGCGATCGCACATGCCATGGGAGCTGCGCTGGCAAACATGGTCAGGATTGGGTGGCAAACAGCCCTCGATCCTGACGCACGGTTTCAATCAGGAACCGCGTGGTCGCAGCGATATGCGGGATCGCATCCATGGCTTCATGCCAGACGACCCAATAGCTGCGATGGGCCTTGGTCTGTGGAAACAGCGACACCAGATCAGGATCGTTGCGCACCACAAAGTCATGCAGAACGCCCACACCGCCACCGGCACGGACAGCCGCGACCTGCGCAAGGGCGCTGGATATCTCCAATTGTGATGTCCAGCCGGGCCAAAAGCTTTTGTTGAACTCCAGCTCGGGTGTGTAGATCAGATCGTCCACATACCCCACCAGATCATGATGGCCCAAGTCTGACAGGGACTGCGGGGTCCCGCGGGCGTCCAGATAGGATCGGGCTGCATAGAGACCCAGAGAATAATCCGTCAGTTTCGTCGCTTTCAAACGGCCCTTGTCCGGTCGGCCAATGACAATGGCAATGTCCGCCTCGCGTTGGGACAGGGAAAAGGCGCGCGGGGCCGGGACCAGCTGAACGTTCAGCTCAGGGTACAGGCGGCGCAATCGCGGCAGGTGCGCCGCCAGATAGTCGACGCCGAACCCATCCGGCGCTCCGATGCGCACGGTGCCGTGCACTTTGCCCGCCGCACCCGGTGTCGGTGCGCTGCGGAGCTTCAGCATCGCTTCTTCGGCGGCCAAGGCGTTGGGCATGAAAGCAAACCCTGCTTCTGTCAGGCTGCATCCCACGGTGCGCCGGTCAAACAGCTTTTCGCCCACGGCCTCTTCGAATTGGGTCAGCCGCCGGTTGACCCGCGCCTGAGAGGTGCCAAGCCGTTGTGCGGCCCGCAGGATTTGTCCTTCGCGCGCCACGGCAAGGAAAATACGCAGGTCATCCCAATTCATCATTGCATCCAAAAATGGAGAGCGGATCCTCACTATTGTGCATATTTTTGGAGGAAGCAAGCCTCTAGGCAGGGGCCAGATCAAAGGAGGACAGCATGTCAGAACTTACGCATTACATCGGCGGCGCCCATGTTCAGGGCACATCCGGCCGCGCCCAGCCTGTGTTCAACCCGGCGATCGGCGCCTCTGAGCGCACCGTGCCATTGGCCTCGACACAGGAGGTCAATGCAGCCATTGCCGCCGCCAAGGCCGCGTTCCCCGCATGGTCAAAGACACCCGCGCTGCGCCGCGCGCGGATCCTCGACAAGTTCAAGAACATCCTCTGGGAGCGCGCCGACGCACTGGCCGAAATCCTCGCCTCTGAACATGGCAAGACCCATGAGGATGCGGTGGGCGAAGTGACCCGCGGTCTGGAAGTCGTGGAATTCGCCATTGGCGCGCCCTCCTTCATGAAGGGGGAGTTTTCCGAGAACGTCGGCTCTGTCGTGGACAGCCACAACATCCGTCAGGCGCTTGGTGTTTGTGCCGGAATCACGCCGTTCAACTTCCCCGCCATGGTGCCCATGTGGATGTTCCCCGTCGCATTGGCGACCGGCAATACCTTTGTGCTGAAGCCGTCAGAGCGCGTGCCTTCTGCCGCGCTGAAACTGGCCGAATGGCTGACCGAAGCGGGGCTGCCAGCGGGTGTCTTCAACGTCGTGAACGGCGACAAGGAAGCGGTGGATGCGCTTCTCTACAGCCCCGATGTGAAGGCCGTCAGCTTTGTCGGTTCGACCCCGATTGCAAGGTACATCCACCAGACCGGCACGTCCAATGGCAAGCGCGTTCAGGCACTTGGCGGTGCAAAGAACCACGCCATCATCATGCCCGACGCGGATCTGGAGATGACCGCAAACGCGCTGATGGGCGCGGCCTATGGGTCCGCTGGCGAACGTTGCATGGCGATTTCGGTTGCGGTGCCTGTGACCGATGCGGTGGCTGATGCGCTGATCGACATCATGGTGCCCAAGATCAACGCGCTGAAAATCGGCCCGACCACCGACAAGACCTCTGAGATGGGGCCTCTTGTGACCGAACAGCATCTGGCGAAGGTGCGCGGCTATATCGATACGGGCGAAGCAGAGGGGGCAAGGGTCGTCGTGGACGGGCGTGGCTTCACCCAAGGGATGCAGGGCTATGAGGATGGCTACTACCTCGGCGGCACCCTGCTGGACAATGTGACCCCTGACATGACCGTCTGGAAAGAAGAGATCTTTGGTCCGGTTCTGTCGGTGGTGCGCAAGAACTCTTACCAAGACGCCCTCGATCTGGTGCACAGCCACGACTACGCCAACGGCACGGCGATCTTTACCCGCGACGGCGATACGGCGCGCAGCTTTAGCCAGGATGTTGAGGTCGGCATGATCGGGATCAACGTACCGATCCCGGTCCCGATGGCCTATCATTCGTTCGGCGGTTGGAAGTCGTCGATCTTTGGTGAACACCACATGCACGGCATGGAAGGCGTGCGGTTCTACACCCGGGTCAAGACCACGACGACCCGTTGGCCCACAGGTCAGCGCACCGACCCGGAGTTTACCATGCCAACGCTGGGTTAAGTGCTGCGGATCGTTCCTTTGAGTTTGTCCGGTCTGAGGGTCAGAAAACAGAGAGGCCAGACACCAGAGAGGCCAGAAATCGTGGAGGGCCCAGACATCGCTTAGGGCCTGACCTTCTCTCCGAAAACTCCCGCGCTTTGATGCAGAGTGTGCTCAACCTGTCGATGGAGCAAACGAACGCGAAAAAGCCGTTTCCCAGAGGCGAGCCGGGCGATGCAGGGCGCGGGGTTTTGACCGTCAGGTCGCCGAACGCCAAGTCCGGATCGCCAGCAGGAACGGCCACACCGCGCTTGGTGCCCTGATCACGGAGGCCAAGGGACAAGTCTGTCCGCGGAAAGGGTCACCTCGCCCATCACCGGATGTGTGCGGCAGAGCCGGTTACTTGCCGGCTTCTGGCATGCGTCTTTCCAATATCCAGGCCGCGAGCCGTTTCAGTCCTATTCCAGTGCGAAATTCGAACTCCTCGAAATGGAAGTTTCGCGGTGTGACGCCGTGTCGTCGCAGTCCCGTTTGCAAGGCCTCTCGCAGCGGGACCGGTCCACAAAAGGAGACTTTTGATTGCTGGAGTCTTTCTCCGACCAGATCGGCAATACCGTCCGCCGACAGCCGCATGTTTTCGTCCGAGGCAATCACGTGCAGGCGGAGATTGGGTTTCGCAGTCGCCATGGTTTCAAGCTCGGCGATGTGAGGGGCGGATTGCCGCGACTTCACGCAAAAAAACAGATCGACAGAAGCACCTTCTGGATCAAGCGCATGAACCCAAGTCAGAAAGGGTGTGATTCCGATGCCGCCCGCAATCCAGACTTCTGATGTTTTGCCGGTGCGACGGAACCTGCCGAATGGTCCCTGAACATGAACGGATTGACCGACTTCCGCCAGTTGTCCAAGGCGCGATGTGAAATCCCCTAGCGCTTTCACGGTCACGCGCAGTGCGCGATCCTCGCCGATCCTCGAGAAACTGAAAGGATGCGGCTCTGTCAAGCCGGGTTGCGTGAACCTTATCACGCCAAACTGGCCGGGGGCTGGTTTCAGACCTTTGCCCTTTGGCGCCATGGTGATGGCAAGGGCCCCGCCCGTTTTCTCGATATTGGTGACGACGTAGCCATGCGAGGGGCGCATGTTTTCGGGCAGCAACGTCCAAAGATACGCCGCCAATCCGGCAACGCAAAAAACGCCGGTATAGAGTCCGGCCAGATCGGTCATGGCAAAAGGTTTCATGATGAATATAAAATGAAATGACCCGGCCGCGAACAAGGCGCCCATGGCCTTATGCGTCCATTTCCAGAGATGGTAGGGAATGAACGTCGAGATCGAGACCACGACGAGGATCAAAAGACCGTACAAGCTTATTTCGCCCAAGGTTTCGGCCAATTCGGTCAAAACGGTTTCGGGACCCAACCCTTGCATTTCGGCATCTATGGTATCATGCAGCAAGATCGCTGCCATGGCCGCTATCCCAAGCCATTTGTGCAGGACGTAGATACGATCGAGGCCACCAAATATGGCCTCCATTCCCGGGAGGCGGGTGGACAGGATTTGGCCCCACGCCATCAGGATGAGCGCCGCAAGACCGAGGTATTGTGAGAAAAGCGCGATCTGGTCGGTGACATTCGGAACCGACATGAGCTGAAATGCCGGAAAGAGTGTTGTGGCGACGATCAAAATCAGTGCTGCGGGGTTCATCTCAAATCCTTCGTCTCAATCTCGCCTTGCGATGTTTACCGGGGCCTCTGTCGCCAGATCGCCGAGACGCAAGCGTCGAGGATGTATCAGGTGCCGCGCAAAGGGTGAAGCAGATTTGGAGTAGAGCCTGTCCTGACGGGGTTCACGCAAGCGCCCGCGCCTTCGTGGGCTCCGTCAGAGCACCGAGGAGATCCAAGGTCCGCCTTGCCAAAACGAGGACGGGTCATTTCAGGGGCGTCTGTCCGGTCCTGAAAACATGATTGATCTGTTGAGGTGCCCTTGAAGTTGCCCGGGCTTTGCCTCGGGACGATGCAGGTGAACCAAGGCGCAAACGACTGGGCCAACGCGCCATACGGGCAGATGCGCAGGCAAGCGTCCTATCAGATCTGTGCCAGAGGTTGTGCCTGTCAGGTCGCAAGCACCAAAGATCCGCTGGAGCGACTGAACCACGGCGTCGCGGCGCACCATATAGGTTTTGCGCAACCGTCTGAGATGTTTCGCATATCCCCCGCTTTCGAGAAAGTCGCACAGCACCGCCTGATCCAACCACGGCGCCCCTTGGGACTGGCAGGGGGAGGCGCGATCCGCCGGTGCGCCGCCTGCCCATGTGGGGCAGACGGCGCCGCCAGATACCGCGTGTTACCCAAAATCGGCAAACTCCGACACAAACGACAGGGTGTCGCTTTCGACCATGAGTTCCAGCATGTCGGTTTTCGCATCCATCGGAGCAGCGTCCATTTTGACAAAGGCGGCAACGGCCAGATCGGCCATGACGTCAGAGGCGTCGTTGTTTTCGGGCGCGATGTCAGAGGTTTTGACAAAGTCGAACCCATCTTCGGATGCGCCAGAAAACGCGTCTTCCGGCGCGGGCGCGCTGAGGAGAATTGTGCCGTCGTCATCGTCGTCGCGCGGATCGTATTCCGGGTCCTCGCGCTCGTCTTCCTCTTGCTTGGGCTCTGGTTTCTTCGTTTCCTCGGCGGGCTTGTTCTTGGCGTCGACTTCGGCCTTCTTTTTCGCGATCTCCTCCAGGCGCTTTTCCTGGCGCTCGATGCGGTCTTTCAGGTCCTTGTCAAAACCGTAGCCCTTGAACGTCTCCTTGAGGGCCTCGGCCTCTTCCTTCGACAGCGTCCCGTCTTCGCTGAGGCGCCGCAGTTCGTCGCCAAAATTGTCCTTGGCCGCGTCGGTCAGCTTTGTGCGGTCGCCAACGTCATCGTCGCGCACAATCGCAAAACCTTCGGCGATTTCAGCGCCAAACGGTGTCATGCTGCGCGCGTTGTAGTCGTGAAGCGTCAGATTGATCAGTTGGTCGACCTCGACAACCTTGTCGGTTTTCACGAAAACGGTCACATATGTGGTGCTGATCCCGGCGTCGAAATCGATCCGTTTCTGGAACACGTTGTTGCCGGCAAAACGCACTTCTTCGTCACCGGCGCTGGAGTGGATCTTTGCACCAAAGCTCTGGTCGCCGGTGCTGTCCGCGCGGGTGACCTTGAACGTGATCTTCGTGGTTCCCGTATTTCCCTCAAGGGTTTCTGTCTTGGTGGCTTCGATGGTGAAGGGGCTGGTCATTTTGGTCGTCTCCTGTGACTTGTGTGTCCCGGACCGGCGCTTTGCTGGCTGGCCTCGGTTTTCCGTGTTGGATGCCTAAGTCACGGGCGGGGTCGCCCAAGAGTTTCACCCCTTGCGCCATTTTTTTTGAAATACGCTGTCCGAATGCAGATGGTTTTGAAAATAAGTGAACATTTAAAGGTGTTTGCGGGGTTGCAGCCGGAGAGATTTTCGTCAGAAAAAATGTGAAAGACATGCGATGCCCGTCAAATCCGTCTGTCCGGACGGTTGTTCAATGCGTCGGGTCGAGGTGTCTACAGCTGGCGAGGCGGCAGATCCGTGCCGCGCTTCATCCGCTCACAACGTCGCCATACGGGCTGTTGCCAGAACGGCGCCAGTGGGCTGTCCGGTGGGCGATCCACCGGGCGGCTCATCAGACACGGCAAGCGTCCCCGTGGGTAGCGCGGCAGCGAGAGTCTCGGTAACGGCAAAGCGCGACCTGGCCCCGGGACCCAGAACACCCAGTGACACAGGCGCCGCGTTGGCGTCTGCAATCAACCACAACTCCAGCACGCGTCCTTCAAGCGGTTGCCCGGCGGTGCGTTCGATGACGATTTCGGAGGCGTCGGCATTGACCGCGGCCACAAGAACAAGGGATCCATCTTCGCTGGCGATCTCGGCCTGATATTCTGGCGTGAAGGGATCACTCGTCCAGATCTGCGGGCCGAGGACAACAAGAACCCCCGCAAGACCCGCCACCAGCAGACCACCAAAGACAGTCTGCCAAAGGCCAAAGCGTGATCTGGCCGGGGCAGGGGGGGCAACGGATTTCAGGAGAGCGGTCTTGACGGACCTTGGCGGCGCCGTCTCTGGCACCTCGTCGGCCATACCGGCGAAATCGGCCTCCCAGTCGCGCACGAGGTCGCGCAGGTCCGGATCTTGCAGCATGCGCGCCTCGAACGCCTTGCGGTCGTCGGCGTCCAGCAAATGCAAGACGTACTCTGCGGCCAGCGCGGCGTCGTCAGATATGTCTTCGGGCGTGGTCATCGGCTCAGACAGGCTTTGAGGTCGATCAGGCTGCGTCGCAGCCATGTGCGCATCGTGTTGATCGGCACATCGAACTGTCTGGCGAGGTCTTTGTAGGTGTCTCCGTCAAGATAGGCGCGTCGGACCGCATCGGCACGATCGGCTTTCAGTTCATCGAGACAGGCGTGGATCGCCACCTGTTCAGAGCGGGCGATGGCGGTGGCCTCGGGGCCGGGTCGTTCATCGGCGATCATCTCTGCTTCATCCAACCCCGCCGAGACCGTCTTGCGCGTTCTCACCCGGTCAATCGCAAGGTTCCGCGCGACGGTGATCAACCATGTCATCGGGCTGTGTCCCGTGACGGCATACCGGTCGGCCTTGTCCCAGATGCGCGAATAGACCTCCTGAAGGACCTCTTCGGCTTCGGCCCGGTTGTTCAAGACGCGCAGGCAAATGCCAAACAGCTTTGCGCTGGTCGCGTCATAGAGGCTGGAAAAGGCCGCGCTGTCGCGCAAGACGACACGAGCGAGACAGGCTTCGAGATCGGCAGGGGTTGTCATGTCATACCCGGCGCCCGCGGAACGCGACCGGGATCCTGAGGTTGACCGGGCATTATGCGGTTTCGTTCGGCGTGTTGGACCACTGGAACGCGACCAACGCGCGTCTCGACGCGTCTCATGTCGTCAAAACGAAGGGCACCCAGATCCACATTCGCCATTTTGCCCGTTCCTTCTGCGGTCTTGAGCATGCCTTACCACAATGGCGGGATTTCGAACAGGCGTGCGCGAGCGGCACTGCGCCCGGCAGCAAAGATCCTAGATCAGCAGCCCGGCCGCCCCTTCGTGGCGCAGCAGGGCCACTTTGGTCTCGATCCCGGTGCCGCCAGAGAAACCACCCAATCCATTGGCCCCCAGCACCCGGTGGCAAGGGATCAGCAAGGGAATGGGATTGCCGCCGCAACCCTGTCCCACAGCCTGGGCAGGCGCACGGAGGAGGGCGGCCAGTTCCCCGTAGGTGCGGGTCTCGCCAAAGGGAATCTCGGACATGCGGGCACAGACCTGTTTCTGAAACGCGCTGCCCGGCGGGATCAGCGGCAGGTCGAACTCCGTCAGCCTGCCGTCGAAATAGGCGTCCACCTGCGCGCGGGCCTCCTGCAGGAGATCCGTCGCCTCCGGCGCTGTGGCCCGCCCCCAGCCTGCTGCGGTGATCGCGCCGTCCTCTTCGGTGACAAAGAAGGGGCCCGTCGGCGTGTCAAAACTGATCTGCATGGGCGGCACCCTTCCCGGTTGCTTTGGGAAAGCCTAGGGAATGGGCAACGTTGCGGCAACGGGTCTGTCTCGAAACGGCAATGTCGCAAACGGACAGCCGCCGGGCTGCTTTGGCTGACATGGTGTCTGCAAAATCGGGGGAAGACGGATATGACAACTGGATTTATCGGGCTTGGGGCGGTTGGTGCAAAGCTTGCGGGCAATTTGCTCGACAATGACGTGGCGCTGCTGGTGCATGATCTCGACGCTGAGAAGACAGCGCTTTTTGCGCAGCGCGGGGCCGAGGTCGCGCAAAGCGCGGTCGAGGTCATGGAACGGTGCGACATGGTGATCACCTCGCTGCCAAGCCCGGCGGCCTCTGAGGCGGTCCTCCAGGAGATGTTGCCCGCGATGGGACCGGGCAAGACATGGATCGAAATGTCGACCACCGACCCCGAAGTGATCGTGACCCAGGCCGCGCGCGTGGCCGAGACGGGCGCTGTCGCGCTCGAAGTGCCGGTCTCTGGCGGGTGCCATCGGGCCGCAACCGGCAATATCTCCGTCTTTGCGGGTGGTCCGCGCGAAAGTTTCGAGGCGGTTCTGCCGCTTTTGACCATCCTCGGCCGACGGGTTCTGCATACCGGTGAGGTTGGCACGGCGTCCAAGCTGAAAGTCATGACCAACTATCTGGCCACGGCGAACTTGCTGACCCTGTGCGAGGCGCTCACCACGATGAAGGCCTCCGGGCTGGACATGGCCACCACCTTTGAGGCGATCCAGATTTCGTCGGGCAACTCTTTCGTGCATGAAACAGAGAGCCAGTTGATCCTGTCGGGGTCGCGCGACGTGGATTTCACCATAGATCTGGTGCTCAAGGACATTGGATTGTTCCAGAGCCTCGCCGAAGCGAGCGGCGTGCCGCTGGAGATTTCGCCCCTGATCATCGACATGATGACAGACGGGCAGCACCAATTTGGTGCACGCGGCCAATCGGACAGGATGATCGAACGGCTGGAACAGGCGACAGGCGTTTCCGTGCGGGCCGATGGCTTTCCAGAGGTGTTGGTCGACGAAGAACCCCCCGCGCGCGGCGCCGAGGTGCGACCGCGCGGCGCCTGAGCCGCGGAGGTCCGGGACGGCGTGCCCCCTTTCACCTGCGCGCGCTTCGCGCTAGGTGCTGTTGAACAGCAGTCCAAGCGAAGGGGACAGCATGGCCACGGATGAATTGATGCGCCTTGGGGCGTCCGCATCGCGTCGCGTTATCGGCGTCGGGGCGATGATGTTGCTCGGCGGGTTGCTGGTATATGTCGCGCTGGCGTCGCCGCCTCAAAACATCTTGTGGCAGGGGTTCCTGATCTTGATTGGCGGCTTCGCGCTGTGGTTTTCCACGCGGATGTGGGAATCCACGGGCCATGAGTTGATCCTGACGGAGACGGCTCTGACGGACAGCGATGGCACAGTGGTCGCCGAATTGGACGAGATCGACCGCGTGGACCGGTCGATGTTTGCCATGAAGCCGTCCAACGGCTTCCTGATCATCCTCAAAGCGCCGAAAAAGCGCGTCTGGCGGCCCGGCCTTTGGTGGCGTCTGGGCAAGCGGGTTGCCGTGGGCGGTGTGACGTCCGCCGGGGCGTCCAAACCCATGGCGGATGTCATTGCCCTGAAAATCGCGCCACCGATCCTGGACGACGACGCCTAACGGCACCGACGCCGGGAGAGCGCAGGTTGCCCGCATAACGGCTCTGGTCCCATCAAGGGGCGGGGCCGTTGATCGTGACCTTGGCGAATCGGATCTTGACCCTGTGCTCGTCCCTTCCGGCGTGGCCAGATCCGGACTGGTCCGGCATCCTCACAGATTTGGCGCAATGGATTCTGTCGGCACAGTCTGGCGGCGAGATGCATCCGGGAACCTGAGTCGGGTCGCATGCCGACGCGAAGTTCTCGAGGAAAAACAGGGCGCAGGCGCTGGTGGCCGTTGGAAATTGATACGCCGGGTCACACCACGCGGGCGCCTTTCGACCGTCGATCCGGCCAAATGGCCTCATGCACCGCCCCCGGACGACCCCCGGACGACCCCTGACCAAAACGAACAGGCCCTGGCGATTGCCAGAGCCTGCCTTTTACAAGGTAACAGATTACTCTTTACGTGACGGGTACTGGATACGGAACAAAGCACGAATTACGAGTTACACATTGGTGCCCTAACAGTCGATTGTTACGACTCGCTGAACGGGATCTGCGGTGCGTAGCGCGGGCTTGTAAAACTGTAGCTGTTGATCTCGAAGGCGCTCAGGCCGACCTCGAAGGCGGGCGCGTAATCTTCCCATGTCTCGACAATGATCAGCTGTTCATTGTCCATGCCAGCGCTGGGCAGACGGCCTTGGTAGGTGGGCATGTCCGCGTTGGTCAGACCGGAGCGGCTGCCGCGGCCAATGGACCAGACGAGATCCCATTCGCCACTGTCTTCGTCATACTCGACCACGGCAACGCGCAGGTCGGTTTCGGCTGTGGTGGATTGGGTCAGCAGCAACAGCAGGCTGTGCGCACTGGCCATGTAGTCGGTGTCGATGGCGTCTGTCTCACGCGACATCATATCGCCGATCACATAGTTGGCTTTCTGGGCCACGCTCTGCTGGCGGAAGGCGTCGAAGTAGACCCAGCCGATGCCAAAGAGCCAGAGCATGATCGGCAGCACGATGATCGATTCGACCGAGATGTAGCCGCGGGTATCGTGGGCAAAGAGGGACAGGCGGGATTTGAGCAAGGAAAGCAGCATGGTTTCGGATCCTTAGCTGGGCTCGTGCACGAAGGCAGAGGTCGACACGAGGGCGCTGTAGCCGTTGCTGTCTTTGGGCAGGCTGGCGTTAAGCGAACCGATGGGGGTCACGGGCTGGAACTTGTAGCAGGCCCGCAGGAGCATCATCTGCCCACCATCGCCGTGCTCGAAGGACCGCTGCGGCGTCACATCTTCGGAGATGTCGACACAATCGGCGGAGGCGGGCGGCGCGCTGTAGCCGCGCATGTCGAGGACGATCATTTCCAGGTGCAGGGTCTGCATGCAGCCAGCGAGCATGTTGGTCTTTTCGCAGATCGCGGTCTTCAGCTCGTCATGGGTGGCGGCACCGGACCCGATCTTGACTTCGCGCACGGTCTGGTCAAGCGCGCGTTCCAGCTGGGTGTGGCGGATGGTCAGGGTTCCGAGTTCGATCGAGGAGACGATCAGGAGAATGAAAACGGGCATCCACAAGGCGAAGGGGACGACCATGGAGCCTTCTTCGCTTTGGCGAAAGCTCCGGAGAATTGGCAGCAAACGAGACATGAGTACAGACCTCAGGTTCCAGATAGGGCAGGCGGCGGGTGCCGTCTTTGGGATCAGGTGGCCCATGGGGGGGCAGGGACACCGGTGTGTAGCGGGGGCGTATCGGGGGCTCAGGTCACTGTGTCAGTCTGAGCTGGGTGATGGTTGTCGCGATGGAGGCAAACGTGCTGTCGAGATCGTCGCCATCCACATCAAAGAAGTGTGCCGGAGAGGAGGCGCAGTCGCCCATGGCGTCCAGACCGCGCTGGGGTGCTTCGACACCGATGGCAAAGATCACGACTTGTTCGTCCCGACCGGCGGCGCAGACATCTGACAGGCGGGCGTCCGCGTTGTTGCCGTCGACTGTACGCTCGTACGAATAATAGGCGTCGTAGTATTCGTTGTAGGTCGCGTAGCCGGCGCGGTAGAGGTTCCAATACCAAGTGTTGGCGTAGTAGCGCATGTTCACACGGGCAAAGAGTTCGGCAAAGTTCAGGCGCTGGGGCGTTTGGTTGGCGCCATTGCCCTGGCCATCCACATAGTTGCGATAGCGGCCATTGCGGGTCCAGTAGTACAGGTCGTTGCTGTCACCACTGCGGTCGACCACCTTGATCGAATAACGGTTGTCGCTCAGTGTGTTTGGATTGTTTTCTACCATGTAGACGTCCGACAGCGCGGTTCTCTTGGCGCTGGTCAGATCGTATTGCGAGGTGTTCTGACCGTCGGTCATGACCACCACGAACTTCATTGTGGCGTTGTCGTTGAAGCCCGCGGGGCGGCTCTCGGCGGTGCCCGCTGCGCGCCCGTCGAGGGACATGGCCTGGATTGCAGGACCGGCGGCGGGATCCAGCAACGCCAGCCCCCACTTCATGCCAAGGTCGATCGCGGTGTTGCCACCGGCGCTGAAGCTGTTGATGTGTGATTTCAGCTCATCGGGGTCATTGCTGTGCGCGACGATGGTGGAGTCCGTGCACCAGGCCCAGCTGAGATCGCGGTTGTTGGCCTGGATGTTGAAGTGACCCAACTGGCCCAGCGTCTGGTTCGGTGTGATCGCCGTGGTATTGAATTCATTGGCATTGAAGGTGGCGCAATAGGACGAGTCGTGCAGCCCCTCGAACGTAAAGTATTCCGCATTGGTCGCGCCTAGGTTCACGGTCGCATTGTAGGGAACAAGGGAGATCGTGACAGAGCTGTCGTCGCCGCCTTCGCCCATGACCGTGTCGATAAAGCTGTTGGACGCATCCTTGAGTTGCTGCAGCTTCTGCCCGGACATGGAACCGGAGATGTCCAGAACCATCGAAATCTCGAGGTTTGCGCCAGTGTTCTCGGCGGTGGCCACGCCGTTGATGCCCAACTCATCAACGCCGATCAATGCCATGAAGTCCGAGGGAATGGTGTCCGATCCGGAGGCCGTCACACGCTTGGAGACCAGCCCGATCTCGACCTCCACATCCGACAGCGCGTCGCCCATGTTCATGGCGTCAAAATAGTCCTGCACCACGAGGTTGGGATCGCGCTCGTTGTCGAGGTCCGCCGCGGCCAGCACGGCGCGGTCCAGCGTGTTCTGGATCTTGTTGCGCTTGAGTTCGGCATGCATCATGTCGATCCCGACGCCGCCAAAGACCAGCATGACCATGGATCCGGCAAGGGCGACGTAAGACATATTTCCCGATTGATCCGCCCAGAAATTGCCCAACCATCCCCGTGATGCGGAGGAAGCAAGGCAATTCTGCGCTTTGACCGAGACCTGGGGCCGGTAACTCATCGACATATTCATGGCACCTTTCGGGGCTGATTGCTGGGGGCCGAAAGAACCGCATTTGGTCCTTCGTGATGCCCCCGTTATGCCGTTTCAAAATGGCCGAATTTGGGCAGTTTAAGACGCAATTAGTTATATTTTTCAATGCGTTGATATACAATGCCCCGTTCTTTGCCCCAATTGTTTCCGATCCGTGCCGCAATAGGCGCATTGGCGGGATTGGACGGCCTTAATGACTCGTCGAAACTGGGGCGAAATCGGGTTTTGCCGGGGCAGGGGTCATATTAACCTAGTAATCAGATCGCTGTGACAGGTTGCCCCCGTCTTCGAAATGGCCCGCGACCCGTGGCCCAGCAAGGGAGGGGACAATGACCGTCAGCCCAGCCAACGAACCCAGTTTCCGTGAATCCGTCGATCTTATGTACAACCGCGCGGTGGCCCTGATGGATCTGCCTCCGGGGCTGGAGGAAAAGATCCGTGTGTGCAACGCCACCTATACCGTGCGCTTTGGCGTGCGGTTGCGGGGACAGATCCAGACCTTTGTCGGATATCGGTCGGTGCATTCGGAACATATGGAACCGGTCAAGGGCGGCATCCGCTTTGCGACCGCGGTCAACCAGGACGAGGTCGAGGCGCTCGCTGCGCTGATGACCTATAAATGCGCCCTTGTCGAAGCACCGTTCGGCGGCTCCAAAGGGGGGCTATGCGTGGATCCCCGGTCATGGGACGATCACGAGCTTGAGCAGATCACCCGCCGCTTTGCCTATGAGCTGATCAAGCGCGACCTGATCAACCCCTCCCAGAATGTGCCGGCCCCTGACATGGGCACCGGCGAACGGGAGATGGCGTGGATCGCCGACCAATTCGCGCGCATGAACACGACCGACATCAATGCCAAGGCCTGTGTCACCGGCAAACCGCTGAATGCGGGCGGGATTGCCGGGCGGGTCGAGGCCACGGGACGCGGCGTGCAATACGCCCTGCGGGAGTTCTTTCGCGATGAAACCGGCAAAGCGTCCGCCGGGCTGACCGGCTCGCTTGAGGGCAAGCGTGTCATCGTACAGGGGCTTGGCAACGTGGGCTATCACGCGGCCAAGTTCCTGCGCGACGAAGATGGCGCCGAGATCATCGGCATCATCGAACGCGATGGCGCTCTTTTCAATCCTGCGGGATTGGACGTTGAAAAGGTCCGCGAATGGATCCTGCGCCACGGTGGCGTGACCGGCTTCCCGGATGCCGCGCATACTGCGGAGGGACCAGCGGTCCTCGAGGAAGAGTGCGATATCCTCATCCCCGCCGCGCTGGAAGGGGTGATCAACCTCGGCAATGTTCACAACATCAAGGCCAAGCTGATCATCGAGGCCGCCAATGGCCCGGTCACGGCAGGCGCTGACGATGTCCTGCGCGAGAAGGGCGTCGTGATCATTCCCGACATGTACGCCAATGCAGGCGGCGTGACCGTGTCCTACTTTGAATGGGTCAAGAACCTCTCTCATATCCGCTTTGGCCGGATGCAGCGCCGTCAGGAAGAGGCCCGCCATGCGCTTGTGGTGGATGAACTCGAACGCCTTGACGCCGCGATGGGAGAAAGCTGGACCCTGTCGCCGAATTTCAAGGCGCAGTACCTGCGCGGCGCGGACGAACTGGAACTGGTGCGCTCGGGCCTCGATGACACGATGCGCACCGCTTACCAATCCATGCGGGAGGTATGGCACGGACGCGGCGACGTCACCGACCTGCGCACCGCAGCCTATATCGTCGCCATCGACCGCGTGTCCAAAAGCTACCGCGCCAAGGGGCTGTAAAACCCTTTGATACAGATGACAAAAGGCAGGGCCCCGCGCCCTGCCGTTGCGTTGTCTTCGTCTTGTCTTCTATTAAAATCAGATATTTGCGCCACTTCTCCGCCGCATTTTTGTTCGGAACGTTGACCGAATCTTACCCGAAAACAGGCTCCGAACCCGCTACCGACGCCCTTATGGCGCGCCCGGTCCGAATGTAAGGAGACCAAGGTCATGGGACGGTTCACCGTATTATTGAGCCGCTTTTGGGCCAGCACATCTGGCACCATCACGATTTATTCAGTTATCACGTTGGTTTTGATCCTGACAATCACAGGCGCCTCCGTGGATTTGATGTACCACGAAGCCACCCGAGCAAAGCTGCAGACAACGCTGGACCGTGCGGTTCTGGCGGCCGCTGATCTCGAGCAACTGCAAACACCTGAGGACGTGGTCATCGACTACGTCGCCAAGGCCGGTCTTGCCCAGCACCTTTTGAGTGTCAACGCGAGCGATGGTCTGAATGAACGCATCGTCTCTGCGGAGGCGGGGCTGACGCTGGACACCGTCTTTATGCATATGGCGGGGTTTGACACACTGGACGTCTATGCCGTGTCCACCGCGGAAGAGCGGATCGCGAACGTGGAAATCAGCCTTGTGCTGGATGTTTCCGGCTCCATGTCGGGGGACCGGATCACCAATCTGCGCGCCGCTGCGACGGAGTTCGTCAATACGGTGATCCAGCCGTCCGAAAGTGATGTCACCGGGCTGACCACGGTGTCTGTGGTCCCCTATAATGCGACGGTCAACCTTGGGGATGATCTGTCACGCCACTATACCATGTCGGATCTGCACAATTATTCGAACTGCCCGATCTTCGATGACCATGCCTTTCACGAAACGGATGTGTCGTCTCAACAGTTGCTCGACCGCCTTGCGCATTTCGACCTCTATTCGACGGACGAGTCCACGACTCAGATCCCAAAGCCCTGGTGCCCGACTGGCCAGAAAAGCGCGGTCATCGCGCACAGTCTGGACGTGAACACGCTGAGCACCCATATCGCCAGCCTGTCCGCAGGCGGCAACACGGCGATCGATCTTGGCATGAAATGGGGGGTCGCGCTTCTGGATCCGGGGGCTGTGGACGTTATCGCGGCACTGGCGTCTGATGGGGTTGTCGACAACCGCGTCGCCGACCGGCCCGCCGCCTATGACGACACGGAATCAGTGAAATTCGTCGTGGTCATGACCGATGGGGCCAATACCACGGAATACGATCTGAAGCCGCAATACAGGCAGGGCCTCTCTGACGTCTGGATCGACGACCGCGGCAACGGGGACCCGCAGGATGACCGGTTCTCGCTGCGTGTCGAGGACAACTGGGGGGAGTCCAACGACATCTGGTTCTGGCATCGCTACGAGACAAGCTCCTGGAGCTATCGCAACCGCAACACACCGGACGGTGGATCCAACGCGCGCCGGATGTCCAACGCAGAGCTTTTTGCCCGGTTCGGCACCAAGGCTGTCGCACAGAAAATGTACGTGCAGCCCTACTACGACGGGTTCGTCAGCTACAATGCCTACTACGACATCTACTATGCCTACGAGGCCATCGTGTCCGGCGGCCGTGCGGATGACCGTCTGTCGGACATCTGCACCGCTGCCAAGGATGCCGGGATCGTGGTCTTTTCCATCGCCTTCGAAGCACCGGAGGGCGGTCAGGCCGCCCTTTCGGACTGCGCGTCCTCGGCCTCTCACTACTTTGACGTCGCGGGTGTGGAGATCACCGAGACGTTCCATTCCATCGCCCGCCAGATCAACAGCTTGCGACTTGTCCAATGAGACAGCCCAGAACCTATACCAATGGCTATGGCTTGGTTAACAAAACCTTAAAAAGGGGCCAAGACCTGCCCAAGTCGGTCGCAAACCTGCCTAATTGGTTAGCAATACCTCTCTCTTGCCGCACAGTGCTTTTACCGCGGGAGACGAGACATGCACAGCCGAGCCTGCTACCGGCGCTTCGCCTTGGAGTTCTACAAGGACGACGCCGGAAATATCACAGTTTTTTCAGTACTTATGCTAGTACTGATCCTTGCGATCACCGGCGCTTCGGTGGACATCATGCGACTTGAATCGGTCCGAGCCAACATGCAGACCACCATGGACCGCGCGGTTCTGGCGGCGGCTGACCTTGACCAGGAACAGGACCCTGAGACGGTTGTTCAGGACTACCTGTCAAAGTCTGGCATGTCAGCCGTGCTGACCGAAGTGACCGTGGACGAAGGGT
>JBELMB010000094.1:0-19446 GCA_042088665.1 Sagittula sp.
AAGTCGCAGCTTGAAATACGAAATCCACAGTCTCCGGCAAAACCGGGGCGGTTCACAGAGCCTCTGGCATCGGTGTCCGCGAGCCTCGTGCCCGATTCCGGAACCGTCGCCGCCTGACCCCCAGCTTTTCTTCGGTGTAAAGCCGATACAGCTTCTTGTGGTTCATGATCATACCCTTGCGCTACAGCATCACAGCATCACAGCATCACAGCATCACGCCGATCCGCCGGTAGCTTGACCGGCGTCGTTTGGCCGCGACGGCCTTCATCTCCTTGCGGATGTCAGGATTGTCCCCTCTTGGGGCACTGCTGCGCAATGCCCTGCCGGACAGTCTTCGGGTCGACACCAACGAGCCTGCACGCCCGACGCTGCGAAATATCATGATCCCGCATCGCTCGAAGCGCCGCATTCCGTCGGTCTGTTGATGTCGTCAGCTCTTTCCCAGAAAATCTTTCAGAACGACGTTGTCCAGCATTTGACCAGCCAGGAGGCGTTCGAGCTTCGCATTCTCATCTTCCAAAGCTTTTTCAGCTTGGCCGCATCAGGCACTTCCCTCTAGGGACATCGCTTTGCGATGCCCTGCTGGGCAAGGCATGCCGCCATATATGGATTTGAACTTGTAGAACGTGCCCTGACTGAGACCATGCTTGCGGCACACCTCCGTTGTCGGCATCCCGGCTTCCTGGTCTTTGATTATCCCCCTCTCGGAAGATTTGTTTCACAAATCGCCTGCCGGGCAACGAATGATCTGGGCTTCCGTAAAAGGGCTCTTTCGCATTCGTTTGCTGCTTCAAGAGGTTGAGCAAACTCCACACAAAAGTGCGGGAGGTTTCGGGGGGAAGGTCAGGTCCGACACGCTCCGCGTCCGCCCCATCGGGCACATCTTCACCATAAGTTGTTTCAACACGAGCACCAAATTCTTCTTCAATCGCAAGGATGCCCATAACGGCAACAGCCCGTACGATCTATTTAGCCGCCGTGGCTGGCACAAAAATTCCGCATCAGATCGTACTGATCCGAGCCGGAGGACGTGCCGATGGCATATGTAATCACGTCACCTTCCGTGGTCCACCGAACCTCGAAGTCCGTACCGTCGTTGCACTTGCCCCAGATGCTGCCGTATTCGCCGCCATTGTAGTCATCTGTCAGAAGGACCGTGTAGGCCTGCGCGGCGCCGGTGACCGAAAGCAACAGTGTCAGAACCGCAGACCGAAGCGTCAAAACCATCGTGATTTCCTTTCCGAGAAACACATCAAAGGGCCCGACAAACCCGTGTCAGATGGGCAGTATCTCACGCGCGCACCGGATTGGATAGAGAGTTCTCCCTTCATTCTCCAACCGGCATTCCGCCAAAAGCATACCGTTTGACGGCATGATCGCTGGATTTGGCCGGTCGATCAAACGACTTCCGGCCTGTGCGGTGGAGGAGGTCGCGCAATTGTCTGGAACTGTCCGGATCTGTCCGTGACCCCGAAGCATCTCAGGCTGGTAGCGCCGGTTGTAGAGCCGAACCACCCAATCCGGCGCCACGGCCAAGATCGTGACAATGAAGCCGAAACGCGGGAACAGCTCGCAAGGATGCTAATCGATCTTGGCGATCACGCGGCGCGGCTTGTCCGAGGAGGCCGCCATCCGAGCTGGTCTGCGACCCCGGAACTCGAGCCGCAGGCGGCGGTCGAAATCCACTCGGTCTGTCCGCGGCGTCGTCGCACCCCTGGGTGAAACTTGAAACGCGCCTTCACAGATTTCAACACAATGATTTATATAGAAATTTTCGTGTTCAGGGCAGGGGAATCAACGGATGACCTGGGGAATGCGGGCTGCGCGGTCCCGCGACGTGTTTGTGCGCCCGGATGTTCGACGAGGCGCAGATCTGGCGACGCGGGCCAACCCGATATGACAGCATTCGATGGTCAGCGTCGATGCGGCCACCGCACTCCCCTCGACCCAAGAACCGAGCGTTTTTGCCGGTTGACCTCCCAAAGCCCGGTCTCGCCGGGAATGGCCCCTTTCGGAGGGATCACCCGAGTGATGCGCCTTGCGGAATGGTGGGGGATGCCTTGTTCAGGGTTTCGATGGCGAACCCGGCTGCGGCCTTGTATTTGCCCATGAATTCATTGCGTTCTGCCTGGGGGATAACGTCTTCGATGTCGTCGAACAGGCCGCCGCATCTGTCATTCAGGATATTGAGCAACCCAAAGGGCCCCGCGGACCGGTTTCGCAGGACAAGTTCGGACACTTTCGCGCAGAGTTGGCCATCGTAGGACATGAGCGCGTCAGGTGTCACGCCGTGTTCAAGCAGCACGGCGCCGATCACCCTTGCATCGACAATCGCCTGGCTCGCACCGTTTGATCCGGTCGGATACATGGCGTGGGCGGCGT
Source organism: Sagittula sp. (assembly GCA_042088665.1). Taxonomy (GTDB): domain Bacteria; phylum Pseudomonadota; class Alphaproteobacteria; order Rhodobacterales; family Rhodobacteraceae; genus JBELMB01. The sequence goes on from JBELMB010000094.1 coordinate 2,383, forward strand.
CTCCCATAAGGGCGACGGACCCATCGACCCATGTCGGGATCGGATCGCGGTCGATCATCGGGTTCACATAGGCACAATCCGCTTGCCGCAGCATCTCGGGGACGTCGAGCCAATCGTACCGGAAGTCTTCGAAATGATGGGCGAAACTGTCGATGGGAACTTCGGTGAACCACGAATTTTCGGGCCAGCCCTCGCTGTTGTCCATGGTGACTTCGGCAATCCAGTTGATCAGGGCCGTGCCGTCCGCCTCCGTGTCGGAGATCGGGTAGATCACCATGCGATGTTGATGCGTGCCCAGCCCGACAAAGGAAGATTGGGTGCGCAAAGGCTTCGCGCGGACCGTGCCGCGCCACATCACGGCGCCGCCCCAATGGATTGGTGGCTGGTCCGGGTGCATTTGCGCCCGGACCGCCGAATGAATCCCGTCGGCGCCAATCAGCAATGGGCCGTTGAACTCGGCGGTCGTGCCATCGCTGTAGCGCACAGAGGCGGCGGCGCCACCCTGCGGGAGATGGCGGTAGGATTCGACCTTGACACCCAGCACAACGGAATCGGCTCCGGCACGCTCTATTAGGGTGCGGTAGAGCAGGTTGTGCAATTGACCGCGATGGGCCGCGTATTGCGGCCAGTGATACCCGGCCTCCAGCCCACGCTTTTCGGCGTAGACTTCCTTGCCGTTCAACCCGACAAGCGCCCATTCCTGTGCGGGCACCCCGATGGTGTCGAGCAGCTCCGCCGTCAGCCCCAGATCGAACAACTCGCGGACCGCGTTGGGCTGCACGTTGATCCCGACACCCAGCGGACGCATCTCACGCGAGGATTCAAGCACCACAAATGGGACGCCGATCTGATGAAGCGTCAGGCCGAGCGTCAGACCACCGATCCCACCGCCTGCGATAATCACTTTGTCATTGGACATCCGGGTTTTCCTCCAAATTTACGGCGCGGCAGACAGGGCATCGACGATCGCCGCCATGACCGCCTCGCGTTCGGCGTGGATATAGAAATGATCGCCGGGAAACTCATGCTGTGCAAATCCGGCTGTTGTGCGGTCCCGCCATCCCGCCAGCATCGCAGCCGTGATCGCGGGGTCGCTGGCGCCGCCAAGGGCGGTGATCGGGAGGCCAAGCGGCTCAGGCGCCGCATCGACATAGGTCTCGAGCAATTCGACATCCGCCCTCAGAATGGGCAAGAAGACATCCTGCAGCTCCGTGCTGTTGCGGATGGCGTCAGGAACAGCGCCATAGGTCTGGTGCAACCGTTCCATGAAAGGCGCGTTGTCGAGGAACCGCAGAGGCGCACCGTTGTCCTGCAACTGGGGCGCGGCGCGCGCGGACAGGAACAGGTGCCGGGGCATGGCTGCCCCCATTGCGCGCAGTTTGCACGCCACCTCATAGCAGACAATCGCCCCCATGCTGTGCCCGAGAAAGGCAAATGGGCGGTCGTCCAGCGCGATGATTTCCCGCGTCAGGGTGTCGACCAGCGAAACCATGTCCGTCACCAGAGGCTCGCTCAGCCTGTCTTCGCGGCCCGGCATCTGAACGACGCTCAACTCGAGGTGATCTGGCGCGGCGACTGCCCAGTCCTTGAACGCGGAGGCGCCGCCACCGGCGTAGGGAAAACAGATCAGGCGGGTCTTTGCCTCCGCGCGGGACTGCGGTGTGACCACCCAACGCGGCGGGTCTGCCTTGGTCGCGGATCCAGCCGAAACCGCACCTGCTGAAACCGCACCGCCGAGTTGCTGGTCGATCGCCATGGCGAGATCCCGGATGCTGGGCGATGTGAACAGTTGCTCCACCGCAAGCTCCACATTGAGATCGCCCTGCACCCAGATCCGCAATTCCACGGCTGTCAGCGAGTCGACGCCCAGCGCGCTGAGTTGGGCGAATGCGTCAAGATCCGCCGCAGGCACCCGCAAGGTTTGGGCAATGCGTTCCAGCAGATACGAGCAGACAAGATCGACACGGTCACCCGGTGCGGCCGCCTTGACGCGCGCGGCTGCGGCCTCGGCCGAACTGGCTGTCAGGGGGCTTGATCCCTCTGTCGGAATGAGATGTTTGAGCGAGCTCCAACCGGATGCCCCGGGGATGCGTTGGGCGAACTGCGCCCATTCGATTGGCAGAACCGCCGCCTGCGGCAGATCGCGGGCGGTCAGCAGATGGGCGATGAATTCGCACCCCTGGCTTGCGGTCATCGGCTGCCAGCCGTCTTTCATGAGCCGTTGCAGAACCACATCCGACGCTGCCATCCCGACGTCCGCCCATGGGCCCCAATTGATGGCCGTCGCAGCCAATCCCAGCCGTTTGCGGTGGTTCGCGAGCCCATCCATAAAGGCGTTCGCGCTGGCATAGTTGGATTGGCCGGGCGACCCCATGACAGAGGCAACGGATGAGAACAGCACAAAGAAATCCAGCGCGCGGTCCAGCGTCTGGCTGTGCAGCTGCCATGCCCCCTCGACCTTGGGGCCCGCAACCTTCTGAAAGCGTTCGGCGGTTTGCTGCATGAGCATCCCGTCGTCGATGACGCCAGCCGCATGGACGATGCCGCGAAGACCCGGCGCCTTGGCGAGCACGCGGGCGACATCATCTGCCTTGCTGACATCCGCAGCAACCACATCGACCGTAACGCCCGCATCCTCCAGCGCATGCAGGACGGTGCGCTGGTCATCGGTTGAGACACCACTGCGACCGGTCAGGATCAGGTGCTTGGCCCCGCAGGAGGCGAGGTATTGCGCAACCACAAGCCCAAGCGCGCCAACCCCGCCCGTGACCAGATAAGACGCCCCGGCCTCCAGTTCGAGCGGCGCATGGGGGTCAACCGCGGGCGCACAAGGCGCCGGTCTGACAAGCCGCGCGACCCGTCTTGTGCCCTGTCGAAACGCCACTTCTGTGTCGTGGCCGGGGCGATCAAATTCTGCGATCAGCAAGTCCAGCGCGTTTGGATCGCCATCAGCCCCCGACGGGTCGAGGTCAACGCAGGCGCCAAGCTGTTCGGGGTGTTCCACCTGCAACGTGCGTCCAAACCCCCAGATCGGGGTCTGCCACGGCGAGACCATGTCGTCATCACCTACCGCCTGAGCGCCCTTGGTGACAAACCAGTGCCGCGCAGGGATCCCGGCCCGCGAGAGCGATTGCGCGACCTGCAAGCTGGCCAGCAGTGTCTCGTCACGGTTGCTTTCGCTGGCATCCATGCCCCAAAGGTGAACCACGCCAGCCAGTGATCGCGCCGCATCGGACCCTGTGAAGGCATCGACTGCGGCCGGGTCAGCCGCGAGGTGAACGCGCGATCCTCTGGATTGCATCCGTTGCACAAGCCCTGCGGCAACGCCCCCCGCATCCTCCAGCACCAGCCAGTCCCCGGCCTGCGGGGGGGCCTCCTGCGGTGGTTCGTCGTCCAGCTCCCAGTCGAATGTATAGAGCCATTCGTTCAGGACGTCGCTGGAGGCGCGCGCCTTGGTCATCGCGCGTTTCAGGCTGAACACCGGGACAGAGCGCAGGGTAAGCTGTTCAACCGTGGCAACGCGGTCGCCCGAATCATCGAACAATTCTAGGTCAACGACGCGGGTTTGTGCATGTTCCCTTGCGGTTGCCTTGACCCAGACCGTGCCGCTTGCCGCGTGATCGCAACTGAACCCGGAAATGCCAAAAGGCAGATGGATCTGCTCAAGATCCTGATCGGGAAACATGGCCTCCGCGATCCTGAAGCTCGCATCCGTGATCACCGGATGCAGCCGGTATTTGTCGCCCGGCAGAACCGCCTCTGCCGGCAGGTCAAGGCGGGCGAACACGCTTTGGTTTGTGTCGTCGGGTGTCGCGCCCGGCTTGTAGATCGCGTCGATGGCGCGGAACCTCGGGAAATATTCCAACCCGCGGGCCTCGAACCGTTCCGACAGTTCCGCGATGTCGACCTGTTCCGGGAACCTCGACAGCATGTCCTGAATGTCGATGGAGGCGGCAGGGCTCGGAAGCCGACGTTCCAGTGTGCCGGTCGTATGCTTGACCCAGTCGGCTTCGGTGTCTTCTGCTGACCGGCTGCTGATCTCGAAATCAAACCGGTCCGCGTTGGGGGTCGCGACCATCTGCACCGTGACCGGGGTTTCGGACAACAACAGCGCGCGGTCGATCGTGACATTGGTCAATGCCACCTCGTCCTGTTGCAGGACCGCCCGCGCGACGACCATTGCCATCTCGAAAAAGGCGCTGGCGGGAAAAACCACGCTGCCAAAGACGCGGTGATCGTCAAGGTAGGCGGGGCTCAGGGCGCTCAGGCTGGATTCGAAAATGATGCTGTTGCTGGCGTTCTCGATGCGACGATGCACGAGGGGATGCAGCCGCTGTCCGTCCCCGCCAGTCGTGGCAACCTCTGTCCAACAGCGCTGATACCGCCATGGATAGTTCGGCAGCTGCATGCGTTGGGCTTGCGTGTCCGCGTAAAACCCCTGCCAGTCGACATCGACGCCACGCACGTAAAGATCCCCGACACTGCGCAAGAGCGATGACCATTCGTCGTCGGGTTTGATGCTGGGCAGCCATGTGCCGTAGTCGGGCGGCACACTTGCACGGCCCAGACCCAAAAGCGTTGGCCGGGGGCCGATTTCGACAAAGGTCTGAAACTTCTTCGATTGGGCGTAGGCAATGCCATCGGCGAAGCGGACCGCCCCGCGCAAATGATCGACCCAATAGTCGGCGCTCAACTGCGTCTTGTCCCAGGGCTTGCCCGTGACGTTGGAGATCAGTGTCCTCGTCGGCGGATTGAAATCGACCGTCGCGGCCACCGCGCGGAAGTCTTCGAGGATCGGGTCCATCATTGGCGAATGAAAGGCGTGGCTGACCTTGAGCGCGGTTGTCTTTGTGCCCTGCGCATCCAGACGTTTGACAACCGCATCAACGGCTTGGCCATCGCCGGACAACACGATGCTGCGCGGCCCGTTGACCGCCGCGACCGAGACGAACGGGTCGTCGCCAATCGCGTCGCGTACCGCGGCCTCGTCGGTTGAGGCGCTGACCATCTTGCCACCGGCAGGCAGCGATTGCATCAGGCGTCCGCGCGCCGCAACCAGACGCAGCGCGTCCTCCAGCGAAAAGACGCCCGCGATGCAGGCCGCCGCATATTCGCCGATGCTGTGCCCCAACAGCAGATCGGGCGTGACCCCCCAGTCCTCAAACAGCTTGGCAATTGCGTATTCAATCGCGAAAAGCGCCGGCTGCGTATAGGCGGTTTGATGCAGCGCGTCGCCCGACCAGAGAACATCCAGCAGAGGCCGCTCCAGATGCGGGGCCAGCACGGCGGCGCAACGATCCATGGTTGCGCGAAAGCCCGGATGTGTCTCGTAGAGCGCCTTGCCCATGCCCACGTGCTGGGCGCCCTGTCCGGTAAACAGAAAGGCGAGTTTTGGGGCGCGGCGTCCGATCACACCGGTTGAAACGTCAGCAGGCGCTTGCCCTTTGGCGAATGCCGTCAGGGAGTGCATCAGGTCCTGCGCAGTGCCCGCCGCAAAGGTCGCCCTGTGCGCAAGGTGTGACCGGCCGGTTGCTGCCGAAAAGCACAGCCGGTCCAGATCGACACTGGCACCGCCAGGCGTCTTCAGCATCTCGGCATAGCGGCTGGCAAGCGCGGGCAGCGCAGGTGCGGATTGGGTCGACAGCGTCAAGAGCCGGGCATTCCCGCAAGCGCCCACGGGCTGTGGCGGGGGCGGCGTTTCCGGGGCCTGTCCGACGATCAGATGCACATTGGTGCCGCTCATGCCAAAGGCGCTGATGCCCGCAAAGCGCCCGTCTCCCGTCCATGGGATGTTTTCGGTCGGCACCTTGAGCGGCCATTCATCCCATGGGATATGCCGGTTGGGCTCAGAATAATTCAGGTGCACCGGGATTGTCTGATTTTGCAGGGACAGGACGACCTTCATCACCCCAACGATCCCGGCGGCGGAATCGAGGTGGCCAACGTTGGTCTTGACCGAGCCGAGGTACAAGGGATCGGTCCGGTCCTCGCATAGAACCCGCGCGATCGCGCTCACTTCGATGGGATCGCCCAAGGGGGTTCCGGTGCCGTGGGTCTCGACAAAATCGATCTGATGCGGCGACAGGCCCGCGTCGTCGAGGGCCTCTTGCAGCATGGCGCGTTGCGCCGGGCCGCTGGGCGTCGTGACCGTGCGGGCCTGCCCGTCGTGGTTGACCGCAGAGCCCTGAATGACAGCAAGGACCGTGTCGCCATCGGCACGCGCATCGCTCAGCCGCTTGAGCGCGATCATGCCGCAACCTTCGCCCTGACCAAAGCCATCGGCGCTGGCGTCAAAGGTCTTGCAGCGCCCGTCCGGCGACAGGGCCGTCATCTGGCAAATACCGATCAGATGTTCCGGCGCAAGGACGAGGCTCACGCCCCCCGCCAACGCCAGATCGCTTTCGCCGGACCGCAGCGATTGGCAGGCCAGATGCACCGCCAGCGACGATGACGAACAGGCGGTATCAAGCTGAATGGCAGGCCCGTGGCTGTCGAGCAGGTGGCAGATCCGGCCCGCCGTCAATCCGCGCAGGGCGCTGAGTTGGGCGTAGCGGTCAATCTCGCGATTGTCGGCCGAATAGATCCTCTGGGCGGAATAGTCATCCCAGTATTGGCCAACGAAAACCCCTGTTTTCCCGCCCTTCAGACTGCTCGGCGCGATGCCCGCATGTTCCAGTGTCTCCCAGCAGATTTCCATCACGAGGCGTTGTTGCGGATCGAGGCTTTCGGCTTCGCGCGGGGACAGGCCAAAGAACTGCGGGTCGAACTGGTCGATGTCGTCGAGGTAGTAACCCTGTCGCACATACATCTTGCCGGGCACGGTCACTTCGGGATCGTAATGCGCCTCCACGTCCCAGCGTTCGCCGGGGATGTCGCGCAGGATATCGCGCCCGGAGCTGAGCAGGTCCCAGAACTGGTCCGGCGTTTTGACATTGCCGGGATAGCGACACCCCATGCCCACCACGGCGATCGGGTCCCGGGCCGATTTGCCATCGTCCTTCGCCGCCAGTTCAGCGCGCAGGCGCTCGATTTCGGCGTTTGCCTCTTCAAGCGTGAGAGGTTGGGCGTCACCCGACCGCATATGTTCCGACATGCCCTAATGCTCTCGCAGTTTGAAGCGTTGCAATTTGCCGGTCGCGGTGCGCGGCAAGTCGTCCAGAAAATCCAGCCAACGGGGACGTTTGTGCGCATCCAGCCGTTTGGCACAGTGCTTCAGCAGCTCCCCCAGAACGGCATCCGATGCCTCAATGTCTTTCTCAAGACAGACAAAGGCCTTGGGCTTCAGCAATCCGGCATTGTCCATATGCCCGACAACGGCGGCCTCGGTCACGCAAGCGTGCTCGCAAAGCACATTCTCGATCTCGGTTGGCGACACCCAGAGCCCGCCGACCTTGAGCATGTCGTCGCCGCGTCCCTGATGCCAGTAATAGCCGTCTTCGTCGACGCGGTACTGATCGCCCGTGAACAGCCACTCACCCCGAAATGTGTGCCGGCTTTTCTCGTATTGATGCAGGTAGGACAGGGCCGTGGACTCGCCGCGCACCATCAGGTTGCCGATCTCTCCGGCGGGCACATCATTGCCGTCATCGTCCACGAGGCGCACGTCATAGCCGCCGATGGGTTTGCCGCTGCTGCCGGGACGAATGGCGCCGGGACGATTGGCCATGAAGGTGTGGTAGGTCTCGGTACAGCCGATGGTGTCGAGGATCTCCAGCCCGGTGGCGTCCTTCCATGCCTGCCACGTCCGGGCCGGCAACGGCTCGCCCGCAGACAGGCACATCCGGATCGACCCGAGGCTGTAGCGCTCGTTGAATTTCGGCATGGCGAGCATGGCACCATAGACCGTCGGAACGCCGATCAGGATCGTGGGTTCAAAGGTCTCGATTGTCTTGAGGACCGCGGCGGCCTGCCGGGGCGGTCCCGCGTGCAGCACACAGCTTGCGCCCACATACCAGGGAAAGATCAGGTTGCCGCCGATTCCATAGACGAAAAACAGTTTGGCGACGGAAAAGGTGCGATCCTCTTGCGTCATGCCGAACTCGTTCACGCCCGACAACTGCCCGATCAGCGGGTAGTCCTTGTGCGCGTGCAACACGCCCTTGGGCATGCCGGTCGTGCCACTGGAATAATGCAGCGAACAGAAATCGTCGCGATGGGTGTGCGCGGTCTCAAGCGTGGTCTCTTCGCCTGCGATCCAGTCGTCGAAGGCTGTATGGGGGCTGTCCTCTGCGTCACCGATCAGGATGACACGGTCCAGCGTCGGGTGGTTGGCCAGCACGGGGGCGATGACATTCAGCAAGCTCTCGTGCACGATCAGCACGCGGGTGCGGCTGTCACCCAGGATGTGGTCATATTCCTCGGTCTTCAGGAGCGTGTTCATTCCCAGCGCCACGCCGCCGATCTTGGCGATGCCAAAGAAGGACGTCACCCATTCCGGACGATCAGGGCACAGGATGGCGACACATTCACCAAAGCGAACACCCTGACGCAAAAGCGCGTTCCCGACCCGGTTTGCCTGATCAGAGACCTCGCGGAAGGTCATCGATCCATCGGCGCTCCAGAGCGCGGTCTTGTCAGAGCGCGTGTCGAGGTTGTGCTCGAGGATCTCGCTCATGTTGTAGTATAACGGGAGATCTGCGGCTTTCATTTTGCGCCTTGGGTGTCATAGGCATCCACAAGCTCTCCGAAGGTCTCAGGGTAGAGATCGCCTTCCAGAATGGCCCGGGGGATAAAGCCCACATCCTTTTCGATGGCGGTCAAAAGCCCCATGAAGGCAAGGGAATCCAGACCGAATACATCCAGCTCGTCATCATCGTCGATGGCTTCGGGAAACGGCATCGGTGAATGTTCGGCTACCGCCTCTGCAAGCTTGGCTTGCACAGTGTCTCGTATACTCACTCTTCCCCCCTGAGCCTTGTCTTGTTTTTGCCGGGCCTCATCCCGACAGGTGGGAAACATACTGCGCGGCAATGGAAAGTCGAGTCTTCGAAAACGGGCGGCCGCGCAGCCTCGGTTGAAAGATCGCGGCGATCCGGCGTCAGGTCTCACGGTGCAATTGCGGTGTGGAGGGCGGTGGCTTCTCCGCGCGGTGATCCATGGCCGACAGGTGGGCCATATTTGCCATTGAACGGCCTCGCGGCAGGCCGTGGGAAGGCGCATAAGTGTATGGGGCAAAGACATTTTCGCGCCGAGGCCTTTGCAAGATGCGCGTAAAGCTTGGGTCTTTGTGTGCGCCGTCAGCGGGCGCGAAGAAGGTCTGTTGGACATCCAGACTGACCCTACTCCGCGACCGGGCCGCGACTGGGCCGCGGCCCCGGCACCGGGCATCCAGTTCCGAGGCGCTCTCGATCTTAGGCGAGAACCTCAAAAGACCCCCCTGACGATTTTCGCTTGTGAGACATCGGGAGGCCGGAATGACCGCCGTGCGGCGCGTCACACCCGGCACGGGCACGTGGGGGTATTGCAGCGGCAGACCTTCCTTGACCGCATGTTCCAGAATGGGCCGGACGTCCGTCAAGACCTGCGCCGGGTCGCGTTCCGTCGTGTTTGCACAGTAGCGCACACAAAAGGACGCCTCGATTCTGGGGATCAGCCGCTTGGGCAGCAGAGTCGCGTTCGTTTCTTCTGCCAACGCGTCGTACGCCAGACGCGCCGTTGTACTTTCGCGAATGAAAACTCGCGTGAACGGGGGATTGGACGCGCTGAGAACGCGGTAGGCGCAAGGCTATTTGGCCACGGTCTATGCCTGATCTACACTGCAGGCACTTGCTGCGTCAGGCAGTGGATTGCGCCGCCCTGCATCGGGGCCGCGCGCATCTGCACGCCGATCACTTCGCGGTTGGGAAAATGACGGGCGAGGTCGAGGCGGGCGGCTTCGTCCGCAGTGGGGTCTTCGCCTGTCATGGGCATCAAGACCGCGCCGTTGCAGATGTAAAAGTTCATGTACGGCGCGATATAGCTGTGCCCTCCCGCCTCAAAGCGCGACATATGGGGAAAGCCGGTGATCTCGATCCCGGCCGCCTCGAGCACGCGGCGGGCAGAAGCCAGCGCCGCGGCGTTCACGTTGTCCTCTGGCACCTCGAGCATCAGAACGTGGTTCACGTTGATAAAACACATGAACAGGTCGATATGGCCGTCGGTCCCGTAATACATGCGGTCCGGGTCGCGGGCCTGGTCTTCGGTCAGCCCTTCGCGGATCCACAGGATGCGGTCCAGACCGAGGGCCTGTTTCAAGCCATGCTCGACCTCGTCTTTTGACAAGTGCCAGTTGCGGGTTTCGTGCAGGACACAGCCTTCGGGCGCGATCAATGTGCCTGCGCCGTCCACGGTGACGGCGCCGCCCTCCAGAACAATGTCGATGGGCGCGACCGGGATGCCCAGATCGGCGGCCAAAGTGGCGCCCAGCCGGGCATCGCGGTCGCGGTCTGGATGGCGTTCGCCCCAGGCATTGAACTTGAAATGGCGCGCCTGCAGATCCGTTCCGTTGGTTACGAAAACCGGCCCGTTGTCGCGCAGCCATGACCCGTCCATGGGCCGTTCCATCACATCGACCTTGGCCGACAGGCGGCTGCGCGCATCGGCGGCCTGTGCCGCGGTGGCGCAGACCATGGTCACCGGCTCAAACTCGCACAGAGTGTTGGCAACCTTCGCAAACTCGGCGCGACCTTGTTCCAGCGTGTCGCCCCATGACCACGCGCGGCAAGGCCAGCCGATCAATGTGCGGCTGTGCGGTTCCCATTCGGCGGGCATGCGGTAGCGGGGCATTCGGATCGTCCTCAAGGCGGGGCTGGCGCGCCTGCGGCGGTCATCCTGCGGGCCGCGGGCAAAATGAAAGATACGGTGACTATGCTGCGGCGGCGTGCAGCTTCCCAGCCAAGAATGGCGCGACGGCGCGCGAGGCGAAAAAAAATTGACAGCTCGCACCGTTTCGCTCCCCTAATGCGCAGGGATTGCCGAAGGACTGACCACAATGCCCACGACCTGTAAACTGACAGAGGCCCAGCACGATGTGATCGCGGCGCGGTTGCATGCGGCCATTCAGACGGGGCAGGGGATCGATCCGCCGTCCGAGACGTTGGACTACGGTTTCGAAGACGCCTACCGCATCCGCCGCAAACTGGTCGATCACTTGATCGCGGATGGTGGAGTGCCCAAGGGGCACAAGATCGGTTTCACGTCCGAGGCTATGCAAAAGATGTACGGGATGACGGGGCCAGACTTTGGCATTCTGCTGGAACACATGTTTGTGCCGTCAGGAAAGCCGCTGGCCATCGGCCATTTGTGCGACACGCGCGCGGAGCCTGAATTGGCGTTTGAACTGGCCAAACCGCTGACTGGCCCGGGGGTCACGCTTGCGAATGCGCTTGCGGCATCCTCGCGGGTCATGGCTGCGATCGAAGTCATCGATAGCCGTGTCGGCGCGATGCGCGCGGCGGCGAACGATTCATTGTCGGACAATGCCGGTGCCGGGTTCGTCGTTCTGGGAACGCAGTCTTGCGCGCCGGATGATCTGGATCTCGGCGCAATTGACCTGACCATGGAGGTCGACGGCCACGCGCAATCGGCGCCTGCCAGCGATGTCATGGGCCACCCCGGTGCACCTCTCGCGTGGCTGGCCAACAAATTGCCGGAGTTTCGGGGCCTTGGCGGGGCGTTGAAAGCGGGCGACATCGTCATCACAGGTGCGCCGGTCAAATCGGTCGCCGTGGCCCCGGGCAGTCGCTTGCACGCAAGTTTCGGGCCTCTGGGAACCATCGACATTGAATTCGAGTAGCGGCCTCAAATCCTGACCTGTCACAGCCTCTTTTGCGCATGAAGATGCTGACCCAAACGGATGTCATCGGGCTTTGGCGCGGCATCCCTGTTTTGGGCAGATATGCGTCAAGCGGTGGCTCTGCCCATCGCGCCCGTGCGACAGATCCATGGATCACCGAGAGCATGGGCCAGCGCCGCTGATGGCGTCCGAGAGCAGGCGCCAGTCAAAGGTCCGACAAAATGCCTTTGAGCTCAAGAAGAGGCTGTTGCCTGCCTGACCTGGCTGTTGAACAGAACTTCGAGGTCGTAGCCATCAACGAGCAAGTCCTTGAGCCATGCCACATAGAGCGGTCCGAACGCCTCTAATACAGAGAGCCTGTCCGGGCGGTCGACCACCCAATAGACTGCGCGGCCCGACCCCGTTACGAGCCAGTCGGGAAAAAGATATGCGCAGCCGATATAGGCGCCCGATGCGTCGCGAATGACCCATGCAAATGACCGCTTTGTCGTGAATTCGCGGTGGTGCCAGTGCAGGTCGATCTCGTCGTCGGCCTTTGTCAGGCCCACGGGCCATGTCCCGCCAAACAGCCCCGTCAGAACCGCCGTCGAAGACATCACACCGTGGTAATCCTCTTCGAGGTCCGCTGCCGTCAGGATATTCAGCGCGAAGGCCCCCAGTTGACATTTGGTTGGAACGTCGAGGTCTTTGAAATCCGGATGCGGTGTCATTCCTCCGGCTGCCTTGCTTCGCGTTTGAACGGGTTTTCTTCGGGGACTTCGTAGTCCAGCACCATGTCGCCGTTCTCTTTGGCGTCGGCCATGTAGCGAAAGGATGGCACGGTCATGCGCATCAAATGTTCGCCTGCCTTCAGGGGCGGGTACTTTTTCAGCGTCTCCGGCGTCCTGAATTTTTCAAGCGGCTCGACGATGGAATCGTAGTCCAGACCAAAGAACAGCGGCATCGAATAGCGTTCATGTCCGATGTTGTTCACCCGGTGTTGGGTGGATTTGAACTGCCCTCCTGACCAGGCCTCGAAGATATCGCCGATGTTGACGATAAAGCATCCCGGCAGCGGTGGCGCTTCGACCCAGACGTCTTCGGCGTTCATGACCTGCAGACCCGGCGCGCCTTGCAGCAAGATGGTGAAACATTCAAAGTCGGAATGCGCGCCGATGCCGACCACATCCTTGGTCGCGGCCATGTCGTTTTCGATGTAGCGCAGCAAACGCAACTGGGAGGTCGGGCAATTGATGTGCTTGGTCAACTCCTTTGGATCCACCCCCAATTCCTGTGCCAGAGCGTCCATCATCTTCAGTCCCAGCGCAAAGATCGCATCGTAGTAACGCGACACGGTCTCTTTCCAGCCTGGCAGATCAGGCCAGATATTGGGCCCGGTCATCCGCCATCCTGCGAGGTAGTCGGGGTGATCGGCGGGCGCCTCGAACGACATATCCCAGGCCTCGTTGAAATTGATCTCCTTGGGGAATTTGCGACCGTTTTCCTCGAATGGCACATAGCCGCGGTGATGCGTCGTGAAGCCGGACCAGTATTTCATCTTGTAACGCCGCGGCATTTCGTGAAACGCCTTGGAGGCCGCAAATGTATCGTCAATCAACGACTGCGGGACACCATGGCCGGTGATGTAAAAGAACCCGGACGTGCGCGCCGCGCGTCCCAGGGCGCTTGCCACCTCTGCGAGATCATCCGCATTTCCTGTGAAGAGCCCGGACAAATCAATGACCGGCAAGTTTGCGGTCTCGATCTTGAGTGCTGTCTGATCTGCTGTTTTGGTATCCATAATGCGCCCTCCGCGTGTCCCAATACTCACGTCAAGGATAACGGGGCACCAATCAAGCCACGTCTTGCAAAGTCGCTTCGACACCGTTTTCAGCCTAAAAAAACTGCGCCTCCTTGGATATTGTGCCGCTTTTTTCGGCATTCGCTAGGTTTCGCAGCACGCGTTTCGAGAATGATTGACTCAGATGGCCCGTTCTTCGCCCCCTAGGCGCAGCAGCGAGTGGCCGCTGGCAACAGCGGGCCGTGGACCGCGTGCAACAGGGACAAGGGCGCTGTGGGCGTCAAACAGGGGAAACCGAAAATGACTAGTATCAATCGCCGCAAGCTATTGAGATCCACGGCAAGCGTTGGCGGGCTGGCGCTCGCGAGCAGTGTCATCGGCACGCCGTTGATCGCGCAAAGCCGCAGCCTCAAGGTCGGGTCTTATGGCGGCTATTTCGAAGACAGCTTCAAATCCTACGTCTACCCGGCGTTTACCGAAGCCACGGGCATCACGATCGAAAGCGTCACACAGCCCAATTCCTCGGACTGGCTGGTGACGATGCAACAGGCAACGGCGGCTGGCACCGTGCCTGCCGATGTCTCGCTTTATGCGCGCGACGCGCTGATCAAGGCGTCGCGGATTGGTGACATGCTCAAACCCCTGCGCGCAGAAAACATGGGTACGATCTCGAACCTCGATGACTACTTCGTGTTCGATGACGCATCCGGCATCATCGGCATCGGCGCCATGTCGTGGTTCACCTCTATGGTGGTCAATCCGGAATACGTGACAACGCCGCCCACTTCCTGGGCCGATTTCTGGGACGAAGGCCAGTTCGAAGCGAGCCTCGGGCTGCCGAAGAACTTCAACTCCAATCTGCTCGACATCATCGCGGCGACATTCTTTGAGGGCGAAGCCACATTCGCAACCAATGATGGCATCGTCGCCCTTGTCGAGAAAGCGCGTGAACTGAAGAAGAACACCGCGATCTGGTGGACCGCTGAAAGCCAGATGGAACAAGCGATGAAGAACGGCGATGTGATCGGCGGGACCTACTATCACGACGTGGCCCAGTTGATGGCCTCCGATGGTTTCCCGATCCAGTCCCTCTTCCCGAAAGAAGGCAACCCGCAGGGCTATGGATCCTGGTGTCTGTCGACGCTGTCGGAAAAGCAGGACGAGGCCGAAGAGTTCATCAACTTCTCCTCTGACCCGGCCACGCAGGCTTTGATGTCGCGCAATATCGGCACGGCCCCGCTGGTCGCCAAAGAGAAGACCGACCTCACGGATGAGGAATTCTCGTTCGTCTCGGGCACACCAGCGATCCAGCCGGCCTATTCTGCCTATCTCGACAATGAGACGTTCATCAAGGAAACTTGGGAAACGATGCTGGGCACGTCTTGAACCACGATGCCTGACCTGTCTCTGAAAGCCATCCGCAAGGACTATGGCAGTGTCCGCGCCGTCGAGGGCGTGGACCTCGACTTCAACAATGGTGAACTGACGGCCCTTCTCGGGCCGTCAGGGTGCGGGAAGACGACGCTGTTGCGGATGGTTGCCGGGCTCGAAGAGCCGACAGGGGGCAAGATCCTTCTGGGGGATGCCGATCTGACGTCGACACCCGCGCATGAGCGCAAGTTCGGCATGGTGTTTCAGAACTTTGCCCTGTTTCCGCATCTGAACGTGCGCGAAAATGTGTGTTACTCACTGACCATTGCGGGTGTCCCAAAGGGGCAAGCGCATGAAAAGGCCGCGCAATTGCTGGACCTTGTCCAGTTGAGCGCCTTTGCGGACCGACGCATCGGCGCCTTGTCCGGCGGCCAGAAGCAGCGTGTCGCAATTGCGCGGGCCCTCGCACAGGAGCCCGAGATTTTCCTGCTCGACGAGCCCATGTCCGCGCTCGACGCCAATCTGCGCGAAGCGATGCAGGTTGAACTGCGCCTGTTGCAGCAGCGCCTCGGGATCACGACAATCGTTGTGACGCACGACCAACGCGAAGCCATGACCATGGCCGACAAGATCGTCGTCATGTCCAACGGACGGGTGGAGCAATCCGGCCCGCCGCAAGACATCTATCACAAGCCCGGCAATGCCTTCGTGGCCGATTTCATCGGGCGTGCGAACTTCTTTGACGGGGTCGTGGCAAACGGTGCGATCGAGGCGGGGGGGCTGACACTCTCCGTTCCAGAGGCACGATTCACGCCCGGGTCTCCGGTGCGCGTCGCCATCCGACCAGAGCAAGCCTGTGTCGAGGATCCGATGCCGGAGGGCAACCGCGTGCCCGCAACAGTCACCTTTGTGCGCGATGTGGGCCCGACCCGTGACATCTATTTCGACACGCCGCTGGGCTCCATGATCGTGGAATATGCGCTGGGTGAAAAACCCCGCGCCTTTGCCGTGGGGCAAAGCACCGAATTGCATCTGCCGCCGGCGGCATTGTTCGTCTATCCTGCGGCACTGCCAGAAAAAAGTGCCGCATGACGGCGTTTGACGCCCATGATGCGCGCGGCACGGATCCGGCTGTTACCGCTGCGTTGACCAAACAGCGCGTTGCGCGGTGGGCGGTCTTGCTTTGGCTCTTTGTGCTGACGTTTTGCGTGGTGCCCTTCGGATTGGTTCTGGCCATCTCGTTCGGGCAAAAGATTGAAGGCGCGGCTTGGGAATGGTCGTTCACGGCCGCCAATTACCAGCGGTTCTTTGTCGGGGCCGATTGGCCTGAAACGACGACGTTGCTGTATCTGAACCGCCTTTGGTATTCGCTGTATTACGCCGTGATTGCATCGATCCTGGCCGTCCTTACGGCGTTTCCGTTTACCTATATCCTGACCCGACTGTCGCGCGCGGCGCAAAGCCGCTGGCTGGTGTTTCTGCTGGCCGCCATGTCGCTGTCCGAAGTGTTCATCGTCATGGGCTGGGACATCTTGCTGTCGAACCGCTCCGGCCTGCCGATGGTGCTGCGCGAAACCGGAGTGACGCAGTTTCTCAAGGACATCGGCTGGTTCCAGCAGTTTCGTGACTGGGGATTGGCCAATCCAAGGGATCTGAAGTTCAAGACCTCAGAGGTCGCGACCGTTCTGACCATGTCGTATCTTGTCTGGCCCTATGCGGTTGTGCTGATGTACCCGGCCTTGTCGCGGCTGGATCAATCCATGGTCGAGGCCGCGCGCACCATGGGCGCACGGCCATGGACGGTCATCCGCACGGTCGTCCTGCCTTCGGTGCGCCTGCCGCTGATCGGCACCTTGTTCTTGTTGTTCGTCTTTCTGCTGGGGTCTTATGTGACCGTCACCGTGTTCGCCGACCCGGCGCAGCAAACGCTGGCCGTCTCGGTCTACGAGGCCGTTCGGGGCTCGACCCTGAATGCACCGTTTGGCGCGGCGCAGGCGGTGATCTTGCTGATCACGGGCGGCCTGTGTCTTTGGCTTGGCCAGCTTCTGGTCAACCGTTCGGGAGCCTCTGCATGACGTTTTGGGCCAAAGTCTATCTGGGCCTGTCGGCCATTGTATTGGCGCTGCCGATCGTGGTCGTG
>JBELMB010000095.1:0-19444 GCA_042088665.1 Sagittula sp.
CCTTCCTGAACAGTCCCAGCCTGCTGGACGCGCAGATGCGGCTGCGCTCCAAACCCAATATCCGCTTTGCGGGACAGGTCACTGGTGTCGAGGGATATGTCGAATCCTCTGCCATGGGGCTGTTGGCGGGACGCATGGCGGCGGCCGAGATCATGGGGGAAGTCTTGCCGGACGTCCCTCAGGACAGCGCCCACGGCGCCCTGATCCATCACATCACCGGTGGCGCGGAGGCCAAGAGCTTTCAGCCCATGAACGTGAATTTCGGCCTCTTCCGCCCTCTCGAAGGGCTGCGGGGCGGGCGCAAGGGGCGACGCGACCGCTACAAGGCTTATACCGACCGCGCAAAAGCGGTATGGTCGGATTGGCTGGCCGCCCAATCTTCGGCAGAGGCAGCGCAATAGAGGAAAACGGGCATGGCGGATCGCTTTCTCGACAAGGTCTATTCGGCGCGGACATCTGATGAAACGCGCGAAATTTATGACGCTTGGTCAAAGAGTTACGAAGACGAAGTTGCGCAGAACGGCTATGTCACCCCGGGTCGTTGCGCCGACGCCCTTGTGCAGGTCTTGACCGACAAAGACAGTCCCATCCTGGATTTCGGCTGCGGCACGGGTCTGTCTGGTCTTGCGCTGCGCGCCGCCGGGTTCACGACCCTCGACGGTGTGGACCTGTCCGAAGGCATGCTTGAGGTCGCGCGCGGCAAAGGCGCCTATCGCAGCCTGTCTCTCATCGGACCCGAGGATCCGGTGCCCTCGGGCTACAACACCATTGCCGCCATCGGTGTGATCGGTGCGGGCGCCGCGCCATTGCCGATTCTCGATCGGATTCTGGAGCAACTCCCCAAAGGCGGATTTGCGGTATTTTCCTTTAACGATCATACGCTTCAAGACCCATCTTACAGCGCAAAGATCACCGAACTCAAACAGACCGGCGTGGTGATCGAGCGATTCTGCGAGCACGGTCCGCACCTGCCAGGCCGTGAGATGGGGTCCAACGTTTACGGTCTTGAGAAAGCGTGACCCTCACCACCCGTTTCGCGCCTAGCCCGACAGGGCCGCTGCATCTGGGCCATGCCTATTCTGCGCTGATCGCACAAGGGCTTGCGGAGGCTGCCGGGGGCACCTTCCTGTTGCGGATCGATGATCTGGACCAGACGCGCGCCCGCCCCGAATGGGAACAACAGATCAAGGCCGATCTCGCATGGCTGGGACTCGACTGGCCCGAACCCTGCAGGCGCGAATCCGAACATATGGCGGCTTATGACGCCGCATTGGACGCGTTGTGGCGGCGCGGGTTGCTCTACCCTTGTCACTGCAGCCGGCGCGACATCCGTGACGCCCTCTCCGCACCGCAGGAAGGTGCGCTTTGCATGGGACCGGACGGGCTGATTTATCCCGGCACTTGCCGCCCTGAGCCGCAGGCATCCCGGGCGCCGCAGAGTGACGCGCCTCGGCCGCGTGGCGTGACCCTGCGCCTGAACATGGCTGTGGCTTGCGCGCTCTTGCCGACACCTGCGCCGCTGGGGTTCGAGGAGACCGGTCGGGGACCGAACGGTGAAAGCGGCTGGATCGCGGTCACAGAGGCGCATCTGCGCCACGACGTTGGGGATGTGGTTCTGGCGCGCAAGGATTTTGGCGCGGCCTACCACCTCGCGGTTGTCATCGACGATGCCGCGCAAGCCGTCACCCATGTGGTCCGAGGTGAGGATCTCTTCACGGCAACGGCGATTCACGTTCTGCTACAAGCGCTTATGGGCCTGCCTTCACCCATCTACCGTCACCACGACCTGATCCGTGACGAGACCGGAAAACGCCTGGCAAAGCGGGACGATGCGCGCGCGCTTGCGACATACCGGGACGAAGGCCGGACGCCGACGCAGGTGCGGGCGCTGTTGGGGCTCTGACTTGGGCTTAAACTTGGGCGCTGACTTTGGCTCTGGCCTCAGTCGCCTTCCATCGGCGCCATCAACACGCGCTCTTCATCGCCCGTGACCGAGGTGTAAAAGCACGTGCGCCGATGCGTGTGGCAGGCCGCCCCGACCTGCGTGACGATGGCGAGCAGGCAGTCCCGGTCACAATCCACGCGCAGATCCACAAGGGTCTGGGTATGGCCAGAAGTCTCTCCCTTGATCCAGAACGCCTGACGCGAGCGCGACCAATAGGTGACGCGCCCGGTTTCCAGCGTGGCCGCGACGCTTTCGGCGTTCATCCAGGCCATCATCAGCACTTCGCCGGATGTTTCGTCCTGCGCGATGCAGGGGATCAACCCTTGGGGATTGTAGACCAAAGTGGTGGGATCGAACGCCATATGCGAAAAACCTTTTGTTTCGACCTGCATGGCGCCTATGTATGTGGAACGGCGCAGGGGGGAAAGCCCTGCGACGCAAGGACGACAAGGCGCGCCACCACAAAGGCGCATTGGCAAAGAGAGGGTGGCGAGATGAGCACCGAAACCGATCTGATCAAGCTGTACTCTGGCCGCATTCTCGAACTCGCGGCGGATATTCCCCATCTGTCGCGCCTCGACGCACCGGATGCCAGCGTCAAAAAGCGTTCGCCGCTCTGCGGGTCCACCGTGACGGTGGATGTGGCAGTGCGCGATGGCCAGGTTGTCGCCTTTGGGCAGGACGTAAAGGCCTGCGCGCTGGGTCAGGCTGCGGCCTCGGTCGTGGGCGGGGCGATCATCGGCCAGACGCCGACGCAGATAGAGGCCGCGCGCGACGCTCTCAAGGCGATGCTGAAGCAGGACGGCCCGACGCCACCTGCCCCGTTTGACGGGCTCGAAGTGCTGCGCCCAGCCGCGGCCTACAAGAACCGGCACGCCTCGATCCTGCTGTCCCTTGATGCGGCGACAGAGGCGACTGCTTCGGCCAAACAGGCGCAAGAGGCTTAAGGGTCTGTTTGCCGCTCTGTGCTAGGCCTGCCCCAAAAGAGGGGTAGGCAATGCAGTTAACCACCGATCTGAGCGTCGAAGATCCGTCGCAGACACTGACGGCGCTGACCAGCGAGGCCAACGGGCTGGGCAAGGAAACCGTGGATGTCAGCGGTTTTCTCGAGGACCTCGACGGGCGCTGCCGGCTTCAGTTGGAGGATCTCGACGCCATCGGCACCCAGACGCAGGAGTTGTCGCAGACCAGCGAACGGATGCTGGGGGCGGTGCAGCGCATGGCCAGCATGACGGAAGACACGCTGACGCGGGTGCGCAGTTCTGCCAGTTTCATCAATGACACAGGGCACAGTTCGCAAGCGCTGGCGGAATGGGTGCGCTCTGTTCATGGCGACAGCGACGCGGTTGAGGCGATGCTGCAGGATGTTCGCACGTCCAACGGGATGATCTCTGATATCGCGTGGCAAGTGCACATTCTCGCCATAAACGCCAAGATCGAAGCGGCGCGCGCCGGGCAGGCTGGCAAGGGATTCTCCATCGTGGCGGATTCGGTGAAGGATCTCAGCCAGAAGACGGCAGATGCCGCGGCGACGATCACCCAGACCGTGTCGCGCCTGTCGGACTGGATGGCAAGACTGCATCGGGACGCGCAGGCCACCGCGGAAAAGGCCGAAGACGTGATTTCACGCTCCGGCGAGACCGACAAGGCGTTGGGCGAAATCGAATCCGGAATAGAGAGCCTGCGCACCGATTCTCTTGCCCTCTCCGAGGAGGCAAGCCAGGCGCGGACCGCGGTCACCCGGACCAGTGCCTCCGTCAACGGGATGATCGCGTCGGTGAGCGGCGTGACCGAAGGTGTGGACGAAGCCTCCCGGCGCTGCCACAGCCTGATCGATTCCTCGGAGACCATCCTTCAGCACGCGGTGGCCCTTGGCGGCAGCGGCGAAGACAGCGAGATGATCACTCTGGTGCAGGACCTCGCCGGACAGATTTGCCAGATGTTCGAAAAGGCCCTGTCCGAGGGACAAATCACCAGGAACGACCTGTTTTCCGATCGCTACGCGCGCATCGAGGGCAGCGATCCCGCGCAAGTCATGGCGCCTTTCACGCGGTTGACCGATGCGCTGCTGCCCGAAATCCAGGAACCGGTGTTGTCGCGGGATCCACGAATCGTGTTTTGCGCGGCAGTGGACAGAAACGGCTATCTGCCGACCCACAACAAGACGTTCTCGCAACCGCAGGGACGTGACCCTGTGTGGAATGCCGCAAATGCGCGCAACCGCCGCATCTTTGACGATCGGGTGGGACTGAAGGCGGGCCGCAACGAGCGCCCCTTCCTGCTACAGGTCTATCGCCGCGACATGGGCGGCGGCAATTTCGTCATGATGAAGGATCTGTCCGCCCCCATTCGCGTGGCCGACCAGCACTGGGGTGGGTTGCGACTGGCTTACAAGATCTGAGCCAGCCCCCTGTGGCCCGTCATCGTGTCGAAACCCCTTTTCGTCCCCTGATCCGCCCACCCGTGACATCGGAGGGCGCGGATTGCATCCGGTGTGGCGCCATCAAATGGACAGGTTCCCGTGCTTCGTTGCAAACGAACCAACACGTGGCAACCGACCCCACTTGAACACGCCTCGTCCGCGCCCCATAACCAGTAGGGACGCAATTGTGAGACCTGTTTGAGATGGAACCGCAGACCGGCACGCTGGATGCCGCTTTTTGGATCACCGCCTCGTCGATCATTGGCCTGATCATGCTTTCCGCCTTCTTCTCCGGGTCGGAAACCGCCCTGACGGCGGCATCGCGCGGGAAATTGCGCGCCGCGGCGGACAGGGGGGCGAATGGGGCGGCCAAGGCCCTGCATATCACCGAGGACAACGAACGCCTGATCGGCTCGGTCCTGCTTGGCAACAACCTGGTGAATATCCTCGCCACCTCGCTGGCCACCGCGCTCTTTACCCGGGCGTTCGGCGAGAGCGGCGTCGCGCTGGCAACGCTGGTCATGACCCTGCTGGTGCTGATCTTTGCAGAAGTTCTGCCCAAGACCTACGCCATCACCAACCCCGAATCCGCCGCCGCCCGCGTGGCGAGCCCGATCTCGGTGGTCGTGCGGCTGTTTTCGCCGGTCGTCTCCGCGGTGCGCGCGTTCGTGCGGCTGATGCTGCGCATGTTCGGCGTCGCCACGGACCCCGACAGCCATATCCTCGCGGTTCGCGAAGAGATCGCAGGCGCGCTGCAATTGGGCCATTCCGAAGGTGTCGTCGAAAAGGAAGACCGCGACAGGATACTTGGCGCGCTCGACCTGAGCGAACGCACCGTCGAAGAAATCATGCTGCATCGGTCAAAGATCGAAATGATCGACGCGGACACGCCGCCGCAGGACATCCTGCAACAATGTCTCGAAAGCTCGCACACGCGGTTGCCCGTGTTTCGCGGCGACCCGGAAAACATCATCGGGTTGATCCATGCAAAAGACCTGCTGCGCGCGATGTACAAGTTGCTCGACAAGGCCGAAAAGGCGCGCGAGGCCCTGACCGGCTTTCGGGTCGAGGACGTCGCGATGAAACCCTATTTCATCCCCGACACCACGGCGCTGGACGACCAGATGCGCGAATTCCTGCGCCGCCGGACGCATTTTGCCATGGTGGTGGACGAATACGGCTCGCTGCAGGGGTTGATCACGCTTGAAGACATCCTCGAGGAGATCGTCGGCGAGATTACGGATGAATTCGACCCGCAAGCGGACCACCAGATCGTCCGGAGCGACGACAACCATTACCTTGTCGAAGGTGCCATGACGATCCGTGACTTCAACCGCGCCACCGATTTCAACCTGCCCGATGACGAGGCGAACACGGTCGCCGGGCTTGTGATCTTTGAAAGCCAGATGATCCCGACCGTGGGTCAGGTGTTCAGTTTCCACGGCTTCCGGTTCGAGGTCATGGCGCGGGAGAACAACCGGCTGACCCGGCTCAAGGTGCGCCCGCTCTAGCGCCCTGCCCCTGGCCCGGGATGCATGAGCCGCAGGGCCCGGTCCGCAGGCACGCTGCTCCGGCACCGGGACGACCCTTGGCGCTCAGGCGCGCAGCTTCGCTCCCTTGGGGTCAAAGGGCGGCTCTGCGAGGCGGGTGGCCTTGTGGGGCTGGCCGAGGACCATGACCTCGACCCTGTCGCCGGGTGCCACGCTGCCCGCGCGCACATAGCCAAGCGCGAGGCTCATATCGACGCCAAAACCATACCCCCCCGAGGTCACGCGCCCAACGCCCTGTCCGTCCAGAAAGATCGGCTCCCCGCCCGAGGCATCCGCGCCGGAGGCCAGCACCTCCGCTGCATCCAGCGCAAGGATCACCAACTCCTCTCGCGCGGGCTTTTGCAGAACCTCGGCCACGGCGGATTTGTTCAGGAAATCCTTGTCCATCTTGCACAGGCGGTCGAGCCCGACCTCCTGCGGCCAGTATTCGGGCGAATATTCGCGCGACCACGATCCATAGCCCTTTTCCAATCGCAAGGACATCAGCGCGCGGCTGCCCACGGGCCCGGCCCCCATGACCTCGGCCTCCGCCAGCAGCGCGGCGTAAAGGCGATCCTGATCCTCGACCGCGCAGTGCAGCTCCCACCCCAGATCGCCGGTAAAGGACACCCGCAGCGCAAGGCACCGCACGCCCGCCAACTCGATCCAGGCGCAAGCCATGAACCGGAAATCCTCGGTCTCAAGCGAGGTATTGGTCAATCGCTGCAAAAGCGCCCGCGCGTTTGGTCCGGCCACGTTGAAACCGCATTGCGCCTCTGTGCGGCTCTCAAAATCTGTGCCCTCGGGCAGCGGAACCGCGTCGAAGAACCGTTTGTGATAGCGCTCTGCCATGCCCGACGAAATCACCCAGAACTCGTCGTCATCCAGACGCGCCACCGTGGCGTCCCCGGCAATACCGCCGCGTTTCGAGATCAGCGGCGTGAGACAAGCGCGGCCCGGTTTCGGCATGCGGTTGGCAAAGAGTGCATTCAGCCATGCCTCTGCCCCCGGACCCGCCACGCGGTATTTGGCAAAGTTCGAGATGTCGATGATCCCGACGTTCTCGCGCAGCATCCGCGCCTCGCGGGCCACACTGTCGAACCAGGGCTGGCGGGTAAAACCGGCCGTGTCGGGCACGTCCGCATCGAAATAGGCCGGGTGTTCCCAACCGTAGTTCAACCCGAAATGTGCGCCCAACCTGGCCTGGCGATCATAGACCGGCCGCTTGCGCATGGGGCGGCCCGCCGCGCGCTCTTCGCCGGGGAAGTGGATCGCGAAACGGTGGGCATATTGGTCCTTCACCCGGGCCTTGGTGAAATCGCCGGTGGCCCATGCGCCAAAGCGCGCCACGTCCCACGGGAAGAGGTCGTATTGCATCTCTCCCTCGATGATCCATTGCGCCGCCATCAACCCCATTCCGCCGGATTGCGAAAACCCCGGAATGATGCCGCAGCAGGCAAAATAGCCCGGTTTTTCCGGCACCGGTCCCATCAGGACATTGCTGTCGGGTGACCAGATCATCGGTCCGTTGATGACACGCTTGATCCCGGCGGTCTCGACAGCGGGAAGCCGGGCGATGGCGCGCATCATGTTCTCTTCGATGCGCTCCAGATCGTCGGGGAAAAGCTCATGCGCGAAATCCAGCGGTGTCCCATCCTCGGCCCAGAGCCGCACATCACGTTCATAGGCCCCGATAAGCAGCCCCTTGCCCTCTTGCCGCAAGTAATACTCGCCATCACGGTCCGCGACCGATGGCAGGCGACGGTCCATGCCCTGGATTTCTGCGATGGCTTCGGTGACGAAATACTGGTGTTCGGTGGGTTGCAGTGGCAACTCGATCCCGGCCAACCGACCCACTTCGCGGCCCCAAAGACCGGCGGCGTTGATCACCCATGGCGTCTGGATGTCGCCCTTGGGCGTGCGCACGATCCAACTTCCATCCGGTTGCGCCTCCGTCCCCGTAACTGGGGTAAATCGGTGGATCTCTGCCCCGCGCTGCCGCGCGCCCGCCGCATAGGCCGCCGTCACGCCAGAGGGATCCACATTGCCGCCGTCCGGTTCGAACATGATGCAACGGATGCCGTCGAAATCCACCATGGGATGCAGCGCCTCCGCCTCGGCGCGGCTGACCTCGTGGAAATTCATGCCGTACAGCTTGGCCTTCGCCGCCTGCAGCCGCAATTGGTGCTCTCGGGCCTCGGTCTGCGCGAGGTAGAGGCTGCCGGATTGAAAGACCCCACAGCTTTGGCCCGTCTCCGCCTCCAGATCCTTGTAAAGCGTCATGGTGTAGTGCTGAAGGCGCGAGATATTGGTGCTGTCATGCAGCCCATGGATGTTGGCCGCGGCGTGCCAGGTGGAGCCAGACGTCAGTTCATCGCGCTCCAGCAAAACCACATCTGTCCAGCCGAGCTTGGTCAGGTGATAGAGGATGGAGCATCCGATGACGCCGCCTCCGATGACGACGGCTTGGGCGTGGCTGCGCATTCTGGGTCCTTCCAATGGCGTTTCGTCTGAATAATGCGGGCCAGCGCAGCCGCCTGTTGCCTCAACGCGACATAGGCTGTCGTGGCTGAACCATAGTGCGCCAGAGCGCCTGCCGATAGGGCCGGTCGAGCAAAGCGCGGCGACCGCGGGGGCCTGCGCCGGTTTGCGGGTCTTTATGGATGCCCCCGGGCGCGTAACGCGACATAACAGGTCGCAGAGGGGCAAGCCGGCTGTGCGTCTGCGCGTTTGGCTGAGCCCGAAAACGGAGGTCGGACAGATGAAAACCAGCACGCGCGTTGTGGTCATTGGCGGGGGGGTCGTCGGGGCTTCGGTGCTCTATCACCTGACAAAGCTGGGCTGGTCCGACGTTGTCCTGCTGGAGCGATCAGAGCTGACCTCCGGGTCCACATGGCACGCCGCGGGTGGCTTTCACACGCTGAACGGCGACACGAATATGGCGGCGCTGCAAGGATATACGATCCGGCTGTACCGCGAACTCGAAGAGTTGACCGGGATGAGTTGCGGATTGCACCACGTTGGCGGTGTGACGCTGGCTGACAATCAGGACCGCTTTGACATGCTGCTCGCCGAGCGCGCAAAGCACCGCTACATGGGCCTTGAAACCGAGATCGTCGGCCCCGAAGAGATCAAGGCGCTGGCCCCCATCGTGAACACCGATGGCGTGATCGGCGCGCTGTACGATCCGCTGGACGGGCATCTGGACCCCTCGGGCACCACCCATGCCTATGCCAAGGCCGCGCGTATGGGCGGCGCGGAAATCTACCTTCATACCAAGGTGTTGGAAACCAATCCTCGTGCAGATGGCACTTGGGATGTGGTCACGAACAAGGGCAGAATTCACACCGAACATGTGGTCAATGCCGCCGGGCTCTGGGCGCGCGAAACCGGCGCCATGGCCGGTGTCTATCTGCCGCTGCACCCGATGGAACACCAGTACCTCGTGACCGAGGAAACGCCAGAGATCTATGAGCGCGACACCGAGCACCCGCATGTGATGGACCCGGCCGGGGAAAGCTATCTGCGGCAGGAGGGGCGCGGGCTGTGCATCGGGTTCTACGAACAACCCTGCCGCCCCTGGGCCGTCGATGGCACGCCGTGGGAGTTCGGTCATGAACTCCTGCCCGACGACTTTGACAAGATCGAGCAGAGCATTGATTTTGCTTACAAACGCTTCCCCGTTCTGGAACGCGCGGGAATTAAGTCGGTGATCCATGGACCGTTCACCTTTGCCCCCGACGGCAACCCGCTGGTCGGTCCGGTGCCCGGCATGCGGGGGTATTGGTCGGCCTGTGGTGTCATGGCGGGCTTCAGCCAGGGGGGCGGCGTCGGGCTGATGCTGGCGCAATGGATGACGACCGGCGAATGCGAACGCGACACCGGCGCGATGGATGTGGCGCGCTTTGGTGACTGGATCTCCCCCGGGTACACCCTGCCGAAAGTCATTGAAAACTATCAAAAACGCTTTTCCGTGGCTTATCCCAACGAAGAGTTGCCCGCCGCCCGACCCAATCGCACCACCCCGATGTACGACATCTTTGATGGCATGGGCGCGGTCTGGGGCGCGCAATACGGGCTCGAAGTGCCCAACTACTTCGCGAGCGGAGACGAGCCGCGGTTCGAGACGCCATCCTTCCGCCGGTCCAACGCATGGGAGGCCACGCGGCGCGAAGTGCAGGCCGTGCGCTCCGGCATTGGCATCAACGAGGTGCACAACTTCGGCAAATACCGCATCACCGGCCCGCGGGCGCGGGCATGGCTGGACCATCTCATGGCAGGACGCATCCCGAAGCCCGGGCGCATGTCTCTCACTCCGATGCTGTCCCATGCCGGGCGGATCATCGGCGATTTCACCGTGGCCTGCCTGTCAGAAACATGTTTCCACCTGACCGCCTCTTATGGCGCGCAGGCCTACCACATGCGCTGGTTCCTGCAACATCAGGAAGACGGTGTAACCATCGAAAACATAAGCGATACTCTCAATGGCTTCCAGATCGCGGGCCCCCGGGCAAAGGATCTGCTGCAACGCGTGACACGTGCGGATGTCAGCACCATGCGGTTCATGGACGTGCGCCCGATGACGGTTGGCATGACGGACTGCATCGTTCAGCGGGTGTCTTACACCGGCGATCTGGGGTTCGAGATCTACTGCCCTGCGATGGCACAGCGGCAGTTGTGGCAGACGCTTTCGACAGCGGGGGGCGCGTTTGGGCTGCACCCTTTCGGGATGCGAGCCATGATGAGCCTGCGACTGGACCGCTTCTTTGGCTCCTGGGGGCGGGAGTTTTCACCGGACTACACCTGTGCCGAGACCGGCCTTGACCGGTTCATCCAGTGGTCCAAGGGCGATTTCATCGGACGCGCCACCGCAGAGGCAGAGCGCGCCACCCCGCCGGAGCGGCAATTGGTGGTCTTTGCCGTTGAGGCTGACGACACCGATGTGACCGCATATGAACCGGTCTGGATCGACGGGCAAGTGCAAGGGTTCTGCACATCCGGGGGCTATTCCCATCACACCGACACCTCGATGGCCTTTGCGCTGATCCCACGGGCATTGGTGCAACCGGACTTGCAGGTCGAGATCGAGATTCTCGGACAGATGCGCCCGGCCCGGCTGTTGAGCACCCCGCTTTTCGATCCGGAAGGCACGCGTCTGCGGGGATAATCTTGCACGTTTGCAGACACTTGCCGCAGCGCAGAGTGCAACCCATGCGGGCGCAGCAACGAATTCCCTGTCATTTCGGGCGCGAAATTGCTACACCCTGCCCATGCAAAACATTGCCATCCTCATTCCGGCCGCAGGCGCGAGCTCTCGTATGCGCGGTCGTGACAAACTGACCGAAATCGTTGACGGGGAGCCCCTGATCCGACGCCAGGCCCTGCGCGCCATAGCCACCGGGGCGCATGTCACGGTGACGCTGCCGGATCACGACCATCCCCGCGCCGCGGCGCTTGCCGGCTTGCCGGTCAAACTTGTGGCGGTTCCGGATGCGCATCTTGGCATGTCCGCATCGATCCGGCGCGGCGTTGCGCTCATGCCGCGGGGGATGCAAGCGATCATCGTTCTGCCGGGCGATATGCCCGATCTGGAGACCGGAGACATCAAGGCCCTGATCGATGGATTCTATGCCTCCCCTTTCCCGATGCTGCAACAGGCCACGGCACCAGACGGCACGCCGGGGCACCCGGTGCTCTTCCCTGCGGATTGCTTTGCAGCGCTGCAACATCTGAGCGGTGACCAAGGCGCGCGGGAGGTGCTGCACAGCAATATCCATCGGTTGCGGCCCGTCGCCCTTGCCGACGACCGCGCCCTGGTGGATCTGGACACGCCGGAGGCCTGGGAAGCCTGGCTTGGCGCCAAGGTCCCGGCAGAGTAACCGATCTCAACCAACAGGTCTGACCAAAGCGACTGCGCGTTCGGCTGATGCCAGGCGCGCAGCTGTCAGCTGAGACGCGCGTGACGTTTGACGACCCTTTGCACCGAGGGGCCGACAAAATCGCGTTTCGACCAAACCTCGCATACGTTGGCGGCCTTGGCCTTGGCGTACATGAAGGGTGACGGGAAATCGCTGACGATGACCACCGGCACGCCCTTCAGATCCTCATGATCGGCCAGTTCCGTCACGAAATCGACGCCCATGCCATCGGGCAAGGCGTTGTCGAGGAAAATGATGGAAATCTGTCGCTCTTTCAGGCGCTGACGGGCCTCCCCCAGATCGCGCGCGACGACCATCGGAATGTCCGGACAGTGTTTTGCAAAGACACGGCGCATCATCCGCCGGTCGAATTCCAGATCGTCCACGATCAGACAGTGGTGTTCGGTTTTTGTCATCTTGCCCGCCAAGGGTTGCCCAGCGGGGACTGTGACAGCAAAGGCTTACCACGGGCTTAAACGCCAAATTCGACGCAAATACCGATCATCAGGATGTGAAAAGGGAGAAACGGGGCAGCCCATTGCAGGCTGCCCCGTTCCCCAAGATCCATTCCGGGCGCGGTGAACGCGACGCCGAAACGGGCTGCATAACCCTGTTCCAGCGTGCGCCGGTTATTTCACCAACAGCGCGGCTTCGTGCTTTTTCAGCGACCGGCGGGCAGAGGTGTAAGCCTTGAGGCCTTCGGTCTCTGCCAGTTCCGGGAAGAGTTCCAGAATCTCCTGACGCTGGGCATTGCCGATGCCGCGCAGGCTGTAGTCACCGGGCTGGAAGCTTTCGGTCCAGGCACCGTTCGACAGCACAACCTCGTGGTTTTCGAACATGATGTGGATGTAGGCGACGCCGCCGACTTCCACTTCTTCGACCCCTTCGAGACCGACCAGATGCTTTGCCGCGACCAGCACTTCGCGCTCTTCGAAGTAAAGCGCCGTCTTGTCGTTGGCCACCAGCACACGGTGGTTCGGAGACACCATCATGTCATGCTCAGGCAAGTTGTTGCCCAGCGCGCCCTGACAGATCAGGATCGGCTTGAAATGCGGCTTGCGCGCCAGATCGTGGCCCGTCAGGTCCTTGCGGCCCACCCATTTCACCATCTGGATGCCATTGTCGCGGGTGATCACACGGTCGCCGACCTTGAGGTCTTCGACCAGGCGCTCGCCCTCGGGTGTCGCGATCAGGGTGCCCGGCGTGAAGCAGGGAATGACGTCCTCGATCTCGGTAAAGCCGGTGGTGCCTACCGTCGTGCCGGAGGCATCGCGGAAGGTGATGAACCCGTCAAAGCCATTGCCGTTGGAATCCGGCCCCGTGTAGGTCACGTTCACGGATCCACCCGTGGGCGCAGCGCCGGTCAGGTCGATGGTGTCAAAGTCATCGCCCCCTGCGGAGCCGTCAATCGTGTCACCTGCCGTGATATTGAAGAAGGTGTCGCGGTCGTTGCCACCGGTCATCAGGTCTTCGTCGATGCCACCGTTCAGGAAGTCGTTGCCCGACCCGCCTTGCAGGGTGTCATCATCATCGCCACCGATCAGCGTGTCGTCGCCGAGGAAGCCCTGAAGCAGGTCACGGTCGTTCTCGGTGTTGACGTCGACGTCATCGGTCTGTTCCAGAGCCGCAAGGTTGGATCCGTCGATGTAGTCGTTGCCCTGGCCACCATCCAGCGTGTCAGAGCCGTGGCTGCCGATCAGGCTGTCGTCGCCTTGACCACCCATGACAAGGTCATCGTCGATGCCCGCGTCGATGGTGTCGTTGTCGCCGCCACCGTCGATGGTGTCTCTGTCGTCGCCGGTGAAGATAAGGTCATCACCCGCGTTGCCCTGAACAGAGTCGCGGCCATCGTCCTGGTTGGGATCCGCGGAAAAGCCAAAGGTGTCAAAGAAAAGCGATCCGGGGGCAAAGTTCGGGTCATCGTTCTCGTAGTCCGAGAAGGTGTTTGTGCCCGCGTTGATCGTGTCATTGCCCTGGCCGCCGGAAATGGTGTCCGCGCCCTGAACGTCCACGAGCAGGTCATCGCCGCCGCCAAGGTCGACAAGGTCGTCGTCGATGCCCGGTTCCACGGTGTCGTTGCCGGCGCCCGCGTCGATGGTGTCAGCGTCATCCCCGGTCGAGATGAAATCACCGCCAGAAGTGCCGACCTCGTTGTCGAGATCATCCGAGGGATCGGGATCTTCGTCGAGGTTGTTCAGCGGGTCGAGGACCTGCAGGCCCGGTACGACCGGGAAGACGTCCGTGTCGATGCGCCCCGGACCGGGGTCCGCAACGGTCACGACGATCTCGCCGGTGTCAGAGCCGCCGTTGCCGTCGGAGACGGTGTAGGGGATCGTGTCGTCGCCGGTAAAGCCCGCGTCCGGCGTGTAGGTCACAGTGCCGTCGCCGTTCAGCGTCGCGGCGCCATTCGTCGGCGTGCCCACTGCCACGGTCTCAAGCGCATCGCCAGCGTCGGGATCGGTGTCGTTGGCCGCCGGGTCGAGTGTCACCGGGGTGCCCACTGCGGTCGTCGCTGTGTCGTCTACAGCGGTCGGCGGGATGTTGGCGGGCGGAGCGCCATCCGTCACGCTCACAACGATCTCACCGGTGTCGGAGCCGCCCTGACCGTCGGAGACCACGTAAGAGATGGTGTCATCACCGGTGAAGCCCGCATCCGGCGTGTAGGTCACGGTCCCGTCGCCGTTCAGCGTGGCCGTGCCGTTGGTCGGCGTGCCGATGCTGGTCGTCGTCAGCGGATCGCCGTCCGCGTCGGTGTCATTGCCCGAGGGATCGGTGATCACGACGGGTGTGTCGAGATCCGTGGTCGCGGTGTCATCCACGGCGACCGGATCGATGTTGTCACCAACGTCGACGGTGCTGAATTCCACGTCAGAGATCAGAACGCGCTGATCGTTGATGCCGCCGTTGTCATAGTCGACCACGATGCGCGCCACCGGACCTGCGATCTCGACCAGGACAGAGCCTGCCGGATCATCCAGACCCGACGGTCCGTTGCCGTCAACCGTGTTGTCGACGACTGTCGCGGTGCCCGCTGGGGTGAAGGTGACGGGCACTTCGTTGCCATTGGCGTCGAAGGCGCGGATGTTTACAATGTCTTCGAAGGCGTTGCCTGCCGGGTTCGTATCGCCGTCGAGGTCACCAAAAACGTCGCTGTCCACATCGTTCAGGCGGAACGACACGTTCTGCACTTCGTCGGTGAACTGCGCTGCATCGGTTGACCGAAAGTCCAGCTCGACAACTGAGTTGTCGCCGGTCGACCACTCTCCGAACAGCTTCAGGTGCGACTGCGGGTCAAGGGTCTCTCCGGCTTCGACATAGGCCGGTGCGTTGAAGGTGAAGGCCTGCGAGCCCGGCGCCTGCCCATCATACGTTATGTCGACAGCCACACCGCCCGTATCGACGGTGGCAGACGGAGCCCCACCCAGTTCGTCTGTGTCCACCAGGTTGGTGCCGAATGCGCCAAGCGCACCCCAATTCAAAACCAAGTCAGCCATTATACGACCCTCTTTCAATTCCTGGCGGGGCATGCCCCTGCCGCACGAGCGGCGACAATGTCAAAAACACTGCCCGTTTCCTCAAATGCTCTGCGTGATGATGTCCGACGTGTGCGCAGCAACCTGTAATCCTCGCCGTGATCACGGACAAGAATACCTCACGGCACGGATGGTCCTCCATCCTCGCATCACGTCGGGTCTCAAGACCCGAGCTGTTCAGCGGCCGCCCCCGTGGCCAGCAGTCTTCACCCCCCAGTCGGGCTTGAGATGTTAATACGCACGGATCGCCCCGGTCGGAAGGAGAAAATGGCAAAAGCGACCCGGTCGGCCACTGGCGTGGATCGGCAAACAAGCGAAATTCGGCCTTTACCTTGGGAAAAGCACGGCGAGATGTTGCCAATTAGAGGAGAATTTCGGGGGAAAATTTGGGATCGCACCGCAACGAGCCCCTACATCTTGGATTTGCACCACCTCAGCGTTGCCAGTCTGGAAACAGCACACCTGATAGTGGGGTCCGCAACACCGGACCAATCGAATCGCGCGGCCGCGCCATGATTTGGTCAGTTTTGTTACGCAATCGGCACCAATCCCGCAGATTCCACGAGATTGATGACAGCCGACCGCCACAAACTGTAAACGAAACTCGAATCATTCGACGCAAATCTGTCGCGAAGCTGACTGTTTCGCCTCACGGCAGACTCCGTCGTTTCCGCGCCCTGTTGTTTCCGCGATCCGACGTTTCCACGCCCCGTCGTTTCATGGAGCTGTCGTTTCATGGCGCTGTCCTTGCACGATGATCCCGGCGTCATGGTCCGGAACCATGCCCTGTCGCGTGATGGGACCTTGCCTGGCGAGATATCCTGATCCTTTTCAGGGGTCAGGCTTTGCAATGGCACCGCCAAGCTCGACCAAAGTCACGCGTCAGACGTCACAGTGGCCTCCGGACCCAACCCGGACACCAATAACCGACGCCATCGGCGCATGCCTGTTGCGACCGTGCGAGAGAGGCCCCCCGGCACGGTCCGGGGACCACCCCAGAGCCACTTGAGCCACTTGAGCCAGTCCATCTGTCCAGACGGTCCTCAGGTCAGGCCTTGGTCCAAACCTTACAGGTAGTCGGCGCGCACCAGACCGTATTTCGCCATCTTCTCGTTCAGCGTCCGGCGCGGCAGGCACAATTCGTCCATCACCGCAGCGATAGACCCCTTGTGCCGACGCATGGTGTTGTCGATCAGCATCCGCTCAAAGGCCTCGACATATTCTTTCAGCGGCTTGCCTTCGGTGGTCATCACCGGCTGCATCTGGTCGTGGTCCGACATCAGCAGGGAGGCAATCGTCCCCTGCCCTCGTCGCGATTGCAGCACCGCGCGTTCCGCGAGGTTGATCAGCTGGCGCACATTGCCCGGCCATGGGGCCTGCAACAGCTGCGCGGCCTCCTGAGCGCTGACCTTGGGCGCGTCACAGCCGTATTCCTCGGCGAATTGCTCGGCGAGACGGGTGAACAGCGTCAGGATATCCTCGCCGCGCGCACGCAGGGGCGGCACCGTGATCTTGAGCGCCGCGAGACGGTAGTAAAGGTCGGCGCGCAGGGCCTGCTCGCAGGTGCGGCCCTCTTCCTGCAGGTTCGAGATCGCCACGATCCGGGTTTCCGGCGGCGTGCCCTGCTCGTTGATCACCGACAGCAGGCGTGCCTGAGCGGCGTCCGACAAGACTTCGATGTCTTCGAGCACCAGCGTGCCGCCGCGGGCCTCTTCCATGGCAGGCAGGCGCGTGTCCTCGGGCTGCATCGGGCCAAAGAGCCGTTGCATCAGCGCGTCCTCGTCCATGGCACCGCAAGAGATCAATGTGAATTTCTTGCCAGCCCGTGTGCCGACCGCGTGCAGTGCATGCGCCACGAGGGTCTTGCCGGTGCCGGTCTCGCCCTCGATCAGCACATGGCCATCGGCCTGCCCAAGATCCAGAATGTCCTCGCGCAGGCGCTCCATCACCGGGCTCGCGCCGATCAGCTTTTTCATGATCTGGCCACCCTCGGCCAGCTCCCGGCGCAGTGCCCGTGTGTCCAGCGTCAGGCGCCGCGCATTGGTCGCCTTTTTCGCCAGTTCCGACATGCGGTCCGGATTGAACGGCTTTTCAAGGAAATCGAAGGCCCCGATCCGCATGGCCTCGACCGCGATGGGCACATCCCCATGGCCGGTGATCATGATGACCGGCAGGCTGGAATCCGCGCCCATGAGTTTCTTGAGCAGCTGAATGCCATCCATGCCCGGCATCTTGATGTCCGAGATCACGATGCCGGGGTATTCCGGACCCAGCGTGCCCAGCGCCTCTTCGGCGGAGGCAAAGGTTTCAGTGTCATATCCCGACAGCGCCAGCCATTGGCTGATCGACTGCCGCATGTCCTGCTCGTCATCGACAATGGCGATTTTCATTGCGTTGGCCATCTGCGTCCTCATTCTGCTGCTGCGCTCGGCGCGCCAAGCACCGGCAATTGCATCTCAAACACCGCGCCGCCCCGTTCACCGTTGCGCGCGGTCAATCGTCCACCGAGGTCCGACACGATCCCCGAAGAGATCGCGAGGCCCAGACCGACGCCATCACCGGGTGCCTTGGTGGTGTAGAAGGGCTCGAACAGGGCCTCCAGATTCTCGATCCCGCCGCCATTGTCGCGCACGGTCAGCGTGGCGGTCTCACCGGCGGCCAGCAGAACTTCGACTTGCGGATCCTCCACTGACTTGGTGGCGTCCAGCGCATTGCGCAAGAGGTTCACCAGAACCTGTTCGATCCGCATCCGGTCACCCAACACCTGCACAGGCACCTCTGGCAGGATCTTGGTGATCTTGATGCGGCGCGATTTCAGCTGCGGTTCCATCATCGACAGGCTGGAGGCCAGCGCCTCGCCCATGTCCACCGGGCTGAGCGCATCCTGCCCCTTGCGGGCAAAGCTCTTGAGCTGGCGGGTGATCGCGCCCATGCGCTCGATCAGATCGTCGATGCGGTGAAAGGCAGACAGCGCCTCTTCGGGGCGGTTGCGGCGCAGCAAGAGGCGCGCACCGGCGAGATAGGTCTTCATCGCGGCGAGTGGCTGATTCAACTCGTGGCTCACCGCCGCCGACATCTCGCCCAGCGCGGCGAGTTTCGAGCTTTGGGCGAGGCTCTGCTCGGCCACGGCGAGGTTCTTTTGAACCTTCTCGCGCTCCGCGATCTCTCGCTGAAGGCGGGCGTTGAGGGCGCGCATCTCCGTGGCGTCGCGCTGAAACAGCGCCATGCGCAGCGCCGTCTTGCGAGACAGCGCGTAGAACACCAGCGCGGCGAGGATGGCAAATGCCATGATTTCCAACGCCAGCACCGCGTTCACCCCCTCCCGCACGGAGGCATAGGTCGTAAAGGTCACCAGCGTCCAACCGCGGAAGGGGATCCGCCCGTCGATGCGCATGACCGCCTGCCCGCTGAGATAGGCATCCGCGGTCAGCGCAGTCCAGTCGGTGGTGGCGCGAAAGGCGCGCTCCAGCGCGTTGTCGACCGGTTGTTCCTCAAGTTCGTCAATCGCCTGCCCGCGCCACTCTGGCTGGGTGGACAGGACGATGATGTCCTCGGTGTTGGTCACCATGACCGCGTCC
Source organism: Sagittula sp. (assembly GCA_042088665.1). Lineage (GTDB taxonomy): Bacteria > Pseudomonadota > Alphaproteobacteria > Rhodobacterales > Rhodobacteraceae > JBELMB01. The sequence goes on from JBELMB010000095.1 coordinate 18,926, forward strand.
GAGATCCCCGCCCATGCGCGTTCGAACTTGGCAAGGTCCACTTCGACGACGATCACACCAACGGTGTCGCCGCCGGATTCCATGCGACGGGCATAGGTGAACCGAAAGCCCCCGGTCTCGCGCGCGATCTCGGTGAAGACGGTGGCATTGGCGCGCACCGCATCGAGGAAATAGGGCGCCGTGCGATGGTTCTCACCCAGCCGGTTGCGGTCCGATGCCGCGACGCTGCGCCCGTCGCTGTCCAGCAACATCAGCGAGGCCGCGCCGATTTCATCCACGAAGGAAATCAGCCGCTGCGAGGTCTGCGCATAGTCCTTTGCATTCAGCGCATCGATCAGCGCCTTGTCGCGGGCCAGCAGTTCCGGCGCGATGGCGTTGCGGCGCAGTTCGGAAATAAGGTTGCCGGAGTACAGCGCCAACCGCAATTCGGCGCGGTTGCGGGTCGTTTCGGTGAACCGCTCGGTCAGCAACCAATTGGTCACCCAGACCGTGCCCACGGCGCTCAACAGCAGCAGGACC
>JBELMB010000307.1:0-3388 GCA_042088665.1 Sagittula sp.
GCCGAGACAGATGTGTCGGCGGGTCGGTTTGCCAACAAAAAACCTGTTGGCGGGGTGGTGTGCCAACAGAACGTGTTGGCGGGTTGGTGTGCCAACAGAACGTGTTGGCGGGTCGGTTTGCCAACAAAACCGTGTTGGCGGGTGGTGCGCACAAAAAAGCCCCCGAAGTTCTTCGGGGGCGCATGGGGTCCTTATCAGGGTTCCGTTACCGGCCCATGCGCCTGTGTCCTACGATGACTACTAGAGTGGCCATGCCAGAAAGCTCCTTCGATGCGCGGCGACATTAGGCGGCAGATATTGGGGCGTCAACCGCCCAAACACCCCGAATACGGAAAAACAGGGGTCTGAATGGATGTTTTATTGCGCAAGAGCCCGCTGGTTTGGAATTTCCTTTGGCGATGTTTCGCGGTTTCGGGGCTGTCGGGCGGGGCGGCGGCGGGGCCTTGACCGCGATGTCTTGGCCTGAAGGCGGGTTTTTGTGGCCGGGCTTGCCCTTTGCGAGGGTGTCACTGTGCGGCGGGAGCAAGGTCGTGGCACAGGGTTGATTTGGACCTCAGGTGGCCCGCAGCGGTCGGCGGCCTCTTGCCCAAGACTGTCCGGGATTTGCGATTGCAACAATCCCGCGCGGAGTCGTGATTTGAACGGAGCGGCCGTTTGCGCAACCATGAGAGCGGAACAACAGGTGCAGGCGGGCACCGTGGTCCCCAGGAGGCCGATATGACACGCAATGTATTCTTTCGCGATTTCTCGATCTGCAAGGCCGTGGCCCTCGTTGGGCTGATCGGCATGGCGCTGGCACTTGGCGCCATGCGCGACGCCAAGCCGGTGCTGGCAGAGACCGGCGCGGAGGGGGCACGGATTGTGCCCGTGGTCTATACGCTGTTCGTAAAGGACTGCGACACGCACGAAGAGACCGGCGTAGACCTGTAAGCGGCCGTGGGACGGGGCGCGTCAGGACTGGTTCGGTCTTGAGACTGCGCCGGTCTTGCGGTTTCGGGCGGCCAACGAGGCGGATCGGGGCCAGGAGGTCTCGAGACCACGCCGTTGTTCGCGTGGCCTGTGCAAGCCGGTCCCAGTGACCTGAGCAAGCTGGTTCCTGTGATCCATAAAATCCAGACATCCCGGATGTTTGGGGCATCCTTAGTCAGGGACTTCGCGCGCTGCTCGGGCGCGGGGCGTCAGAGGTTGGCGCCGGTTCCCTGCAGCACGCCATGTTCCAGCGCATAGCGCGTGAGCCCGGCGGTGGTGGCGATGCCCAGCTTGCGCTTGATGTTCTTGCGGTGCGTCTCGACCGTGCGCACGGAGATGTCCAGCGTCATGGCCACTTCCTTGTTCGACTTGCCCTGCGCCAGTTGCAACAGCACCGTCTGTTCGCGGTTGGTCAGGGTCTCGCGGTCCGACGGGCCCAACGCGCCTTCGGCGCCGGTGCACAGGTAGCGCTCGCCGCGCATGACCGCCTCGATGGCTTTCAGGATCTCATCGGTGGGCACGTCCTTCAGGACGTAGCCGCGGGCACCGTGGCTGAGCGCCGTGGTGATGTATTCGGGGCTGTCATGCATGGAAAAGATCAGGATGCGCGTTTGCGGCACCCGTTCGAGGATCATTTCTGTCGCGGAGAGCCCGCCGATCCCCGGCATGTTCAGATCCATCAGGATGACATCGGGCGCAAGCGTGTCGAGCTGGTCGATCATCGCGCGTGCCCCCGCGAGCGTGGCGATCACGGTGATCTCGTCATAGCCTTCGAGCACCGCGGTGATGCCCTCGGCCACCATGGGGTGGTCGTCGACCACGGCCACGCGCACGGTCAACTGGGCACCTGCCGGGAGGGCCGCTTGCCGTGCAGGCCGTCTTCTGGTGGGAGAAGGTGGGACAGCGGCACCTGCGCCTCGATCACCGTGCCGGTTTTGGAGGACAGCACACGCAGGGTGCCGCCCAGTTGGTCCATTCGTTCCTGCATGTTGCGCAATCCGATCCCCGACTGTGGCCTGCTGCGATCCCCCAGCCCGCGCCCGTCATCCGAAACGCGCAGCGTCGCCCCGGAGCGGTGGCCGCGCAGGTCGAGCGAGACAAGCCGTGCCTCGGCATGGCGCTCTACATTGGTCAGGGCCTCCTGCGCAATGCGATAGAGCGCGATCTTGGCTTCCTGGCTGAGCATGTTGCGAAAGACCACCGTCTCGAACCGGGTCTCGATCCCGGTGCGCTGGCGGAAATCATCGGTCAGCGTCTTGATCGCCGGACCAAGACCCAGATCGTCCAGCATGCCGGGGCGCAGGTCGCGGGAAATGCGGCGCACTTCCTGGATGGCAAGGCCAAGGTTCTCGGCGCCGCTTTCGAGCGTGTCCTGCGCGCGCGGATCGCCGGATTTGAGGCGGCGGCGGGCCACGTCGAGGGCGAATTTCACACCCACGAGGATCTGGCTGATACCGTCGTGCAGCTCTCTCGCGACGCGGCCGCGTTCCTCTTCCTGGGTGTCGAGCACCCGCTGGGTGAGTTCCTTGAGCTTGGCATCGGCGAGGCGGCGCTCGCGGATGTTGATGAAGAGCCCGGAGAGAAACACCACGATCAGGGCGGCCAGCGTGATCATGGTGATCCACAGAAAGGTGCGTTGCACGCGGGCTTCCACTTCGGCGCGGGAGGCGGCGACTGAGGACAGGACGTCGTCGATGAAGACGCCGGTGCCCACGGCCCACCGCCAGCTGGGAAAAGAGGTGACATAGGTGATCATGCGGGCCTCGCGTCCGTCGGTGGGTTTCGGCCAGAGATGTTCCACGTAGCCGGCCCCGGCGCGGGCGGTGAAGATGAATTCCTGCACGACCGGGGTGCCTTCGCTGTCCCGCAGGTCCCATTGGTTGGTGTTGATGAACCCGGTCTGGCGCGGCGAGACAAGGTTGGTGCCGCTGTAGTCATACACAAAGAAAAAGCCCTCATCGCCGTAGATCATGGCCGACAGGATCTGCATGACCTGCCGCTTGGCGTCTTCGTCGTCGGGCGCGGCAGAGCCGTAGATGAAGTAGAACCCGTTGCGCGCCTGCGTCACGTAGTTGCGCAATTCGCGTTTCTTGGCCTCAAGCAGCTGGTTTTCAAGACTGCGGATCTCGCGTTCAGCGAGGGCGCGCGACTGTTCCGCCACCAACAAGGAGATGGCGGAGACCGCGAGGATCAGGGGCAGCGAGGCCAGAAGAAAGAGCTTCTGTCCGTAGCTGGGGCGCAGGTTTGGCAGCCAATTGGGCATGTGGTCAGGAAAACAGAAGGCGCGCCCGGTGGAAAGCCATTTTGCGCAGGGCGTGGTGGGTTTGGGTTGGCGGGCGCGGGTGTCGCGGGCAGGTGCCAGCGTGCCGGGTGGGGCAGGTGCCGGATGCGGGTCTTGCGGGGCAGGGGGGGGTGAACG
>JBELMB010000096.1:0-19120 GCA_042088665.1 Sagittula sp.
TGTGTGCGCGCCACGCGGCCTGCGATCTCCCCCGGCCAGAGGCCTGCGGCGCTCTCCTGATCGCCGCCCTTGCCGTCATTCTCCAGCCAGTTGCCCGCGACAAAGCCAGAGCCACGCGCCCGCGACAGCCCGCGCCCCGCCTCTGTCATGACCCCGACCAGAGATCCGCTGTCGGAAATCAGCACCGGGGGCCGTTCCGTCTGGGTCCAGAGTGCCACCGCCAAGGCCATGGGCGCCAGCCCGACGAGACGACCGCGCCCCCGCCACAGGCACAGCACAAGTCCACCAACCGCGATCAGGGGCAAGACCCATGGACCGGGCGCAACGACAGGGCGCGTCGCGCCCTCCCATTCGGCGACCACGGCTGCCACGCGGAGGATCCAGTCCAGCCCCAGCGCCATCCCCTTGAGCGCGATCCAGTCCAGACCCAGCGGCATCAACAGCGCAGCCACCACGCCCAGCGGCACCACGAGGATACCCATGACCGGCACAGAAATCAGATTGGCCACAAGGCCATAGACCGCCACCTGGTTGAAATGCGCCATGCCAACCGGCGCGGTGGCCGCGCCGGCCACAGCGGAGGAAAGCACCACCGACATCACCGGGGCCAGCCAGCGCGGCCAGGCCCGTTGCGCCATGCTCAGCCGCTCGAACACGGCGACAAGCGCGGTGGTCGCGGCAAAGGACATCTGAAACCCGGGCCCCAAGAGCGCCTCTGGCTGGAACAGCAACACCACCAGCGCGGCAATCGCCACGCTGCGCAGGGACAAGGCGCGCCGATCCAGCATGAGCGCCGTCAGTCCGGCCGCCACCATGATGAAGGCGCGCTCTGTCGCGACATTGCCCCCCGAAAGTGCGAGATACCCCGCCGCGGCCACAAGCGCGCCCGCGGCGGCGATCTTCTTGACCGGCCAGCGAAACCGGAAATGGGGCACCATCAGCAGGCCCAACCGCAATGCGCCAAAGACAAAGCCCGCCACCAGCCCCATGTGCAGACCCGAGATCGCCAGCAAATGCGCGAGATTGGTGGCGCGCAGGGCCTCCAGCGTCTCTTGCCCCATTCCGGAACGATCCCCGCTCATGATCGCGGCACCGAAGGCGCCGGTTTCCCCCGGCAGCGCCGCCTGCACCCGCGCCGAAAGCGTCATGCGGGCCTTGGCCACCCAAAGTCCGGAGCCGGGCGGTTCCAGCATCAGGACCGGGTTGCGGGTGTAGCCCACCGCGCCAAGGCGCAGGAACCAGGCGTGGCGACGAAAATCAAAGCCGCCCGGTTCCACCGCGCCACCGGGAGCAGAGAGATGCCCGGTCAGGATCACGACCATCCCCGGGCTGGGCGCGATGAACCCCTGCTCACCGTGCAGCGAAACGCGCACGCGATGCGGCACCTCACCCGGGTCCATGCGTTCGAGCACGACCTGGTCCAGCGTCAGGCGCACCGCGTCAGAGGCGGAGCGGTCGATCTTGATCACCCGCCCCTCGATCGCGCCATAGTATCGGAAATCCAGCAGCGGCCCGGCCATCTGGTGCGCCCGCATTCCCGCGAGGCCAAAGCCCATCGCCACCAGCGCCAGCGCAGCCAGCAGCGGGCCGAAGACCGGTCCCAGCCGTCCTTGCACCAGCACCAGCGCCCCGGCGCCAAGCGCGGTCCAGATCACTGTCACCGCCGGCTCGAAACGCAGTGAGAAATACAATCCGATGCCACAGGCAAGCGCCACGGGCGCCCATGGAAAGAGGTGCCCGCGCTGGCGCAGCATCACGCGGCTCAGATGTTCGACGGCAAACCGCATCGCAGGGCACTGTCCTTCCACCACGCGGGAGGCCCCACGCTTGCCCCAGCCCGGTGGCCCCGATAAGGAACGCCCAAAGCTTACCTCTTTGTCTGTTAGGATAGGGTTAACCAACATGACCACCTCTCCCGTCGTGACCCGTTTTGCGCCTTCGCCCACCGGGTTCCTGCACATCGGCGGCGCGCGCACGGCGCTGTTCAACTGGCTCTATGCCCGCGGCCGTGGCGGCAGGTTTCTGTTGCGCATCGAGGACACCGACCGCGCCCGCTCAACCCCCGAAGCGACGGAGGCGATCCTGAAAGGCATGGAGTGGCTTGGCCTTGACCATGACGGCGAGGTCATCTCGCAGTTTGCCCGCGCCGACCGGCACGCAGAGGTCGCGCGCGACATGCTGTCAAAGGGCGCGGCCTACAAGTGCTTCTCGACGCAGGAAGAGATCGAGCAATTCCGCGAAGACGCCCGCGCCGAGGGCCGGTCCACCCTGTTCCAGAGCCCGTGGCGGGACGCCGATCCAGCAACCCATCCGGACGCACCCTTCGTGATTCGCCTCAAGACCCCGCAGGACGGCGAGACGGTGATCGTGGACGAAGTGCAGGGCAATGTGACGATCCGCAATGACCAGTTGGACGACATGGTGCTGCTGCGCTCGGATGGCACGCCGGTCTACATGCTGGCGGTGGTGGTTGATGACCATGACATGAGCGTGACCCATGTGATCCGCGGCGATGATCACCTCAACAACGCGGCCCGGCAAATGGGCATCTACACGGCGATGGGCTGGCCCCTGCCCGTCTATGCCCATATCCCGCTGATCCACGGCCCCGACGGCAAGAAGCTGTCGAAACGCCACGGCGCACTTGGCGCGGACGAGTACCAGAAGCTGGGCTATCCAGCGGCCGGCATGCGCAACTACCTCGCGAGGCTGGGCTGGAGCCACGGCGACGACGAGGTCTTCAGCGATGCGCAGGCGCGCGAATGGTTCGACCTAAGCGGCGTCGGCAAAGCGCCGGGTCGGTTTGACTTCAAGAAACTCGAAAACATCTGCGGCCAACAGATCGCCATGGCCGAGGATACCGCACTGGTTGAAGAGCTGGAGGCGTTTCTTGCTGCAACTGCGCAAGACCCCTTGACCCCACAACAGCGTGATGGCCTGCTTCATGCGATGTATTGCCTCAAGGAGCGCGCCAAGTCTTTTCCGGAACTGATTGAAAAGGCACATTTTGTCCTGACCTCCACCCCCGTTGTCCCGGATGCGAAGGCGGCCAAGTCGCTGGACGCGGTATCCCGTGGTATACTGGACGCGTTGACGCCGCAGCTGCAAAATGCTAGCTGGACGCGAGATGCGCTGGAGGCGGAGATGAACCGCTTTGCCGAGGCACGCGAAACAAAATTCGGCAAGCTGGCGGCCCCCTTGCGGGCCGCACTGGCAGGCCGCAGCGCGACACCTTCGGTGTTTGACATGATGCTGGTTCTGGGCCGGGACGAGACCCTGACACGCCTGAACCAGGCCGCGGCCGAAACGGACGACTGAGGTGCCCGACGGCCCCGTGAGCATACCCGGCAGGGCCGCCTTTCGTGGCCCCGCTTTCACCCTCTACCCTAGAAGGATGACAGCATGGCTGAGACCAAGACCGCAACCCTGACCCTCAATGGTCAGAGCTACGAGTTGCCCATGCACTCGCCCACCGCCGGGCCGGACGTGATCGACATTCGCAAGCTCTACGCCCAGGCAGGTGTGTTCACCTATGACCCGGGGTTCACCTCCACGGCGTCCTGCGACAGCACCATCACCTTCATCGATGGTGACAAGGGCGAATTGCTGCACCGCGGCTATCCGATCGACCAATTGGCGGCGAAATCGCACTATCTCGAGGTCTGCTTCCTGCTGCTTTACGGCTATCTGCCCAAGGCCGCCGAACTGGAAAAATTCGAGCTGACGATCACCCGTCACACGATGATCCACGAGCAGATGCACAACTTCTTCCGTGGCTTCCGCCGGGACGCGCATCCGATGGCCATCATGGTCGGCGCCGTGGGCGCAATGGCCGCCTTCTACCACGACAGCACAGACATCGCAGACCCGCTGCAGCGTGAGATCGCCTCGCATCGCCTGATCGCCAAGGTGCCGACGATCGCTGCGATGGCCTACAAGTATTCTATCGGTCAGCCCTTCGTCTATCCGCGCAACGACTTGGATTATGCGGCGAATTTCCTGCACATGTGCTTTGCCGTTCCGGCAGAGGAATACGTGGTCGACCCGATCCTCGCCCGCGCGATGGACCGCATCTTTACGCTGCACGCCGACCACGAGCAGAACGCATCGACCTCCACGGTGCGCCTCGCCTCGTCTTCGGGTGCGAACCCCTTTGCCTGCATCGCCGCCGGCATCGCCTGCCTGTGGGGGCCGGCCCACGGTGGCGCCAACCAGGCCTGCCTCGAGATGCTCAAGGAAATCGGGTCGCCCGAGAACATCCCCGAGTATATCGCGCGCGCCAAGGACAAGAACGACCCCTTCCGCCTGATGGGCTTTGGCCACCGCGTCTACAAGAACCACGACCCGCGCGCCAAGGTGATGAAGCAATCCGCCGACGAAGTGCTGGACCTGATGGGCATCGAGGACAACCCCGTTCTCGCCACGGCCAAGGCGCTGGAAACTGCCGCGCTGGCCGATCCCTACTTCGCCGAGAAAAAGCTCTTCCCGAACGTCGATTTCTATTCGGGCATCATCCTTGAGGCCATGGGGTTCCCGACGTCGATGTTCACGCCGATCTTTGCGCTGTCGCGCACGGTTGGCTGGATCTCGCAGTGGAAAGAGATGCTGAACGATCCCCAGAACAAGATTGGTCGCCCGCGCCAGCTGTATCTCGGCGAGACCGAGCACGACTATATCGACATCGAGAACCGCTGACACCGCCGCCGCAAGGCGCGCGCCCTGACACGGCCCCACACGCCTTCGCGTGTGGGGCTTTTTCTTGGTGCGCTGCTGGGACCGCGACCGGCTGGGCGTGGATGCAAAGGCGCACGGTCAGTGTGTTGAAACGACGTTGCGCGCCGACCTCGTCGGATCACGCCAGTCAAACCCCGTAAAACGGAGCAGAGCATGACCATCAGAATAACCGTCTCAACCGCGCCCGAGGACCGCGCAGGGCTCGCTGAATTGACGCGCAAATATCTGGAATGGGACCTCGCAGAGTTCGAGAAAGCCTCTGGAATTTCACTCAGTCTGGATGCGTATCTGTCAAATACACTGGACAATCTGGAGGACTACATGCCGCCTGATGGCCGTCTCCTGATGGCGCGCGATGCATCCGGTGATCTGCGTGGAACGGTCTTGCTGAAGAAACTCGCGGGGGGCACCGCAGAAATCAAGCGACTGTTCGTCGATCCCGCGGCCCGCGGAGAGGGAATCGGCAGAAAGCTGATCGAACATCTGCTCGAAGAGGCGCGCCAGATCGGCTACGGGCAGGTGTTTCTGGACACCGGGACTTACATGCCCGCCGCGCAGAGACTCTACAAAAGTTTTGGATTTCAGGACACTGATCCTTATCCGGGCAGTGAAAATGACGAGACTGTCCAAGAATTCCTGAGGTTCATGACGCTGAAACTCTGAGGGACCTGTTACGAGCCTCGACCAGAGCCGCCTCGGACTGCAAGAATTGCACACTCGTGAGGGAAATTTTCCCACCAAGATCCATTCTGGATCGTGTCAATTTGACCAGCCAGCAAGACCTCACGGCCTTGCTTTCCCCGGACGATGACATGCATTCACCGCTGTTTGCCCGCGCAGCGGTCGCGCCGCATGGCCGGAAAGTCGCCACGTTTGCTCACTGGCACTGCCCGATGCGGGGACACACACGCGGAATCGCGCTGGTTCGGCAAATGATCAAGATGGTCTTTGGCGGCGTCGGCATCGACGTGATGCGTGCCGAACTGGAGCGCGCCAATGCCAATGAGTGGCTGACGAGGTGGTGCAACAATTGCGCGACTGCGCATCCTATGCGGCCTATTTCTATCGCCGCTGGGGCGATGGCTTGGTGACCGCGTTCCGCAGCATGGGCAATTCGCCCGTGGGCAGGCTACTGTCGCAACAGGCAAATCGACAGCCCAGCGTAAGGCAAACCAGTCCAAGGAAGACCGGATCGCCAAAACTCAGGGGGCAACGGGCGTCAACCCGACAGATCCCGTCTTGACGAGGCCTGCCGCGACGGATCGCGGCGCAACAGGGTGTGGCAGTCTTGGCGCTCAGGCGACGAAGCGCGCCCCGCAATCACGGACTGAGCAAGGGCGCGGTGCGGAAGTAGTCCCTCTCGGTGATATCCGTGACCGGCGCAGGAGAGCGATGCGTCCATTCAGAGCGCATCACATCCATACCGATCCCGGCGAACACCAGAAGCACCATTCCCCCCGCAATGGTGCGGACCAAAGCTTGACCCGGTTCTCCGAAAAGAGTCCGGCCCACAGGTCCGCCCTCCCACAGGCGGCACTGGGTAATTTTCATCATGGCAGACCTAATTAGCAGACATTGGCAGACAGCTAACAATTGATTAACGGCGGTTTCAGGCGGGATTAGGGCACAAAGCGCACGCAAATATGATCTGCGCCGGAAATCTGCGGCTGTATTGCGCCATGGCTCCGGCAAAATGGGCCAAGGGCCACAGAATGGTCGCCCGTACTGCCCTTCGGGTTGCGCGGCGTTTGAATCAAAATCGCCAGAGAATGATCCACCAAATGCAGGTGGATCCCCCGTTTGCAAGGAAAGGGGCCACAGTCCTGCCCCAGTGTGGCGGCAAGCCAAGGCATGTCCGGGCGGGGGCGCCGTGAGAGACCACCGCCATGCGCACCCAGATCAGCCCGGAAAACGGCCCAGAAAACGGCCCGGAAGAAAACCCTGAGACCGTCCTCCCCCAGCCAGATCCAATGCCCGGATTCGCGCGCAGGTTTCACAAGGCCTCTGACGCGTCCGAAGACGTCGGGGCCGATGCCGGGCAGGAGTTGGTGAACCGGGACGCCTCCCGCGATACCGACGGGGCGCTTCAGACAGCGCAGCGTATCGTTTCGCCCGAGGACAAGGGGGAGGGGTCGGTCGAGGTCAGCGAAGACAGCTTTTTCTCTCTGACGGACTGGGAACTCGGCCGCCCGGCGACCGCCCTGAAAGGCGCGCAATGGAGCGGGGGCGTGCGCGGCGCGCAAAGCGCATGGTCCGCGACAGGCAAGGCATCAGCAGAACCCGCGCCGGAAACCGCAGCGGGGCCCCCGTCCCAGACGGACACCCCTGCTGCAGAGGGGGATTTCTTTGGGTCACCCGAGAGCCTGATTAAAGACACCCGTGTTGCTGAACCCGTTTTCGACACCGGGCCTGTCGCCTCCCCAAAGGAGGCCACTGCGGAAGCGCAAACCGGCGACACGCAAAGCGACACCCTGTCGACACCGGTGGCGAACGATGTCCAAGCCGAGACATCCCAGACCGCGCCAGCCTCAGCCACTGAGACGGAACACAGCCCCAAGGAGCACCCCATCCCAGAAACGCAGGTTCTGTCGCAGAGCAATTCAGGCGCAGCAGATACCGGACCCTCAGAAGGGCCACTCGGTCTTGGGGGGGAAACGGATCTCCCGCTTTGCGACTTGCCAGACAGCCCGCCCGATCCCAACGTCACAGCGGTGCAATCCGAACTGGCAGCACCAGACGACACAGCGCCGGAGGGCTTTTCTGACCTGCCGCTCTGCGATCTGCCAGACGGCCCGCCCAACGGCATCGCCGCCGAGACACCCCCAGACGACACAGCGCCCGATGGCTTCCCCGACCTGCCGCTCTGCGATCTGCCGGATAGCCCGCCCAATAGCACCACAACCGAGACACCCCCAGACGACACAGCGCCCGATGGCTTCCCCGACCTGCCGCTCTGCGATCTGCCGGATAGCCCGCCCAATAGCACCACAACCGAGACACCCCCAGACGACACAGCGCCCGATGGCTTCCCCGACCTGCCGCTCGGCGATCTGCCGGACGGCCCGCCCGACAGCCTGTCAGAAAAGGCCTTGCCCGGCATCTTGATGGATGCGCTTTGTAACCAGACGCCAGACCCTGAGGCGGCGCCCGCCGATAGCCTCGCGTTGCAGGACGACGACCACGAAGACAGCTTTGTCTTTGGCTGACGACCGCGCGCCTTGTTACCGTCCTTCGTAAGAGGCCGGGCGCTTCTCCATGAAGGCCACGACACCTTCCTTGAAGTCGCGGGTCTTGCCGCATTCCCCTTGCAGGCGTGCTTCGACCCGCAACTGCTCTTCGAGGTCATTGTCGAAGGACCCCCGCATCGCCTGTTTGACCCGCGCATAGGCCGCGGTCGGGCCCTTGGCAAGGTGCTGCGCCCGGCCCGCCACATGAGCGACAAAGCCATCGTCCGGCACGGATTCCCAGATCATGCCCCAGTCGTCCGCCTGCTGCGCAGTGATCTTCTCCGCAAAGAGCGCGGCGCCCATGGCCTTGGCCAGCCCCATCTGGCGCGGCAGCACCCATGTGCCGCCCGCATCCGGGATCAGGCCAATGCGCGTGAAGGCCTGCAGGAAGAACGCGCTTTCGGATGCGATCACGACATCCGCGGCGAGCGCAAGATTGGCCCCTGCCCCGGCTGCGGCCCCGTTGACTGCGCAGATCGTCGGCACCGGGCAGTCGATGATTGCGCGCAGCATCGGCACATATTCATCGCGCAACGTCCGCTCCAGATCGAGATTGCCGACGTTGGCCCGGTCGCCCAGATCCTGGCCCGAACAGAACGCCCGCCCTGCACCGGTCAAGACCACCACGCGCGCCTCGCGGCCCCCGCGGATGACGGCATCGGTGATCTCGGCCCGCATCTGCGTGTTGAGCGCGTTCATTACGTCCGGACGGTTCAAAGTGACCTGCGCGACACCATCGGTCAGGTCATAAGTGATCATGTCGTATTGCATCAGAAGCTCCTCTATTCGCGCGCATCAAACACCGGGTCACCGCCAGACGCAAAGTGAAACACTGCGTCACAACGCGGTGGCCTGCAAAGGTCACCACTCCGGGACCGGCGGGTAGGTCAGGGTTTCAGGATCCGTGTGATCAGGGCCCGCGCCTCGCTGGGGGGGCGCTGTTCGATGCGCTGGTAGACCCGACCGTCAGTGGTGCGCGTCAGCATGCGGTGCTCGATCATGGCGCGGCGGATCTGCGCCGCATCGCGAAAGCTGCACAGACCGTGGATCAGCGCGCTGACCTCGCGTTCGGTCATCTCCGACCCCGCAGGCATTTGCGCCCAGATGACCCAGAGGCAGAGTGCCTGCACGCTGGTCTTGGCGGGCCATTCGGCAAACCGGCCCATGTCGTCAAAGTAACGCGCAGCGCGGGTGACGGCCCGGTCATCCGGCGCCTCCTGAGGCGTTTCTTCGAGGCGGGCCTTGAGGTGCTGGTAGTTGCGGTATCCCGCGGCGCGGGCAATCAGGCCCAGCATTTCCGAATGCGAAGGCGGATCGCGCAGTTCACTGCGCAGGGATTTCGCAAATGCTGACAGGTCTGGAATGACCAGGGCAATGGGGTCTCGTGACATGACGTCCTCTTGATCCGATACCCGTACCCCGGCGCGCGGAGTCTGGAGGGCCGCCCTTGTCCATGGGTATCGTGACAAGGCCACGTCCACGAAGATCATCATCGCAGGTTTAGCAAACTGGCGGCGCCTGGGTGAACTGCGGACCCACCAGGGTCATACCAAGACAAGCCTGCACCGTCCATGCTCCAGTTGCCGGGCTCAGACAGAAGTCAATTGCGCCCTACCGCGCGTCGTCTTCCAGAATTTCTGCCAGACGCTTTTCCTCGTCCGCGCTCAGGGTGCCTTCCGAAACGGGGGCCGCTCTGGCACGGCTGCGTACGTAGAAGATCCCCAGCAAGAGCGCGATGAGAAACAACCCCGGGCCAGAGGCCCAAAGCAGCCAGTTCCAGCCTCCGGTGGTCGGCTGCAACAGCACGAATTCGCCGTAGCGCGCCACGATGTAGGCCACCGTTTCTTCGTCGGTGTCACCGGCAACCAGTCTCTCCCGGACAAGCAGGCGCAGGTCCCGCGCGAGCGAGGCGTTGCTCTCGTCGATGCTTTCATTCTGGCAGACCAGGCAGCGCAATCCCTCAGAGATCTGGCGCGCCCGCGCCTCCAACGCCGGATCCTCCAGCACTTCGTCAGGTTGCACCGCAGAGACCGGAGAGACCTGCGCCACGCAGACCAGCATCAGGAGGGCGACAAGACCGGCGCGCATAACGCGCAACACAGCGTAGCCCGGGGTTACACCCCGGGTTGCTGCAAGGATCATTGCCAGGCCGCTCATTCCGCGGGCACGCCTTGTGCCGGCGCACGCTTTTTTGCCCCCGCCGCGACGCGGTAACGACGGTCGGTCAGACTCAGCAATCCGCCCAGCGCCATAAAGATAGCGCCCGCCCAGATCCAGTTCGCCAATGGTTTGATATAGGTGCGCATCACCCAGCCGCCGTTCTGCTGCGGATCGCCAATCACGACGTAGACATCCCGCAAGAAACGATAGTCGATCGCCGCTTCCGTGGTGGGCATCTGTGCCACGGGGTAATCCCGCTTTTCCGGGAACAACACGGCGATCTGTTCGCCACCCCGCCGCAGGATCACTTCACCCATGATCGACACGTAGTTGGGTCCCTGCACCCGCTGCACATCCACCAGTTCCAACTCGAACGCGCCCACTTCGAAAGGCGCGCCGACCTGTGCCACGCGGATATCCTCGGATTCCCATGCCATCAGCCCGGCGACCCCGACAAAGGTCACGCCAAGCCCGGCATGGGCAACAGCCTTGCCCCAATCCGCGCGCGGCAGACGCAGCAGCCGCCGCAGATCGCGCGACTGGCCCGTGCGCGAAATCAGATCCGTGAGGCTGCCCGCCACCAGCCAGACGCCGAGGAAGACCCCGACAGGCCCCAGCAGGCTGCGCCCGGTCTGCAGCGTCCAGACCAGCCCAAGCAGCAGAACCGCCAGCACAAAGGCCGGTGTCAGCTGGCGCAGTACCTTTGGGATCGTGCCGCGCTTCCAGCCGATCATGGCGCCCACGGGCAGGATGAGTCCCAGCACCACCATGAAGGGTGTGAACGCCATATTGAAGAACGGTGGCCCCACCGACAGCTTCCGATCCCAGATCATCTCCGCCACCAGCGGCCACATGGTCCCGACGAACACCACGAAGGACGAGACCGCCAGCAGGATATTGTTCGACACCAGCGCGCTTTCACGGCTGACGACGCCGAACACGCCCTTGGCCTCCATCGCCTGCGCCCGCGCGGCAAACAGCGTCAAGGCCCCGCCGGTAAAGAACACAAGGATCATCAGGATGAAGACACCGCGTTCCGGATCATTCGCAAAGGCATGCACGGAGGTCAGCAGACCCGAGCGCACGATAAAGGTACCGATCAGCGAAAATCCGAAAGCGAGGATGGCAAGCAGGATGGTCCAGTTCTTCAGTGCCTCGCGCTTTTCCACCACGATGGCGGAATGCAGCAGCGCCGCAGCAAAGAGCCATGGCATGAAAGACGCGTTCTCGACGGGGTCCCAGAACCAAAAGCCGCCCCAGCCCAACTCGTAATAGGCCCACCAGGAGCCCAGCGCGATACCGATGGTCAAAAAGATCCAGGCCGCCAGCGTCCAGGGCCGCACCCAGCGGCCCCAGGCCGCGTCCACGCGCCCTTCGATCAGCGCCGCCACCGCAAAGCTGAAACAGATGCTCAGCCCGACGTACCCAAGGTAGAGAAACGGTGGATGGAAGGCGAGGCCGGGATCTTGCAGCAGCGGGTTGAGATCTTGCCCGTCGAATGGCGGCACAGACACCCGGACAAACGGGTTGGAGGTAAACAGGATGAAGGCAAAAAATGCAGCGGCAACAGAGGATTGCACCGCAAGCACCCGCGCCCGCAACGTCGGTGGAATGTTGGAACCGAACCATGCCGCCATGGCCCCGAACAGCGCAAGGATCAGCACCCACAACAGCATGGACCCTTCGTGGTTGCCCCAGACACCGGACACCTTGTACAGCATCGGCTTGTCAGAATGGCTGTTGACGACCACCAGCTGAACAGAGAAATCCGACACCACAAAGGCATAAGTCAGCGCCGCAAAGGACACGGCCACCAGCAGGAACTGAGCCGTGGCGGCGGGTTCGGCAATGGCCATCCAGCCCGGCCATCGGTAGTGCGCGCCGATCAGCGGCACCACCGCTTGCACCAGCGAGACGAGAAAAGCGAGGATGAGGGCGAAGTGTCCGAATTCTGCAATCATACCCTTGTTATAGATGCCACGAAAATGCGGGCCAATCTAAATTGGCCCGCGGGTCTGTTCACATTGTCGCGGGCTGGGGCGCGGGCGGGCACACGGACTGGCACGCGTGCTGGCCCCGGTGATCTGGCGATTGACGCTCAACCCGCGCCGATTGGCCCCGGCCCCTGCCGCCCAGAACGCAACACTCAGGGCAGTTGCACCCGCGCCCCGGCGTCGCGCCAGTCAGAGAGCGCCGGATTGCGCTCTGCCCCAGTGTCCAGATCTGGTGTCTGCGCCTCCTGCGGCACCGGCCCTGCCTCTGGCGTGATGTCGCGCAGGGCCTCGACGTCGCGAACGGTCTGCATGACCTGTGGCACGGCAGCCATCGTCGCCGCGATTTCCCGCTGGAACTCCTGCCCCTTGGCTTGATGACGCGCGCCGAAGTAAAAACTCACGATGGCCGCAAGCAACCACCAGAGCGGCTCCGGCACCAATGCGATGCCGGCCATGCGCGCAGCAAACCAGACCGGGTCGACCATGGCCGAGACAAACAGCGCCAGAGTGCCCAGCGCCATGGCTGGCCGCGGAATGCGGTTCAGCGCATCCATCAACCGGTCAAAGCCGCTGCGACGCGCCACGCGGAACTCCTGGCCAAACTGCCCCAGGGCCGCGGAACGCATGTCAGCAGTGCGCTTGGCCTCCGCTTCGGCGTTGACGCGAAACACTTCTGCCGTCTCTGCGACAACGTTTCTTCCATTGCCGAAAACGGCGCCCAACAAGGCTTCGATCAATCCCATGCTGCCACCCGAGCGTCAAACTCGGCCTCCGTCAAATGATAACGCCGCGAGATGAACTCCTCTGCGCGCTTGATCCAGCCGCCCTTGCCGCCGGCCCGGGTGCGCGCGTATTTGCGTGAGGCCGGGCGTTGATCGGCGAGGCGGAAGTAGTAGTTGCGCCGCGCGATCCCGTAGGCATCCGCCATATGGTTCGGAGCGTTGGCGTAAGCCCGCGCCGTGGCGGCAATGGTGCGTGGGCCGATCGCGCCGTCGACGCTGACCGTCTCGCCCATCTGCCGCAACAGACGCTGCAGGATCTTCACCGCGTTGCTGCCCGCGTTGACATACATGTCAAAGACCGAAGCCTGCAGCGCCTCGGGAAGCTCCGCGATACGCGGACGCAAAAAGTAGTGGGTCAGGAAGATCTCGACCGCCTGCCCGCGCGAGATCCGCCGCACGTCTTCGGCGTCGACCCGTCCATCACCGGTAAGATCCAGACCAAGCCGCCGCATCGTGTGGATCGTGACGCCAAATTTCGTGGCCCCGCCGGGATCGTCGGGATCGTTGACATAGCCACCCTCGCGGGCGACGATTTCTTCGGCCATATGCCGCACATCCAGCGCTGCCGCCATCTGCAAACTCCTGCCTACCGAGGGATAAGGACAGGCTCAGGCTGCGCGCGCGCGGTTAATCAATCTTGAGAGGAGCGTACGGTGCCCCTGAACAGCGCAATGTCGGGCGAAGAGATCATCGCCCTTCTGGACCTCGCGCCCCACCCCGAGGGTGGGCATTATCGTCAGACATGGCAAGCGGAGACAACGGCGACAGAGCGGGCCGCCGGCACCTGCATCTACTTCCTGCTGCAAGCCGGGGAACGCAGCCATTGGCACCGCGTGGACGCGGCGGAGATCTGGCACCACTATGCCGGGGCTCCTTTGATCTTGTCACTGTCAGCCGAGGAAACCGGCCCGCGGCAGGATCATGTGCTGGGCCCCGATCTCGCCACGGGGGCCCGACCGCAAATCATCGTGTCGCCGCACCACTGGCAGGCGGCACACAGCCTTGGTGACTGGACATTGGTGGGATGCACCGTCTCTCCCGGCTTCCAATTCGCAGGTTTCACCTTGGCGACCCCGGGTTTCGACATCCCGTGAGACAGGGGTAGCGCGGGGTTAACCCCGCGCCACGTTGCGTCGGGACCGTGGCCCCGGAACTGTCACCCGCCAAACCGCTGGAAGGCGGATACGAGGTGCGCTGTGGAGGCGTCCAAGCCGTCGACCGAGTGTTCGCCGCGCACAACCGGACCCAGCGCTGTCGCCAGTTCCTTGCCCAGTTCGACGCCCCACTGGTCGAAGGAATTGATCCCGAGGATCACCCCTTCGACAAACACCCGGTGCTCATAAAGCGCGATCGTCTTGCCCAGCGTCTCAGGGTCAAGCTTGCGGTACATCAGCGAGGTCGACGGCCGGTTCCCCGGGAACACGCGGTGGCGGGCCTGGCGCTCCAATTCCGCCCCTTCGAATTTCCCGGCCACCTTGGCGCGCGCCTCATCGAGGCTCCGACCGACCATCAGCGCCTGCGACTGCGCAAGACAATTGGCCACCAGCAGCGTGTGATGATGACGCAGGTCCGGCTCAAAGCCCTCGGCCCCGACAAGGAATTCGCATGGAATCACCCGCGTGCCCTGATGGATCAGCTGGTAGAACGCATGCTGACCATTGGTCCCCGGCTCCCCCCAGACCACCGGCCCACTGTCATAACCCAGCGCCGCCCCGTCCATGCCGACACTCTTGCCGTTGCTCTCCATCTCCAGTTGCTGAAGATAGGCGGGCAGACGGGCGAGACGGTTCTCATAGGGCAGGACCGCGCGGCTCAGATAGCCCATGCCCTGATTGTGCCACAGCCCCACAAGCGCCAGCAGAACCGGCATGTTCTCCGCCAGCGGCGCCGTGCGAAAATGAGTGTCCATGGCCTGACCACCGGCCAGAAACGCGCGAAAATCCTGCGGGCCCACGGCCAACATCAACGAAAGACCAATCGGCCCCCAGACAGAGTAGCGCCCGCCCACCCAGTCTCCGAACTCAAAGACCCGATCCGCCGGAATGCCGAACTCTGCCGCTTTGGGTACGTTGGACGAGAGCGCAACGAATTTGCCCTCAACACCAGCGCCTTGCGATTCGAGCCAGTTGCGCGCGGTATGCGCATTGGTCATCGTTTCAATGGTGGTGAAGGTCTTGGAGGCCACGATGAACATCGTGCGCTGCGCATCCAGCCCCTTCAATGTGTCAGCCATATCCGCGCCATCCACGTTGGACACGAAATGGCACTGCGGCCCGTCATGGAAGGGCGCCAGCGCCAGCGTCGCCATCACCGGGCCAAGATCGGAGCCGCCGATGCCGATGTTCACCACATCCGTGACGTCAGACGCCCGCACCTCGTCTGCCAGCGCGGCCATGCGATCCAGCGTCGCCAGCACGTCTGGCATCACATCGGAGCCATCGACATGCACCGGCTTGCCATCAAGGTTGCGCAGGGCAGTGTGCAGCACCGCGCGTCCCTCGGTTTCATTGATGGGCGCGCCTGCGAACATCGCATCGCGCCGGGCAGCAACGTCGCGCGCTTGGGCCAGTGCCAACAGTTCGGCCCGGATCTCTGCGTCGATCTGGGTCTTCGAGTAGTCCAAAAGCAGACCTTCGGCCTCAAGGCTGAAGGAGTCTGCCCGGGTGCTGTCTTCGAACAGCGTTTCGATCCGGCGCGATTCGACGCGCGCGGCGTGCTGTTTGAGGGCTGCGAACATGGGTCATTCTCCTTGTGGGTAGGCGTTGCGGCCAAGGCCTGCCGCCTCTGGGTAACAGTTACGAGACAGCCCCGGCGCAAGCAGTCTCATAGGGTCCAAATGAGGTCAGAGTGGGGGCACATGGCCACAATGCGCAACTTTGGCTGTTGCTCGGTCGTGGTCTAGGCCCCCTGCCCCGACGCCTGTCAGGGGCCCGAACAGCCGCATTTTCAGGCAAGGCGTCAGGCATTCCCGCGGGCCCAATCCCCGGCCCAATCCCCGGCCAATTCTCTGGCCAATTCTCTGGCCCGCTAATCGGCATGCTTTCAGGCCGCCCAATGCACCTTTGCCCCCGACAAAACGGCATTGATCGGCGCCTCGATCGCAGGTTTGCCACGCGCAGCCTCCAATGCGGCGCGCTTGTCTTCGCCAAAAATGACAACGTGCTTGGCCAGCGCGCCATTCAGCACTTGCGCGCTCAGGGTGACACGTGGCTCCGGCGCACCCGGCGCCCGCATCGCCATCAGGATCGGCGCCTGCGGATCAAGCGCCGCCTCCAACTGGTCCGCGCCGGGAAACAGCGAGGCCGTGTGCATGTCCGTCCCCATCCCCAACACAACCACCGCCAGCGGCAGCGCCGGCGCGATCATGACTTCCAGCTCTGCCAGTGCATCTTCTGGTGTGGGTTTCGGGGCGAACAAGGGCAGCAAACGGGCCTTTTGGGCACGATCCACCAGCAAACGCTGCCGCAGAAGCGCGGTATTGGACCTTTCGTGATCCTCCGGCACCCAGCGTTCGTCGGTCAACAGAACATCCACCCGGTCCCAGGGAAGATCGGCGGCACAGAGGTCGTCAAAGACAGGCCCCGGCGTGGTGCCCCCCGGCACTGCGAGCGCGGCGCGGTCTTCGTGAAACAGGGCCGCTTCGAGATCCCCGGCCAACTGGTTGGCCAGGTCGATGGTCAACATCTCCCGGTCGGGGTAATCGATGAACTCATAGCTCATGCTGTCTCTCCATGGGTCTGTTGCGCGCGAACCTGTGGTTCCGGCGCAATTGTCCCGCGCACCAATCACAGGCGCAAGGCGCCAGTCCGATCATGCGCGGATATCACGCCACTTGCGCCCGTCCCGATGCATCAGCATCAGCGAATCCTCTGGCCCCGAAGAGCCCGCGTCATATGGTTTGGGCACTTCGCCGCGGCTTTGCCAGCCTTCGATGATGGGGTCGGTCCAGGCCCAGGCCGCCTCGACCTCGTCTCCGCGCATGAAAAGCGTCTGGTTGCCACGGATCACATCCATGATCAGGCGCTCATAGGCGTCCGGCACTTCGCTCGCCTCGGGCCCAAGGGCATCGGCAAAGGACATGTCCAGCGGCACGTCCACAAGGCGCATCCCGCCCGGGCCGGGCTCCTTGATGGTGACGTCGAGGGTCATGCCCTCGTTGGGCTGCAACCGGATGACCAGCACATTCTTGTGCCGCCCCGCGTCGACGCCAAAAATCGAATGCGGGGCATTCTTGAACACCACGGCAATCTCGGAGGCCCGTGCGCGCAGCTTCTTTCCGGTCCGCAGATAGAACGGTGTTCCCGCCCAGCGCCAGTTGGAGATATGGCACTTCAGCGCGACAAAGCTCTCTGTGAACGAGCGCGGGTTGTCCACATGGGCACGGTAGCCGGGCTGGTTGTCATCAGCCGCGTATTGGCCGCGCACGATCTGGTGGTAATCAACCTTGTCCAGCGCGCGGATCACCTTGAGCTTTTCGTCGCGCACCGCATCCGGGTTGAAACGTGCCGGGGGCTCCATCGCGATCAGGCACAGCAACTGCATCAGGTGGTTCTGCACCATGTCCCGCATCGCACCCGATTTGTCATAATAGCCGCCGCGCCCGCCCACATCGACGGTTTCCGCGACAGTGATCTGGATGTGGTCCACGTATTGGGCGTTCCATAGCGGCTCGAAGAGCATGTTGCCAAAGCGCACGGCCATCAGGTTCTGGACAGTTTCCTTGCCCAGATAGTGGTCGATCCGATAGATCTGCGCCTCGTCGAAATGCTGTGCCAGTGTCCGGTTCAGCAACCGTGCGCTGTCCAGATCGTGGCCAAAGGGCTTTTCCACCACCACCCGGCTGTCATCATCCGCAAGTCCGAAGCCGCGCAGGCGTTCGGCAAGCGCACCAAAGAGGCTGGGTCCGACCGAGAAATAAAAGGCCCGCACCACATCGTTGCGCAGCCGCGCCTTGAGCGCCTCCCAGCCAGTTTCGCCGGTGGCGTCCACATGGGTATACCCGACACGGGTCAGAAAATCGTCCAGCGTGCCGTCCTCGCAGGCGTCACCGCCGCTGAACTCCCGGATCGCCTCGGCCACCATCTGCCGATAGGCCGTGTCGTCCATTTCGGACCGCGCGGCGCCGACGATTCGGGCGCCTTCGGGAATTTGCCCCGAACAAAAGCGACGGAACAGACCGGGCAGGATCTTGCGTTTCGCAAGGTCCCCCGTGCCGCCAAAGATCACCAGATCAAAGGGGTCCACTGGGATGACACGTGACACCATGACGTTCCGCCTTTCTCACTTCGCGTGATTTACGTTAGCGCTAACGAATATACGTATGCGCCGTCTACCCGATGTATCGCGCAAAGTCTAACGGCGATATGACGCTTCACAATGGCGTGCAGCTTTCCCTTGTGGCTGGTGGTTCACTGCGGCTTTCTCTAGCACAAAGATGAACACGGAGAGTACAGTATGAGAGACGCAGGGCCCGCAAATGCGGACAAGTTCCAGAATCCACAAGTGACGGCCAAGGGCGAAGCCCGCGCACAGGTGGCCTTGAGCAATCCGCAAACGCTTTGGTTCAACACCGGCACCCTGTGCAATATCACCTGCGTGAACTGCTATATCGAAAGCTCGCCAGACAATGACCGCCTCGTCTATCTGACCGCACCGGAGGTCGAAAACTATCTCGACCAGCTCGAAGATCGCGCATGGGGCGCAAGCGAGATCGGGTTTACCGGCGGTGAGCCGTTCATGAACCCGCAGATGATCGACATGGCACGCAGCGCCCTGTCGCGGGGCTATGACGTTCTGATCCTGACCAATGCCATGCGTCCGATGATGCGCCCGAAAGTGCGCGATGGGTTGCAGGCGCTGCAGGCCGAATACGGTGCAAAGCTGACCCTGCGCGTGTCGCTTGACCACTATGCGCCAGACACGCACGACGCGGAACGTGGCGCGGGCGCGTTCGAGAAATCCCTCGAAGGCATGCGCTGGCTGCGCGACGCGGGCATCCGCATGGCGGTGGCCGGGCGGTCGCTCTGGCACGAATCGGATGCTCAGGCGCGGGCGGGCTATTCGGCGCTTTTTGCTGCGGAAAGTTTTGACATAGACGCCCAAAATCCGGGCATCACAGTGCTTTTTCCGGAAATGGACGTCAGCGTCGATGTGCCGGAAATCACCACCGCCTGTTGGGACATCCTTGGCAAATCGCCCAATTCGGTGATGTGCTCTTCCTCCC
>JBELMB010000308.1:0-354 GCA_042088665.1 Sagittula sp.
GCTCGAATTTCCCGGTGTCGTGAAGGAACTTCTGCCGAATGCGACGTTTCGGGTCGAGCTGGACAACGGCCATGAGATCATCGCACATACGGCAGGAAAGATGCGCAAGAACCGCATCAGAGTCCTCGCAGGCGACCGCGTACAAGTCGAAATGACCCCATACGACCTGACCAAAGGCCGCATCAACTATCGGTTCAAGTAGACAGCGTTTGCCCCGACAAACGCTGTCGGTTGGCAGGGTCATGTTTTCGCAGAAAACGTGACAGCCAACACCCTTTCCATGCCAGGCGCCACTTCCTGCGTTTGCCCCGACAAACGCTGTCGGTTGGCAGGGTCATGTTTTCGCAGAAAACG
>JBELMB010000308.1:454-3332 GCA_042088665.1 Sagittula sp.
TGACAGCCAACACCCTTTCCATGCCAGGCGCCACTTCCTGCGTTTGCCCGTGCACCTTCGCGGCCCAGCACGCGGTTCCTAGCCGATCGCCGCAACCAACCGGCCCCAAGCGCCCCGATCCCAGCCCGCAAACCGCCATGGCGGGCGACCCGGCCCTTGCCAGCCCGCGCCACGCGTTGTAGCGCGGGGTTCACCCCGCGTTCCTTTCAGGAGTCACACATGACCCAGCCCCGCCTTATCCTCGGGTCCGGGAGCCCGCGGCGCCGGGACCTGCTGGCGCAGCTTGGGCTCACGGCCGACGATATTCGTCCTCCCGATATCGATGAAGACCCGCGCAAGGGCGAATTGCCGCGTCCCTATTGCCAGCGCCTTGCCCGTGAAAAGGCCGAGGCCATTCCGTCCGATGCGGACGAAGTCGTGCTCTGTGCCGACACCACGGTCGCGCTCGGTCGGCGCATTCTGGGCAAGCCCGAAGACGAAAAGGAAGCCGCGGCTTTTCTCACCGCGCTTTCGGGGCGGCGCCACCGGGTGATCACCGCCGTCGCCGTGCGGCGAGCAGACCGGATCTGGGAACGCGACGTGGTCACACAAGTGAAAATGAAGATGCTGTCAAACGAAGAACTCAACGCCTATCTCGCCAGCGGCGACTGGCGTGGCAAGGCCGGGGGGTACGGCATTCAGGGCCCCGCCGGAGCCTTCATTCCCTGGATCAGCGGATCCTTCGCTGCCGTGGTTGGCTTGCCGCTGACCGAGACGGCCCACCTGTTGCAAGCGGCAGGGCTCACAGTCTGGGGGACACAGTCATGAAGGGCAGCATCATTGCGCTCGACCACTGGAATGGCCGTGAGGCTGCAGCACTGATGGTCGATGGCCGGCTTGAGGATCTTTTCCTCGACACGGATCTGCCGCGCCCCGGCAACCTGTACCGCGGGATCGCGCAGCGCCCGATGAAGGGGCAGGGCGGCATGTTCCTCGACACGCCCGACGGCAGTGCCTTTCTGCGCCAGGTCAAGGGGTTGAGCCCCGGTGCGCCCTTGCTGGTGCAGGTCACGGGCTATGCCGAGCCGGGCAAGGCGGTGCCGGTCACGCAGCGCCTGCTGTTCAAATCGCGCTACGCCATCGTCACGCCGAATGCGCCGGGTATCAATGTCTCGCGGCAGATCCGTGAGGACGACGCCCGCGAATCCCTGCTGGAACTGGCCCATGACACCCTTGGGGAACACCCGCTGCCGCAGGACGCGGGCCTGATCCTGCGCTCGTCATGCGAGACTGCGGGCGAAGACGAGGTGATGGACGACATCCTCGCCATGTCGAGCCTCGCAGCGCGGGTGCTGGCGGATGCCTCCGGACCTGCCGAATTGCTGGTCGAAGGCGACGGCCCGCATGCGATGGCCTGGCGCGAATGGGTCGAGCCGGCGGAGGTCGACGCAGGCGCCGACAGCTTTGCCCGCCATGGTGTGGATGATGCGCTGGACGCCCTGCGCACCCCGCTTGTCGCGCTGGATGGGCGCGCCTCGATGATGGTGGAACCCACCGCGGCGCTGGTGGCCGTGGATGTCAACACCGGTGGCGACACCTCTCCCGCGGCAGGGCTGAAGGCCACGCTGGCCGCCGTGCGCGATCTGCCCCGCCAGTTGCGTCTGCGGGGGCTTGGCGGGCAGGTGATCTTTGACCCGGCGCCAATGCCCAAGAAAGACCGCCGCGTGGTGGAAAGCGCGTTGAAAGCCGCCCTGAAACGCGACACGGTAGAGACCATCGTCGTGGGCTGGACCAACCTTGGCCTGCTGGAGTTGCAACGCAAGCGTGACCGCATGCCGGTACGCAGCCTGCTTTGAGGTGGGAACCATGAGCTGCCCGATCTGTGCCAAATCCGTAGACGCGCGGTACAGGCCCTTCTGCTCAAAGCGCTGTGCCGACCTCGATCTGGCAAAATGGCTGGGCGGCGGCTATGCCATCCCGTCGGATGATCCCGAGGACATGGAAGAGGCCGCGCGGGCCATGGCCCAGAACGAGAGCAAACCACACTAAGGCCATCCCCATCCGCGGGTCGTCACAGGCCATCCCGGCCTTGGCCCGGTGGCTGAACAGGCGCAGCGACCCCAAGCAAACGCGTCACAAATGTCCTGAACACTGCCTCCTTGCCGTCGTTTGGGGGAGAAGATCCCCGGTTCTCAAAGTGCCATCGGTGAAACCCTGCCTTCCACCTTCGCATCTGACGCCGGTGCAAGACCTGCTGCGCTGAAAATGGATGGCAGGTGTCTCGCGCCATCGGGGACACCCGCCGCGCCACGTTTGGCCCGGCGGCACGGTTTGGACGCCGTGTCCTGTAGGTGTTTCTTGGTCGGCTGGGCGTTTGGACCCGATTTAACGAAATATTTTCGACCAGAGTGCAATCATGACCTGACTTGCTCCGCTGTTGCGCTACTCTGTCGCATGTAGATGACAAAAGAGGTTGAAGCGCGGCCATGCATAACCAACACCCCACGCCGGTCGAGGACTACATGACAGCCAATATGATCCTTGTTTTCGTGAACCTGCTCTGGATCTTTGTGGCGATCTGGTCCGCCTGGGGATTGTTGCCCGTTGTGATCCTGTCTTTTGCGCTGAACCACCTCGTCACCCGTCTGGACGAGTATCGCCAGGCCCGGGAGCATCGTGCAAGCCCGCGCACCGAAGGGGCGGATGGGGTCTGATCCAGACCGGGACTTTGTATTCGACAGGCGCTGACGGCATGGCGTCTTCGGCTGCGCTTGACCTTCGCTGATCTGCCCAGCTTTCTTGACAGCGGGCGGCCAGGGGCGGGCAGAAGCCCGCCAACAGAGGCCAATCCTTCACCGCGACCGTGGCCGCGAGATTTGTGCGATGCAACAGCAACGCC
>JBELMB010000097.1:0-18913 GCA_042088665.1 Sagittula sp.
CGATGCCATCGCCGTTCACATCGCCCGCCGAGGAAACGGACCAGCCGCTATAGTCCTGGGCATCGATCCCGTTCAGCACAAAGCCGTTGCTGCCGTTGAGGGATGAGAGATCCAGCGACGCGTTGAACCCCGCGCCAGAGCCGAAGACAACGTAACTTTCGCCAGCAAATGAGTTCCCGTTCGGATCGGCCACATGCGCCCCGATGACCACGTCATCGAAGCCATCGCCGTTCACATCGCCCGCCGCGGAAACGGAGATGCCGCTATAGTCGCCGCTATCAATCCCGGTCAGCACAAAGCCATTGCTGCCGTTGAGCGTCGAGAGATCCAGCGATGCGTTGAACCCCGAGCCGGAGCCGAAGACGACGTAGCTTTCCCCAGCGGCGTTGGTCCCGTTCGGATCGGCCAGATACGCCCCGATGATCACGTCATCGACGCCATCGCCGTTCACATCGCCCGCCGAGGAGACGGAGTAGCCGCTATAGTCGTCGGCATCGATCCCGTTGATGACAAAGCCATTGCTGCCGTTGAGGCTCGACAATTCGAAGGCCGTCGGGAAAGTGCCCCCGCTGCCAGCGGACTCCAGCGTGTAGGTGAAGGTATCCGTCGCCGATTGCCCCACCCCGAGGCTTTCGAAGGCGCCGTTGGGGTCGTAGGTAAAGGTGCCGTCGCCATTGTCGGTCACCATGCCCTGCGCCGCCGGTCCGACCGACGCGACATACACGGTGTTACCGTCGATGTCGGTGTCATTGGCAACAAGCGTCGCACCGGAGATCACGATGGCGCTGTCCTCATCCGTGCCCACGGCGTCGTCCTGCCCCACGGGCGCATCGTTCACGCCGTCGATGGTGACTGTGACCGTCGCGGTATCGGTCGGGCCAAAGCCATCGCCCACCGTGTAGGTGATCGTGTCCGTCGCGCTTTCGCCGATGCCGAGGCTTTCGAACTGGCCGTTGGGATCGTAGTCGATCTCCCCCCCGGCAGTGATGCTCACCTGTCCGGTCACGGTAAAGGCCGACAGAATGGTCAGCGTGTCGAGGTTGCCGTCGATGTCGTTGCTGCGCACGGCAATGGTGGCCACGGTGTCTTCGTCGGCGAAGGCGGTGTCATCAACCGCCACCGGGTCCTGATTGATTTCGAGGTGGTTCGCCAGCGTGGTGGATTCGCGCAGGAGGAATTCGCCATTGCTCACGGTGAGCGTGGCATCGGCCCCGTTTGCGCCGTCGGAATCGATCTCGACTGTGGTCACGCCACCGCTGGCGACGGTGCGCACTTCGCCCGCCGTGCCGGAAAATGCTGCGTCGCCGATAAAGCTGAGGGTCAGCCCCTCAAAGCTGGCGAGGGTCGCGAGGTTGATCCGGTCGCCCGGCCCCAGATCGGTGATCTCTTCGCCGGACGCGCCGATCTCGGCCAGTGCGCCGTACTGAAAGATATCCGCGCCGGTGCCGCCGGTGGCCGTGTCCGCGCCAAGACCGCCGATGATCGTGTCGTCGCCATCCAGACCAAACAGCGTGTTGTCCGCGCTGGTGCCTTCCATGACGTTGCCGTAGCCTGTGCCCATGTGGCGATCGGTGATGGCACCGGTGCCGCCAAGGGCATAGATCACCACGCTGCCCAGCACCGTGTCCGTGCCGTCGTACAGCGAATAGGTGAAGCTGTCGAACCCGGGGAAGTTCGGCGGCAGCGCGGCAAAGGCCGTGTTCGAGGCATAGGAGAAGGTGCCATCCGCTTGCACGGTCACCGTCGCACCGGAGGCCAGCGTGATGCTTCCCCCCGAAATGGCCTGTCCGTTCACATGCGTTATGAGCAGGGGATCCAGATCGACATCGCTGTCGACGCCATATCCGTTGTTCAGAAGCAGATTGCCATGTTGCGTGTCACCGCTGAGAATGACAAAGCCATCGGGCGCAGCAATAGGTGCGGTATTCGGCATAATGAAGTCCCCCAAAATCCCTGTATCTTAATAGATAGCTAACCATTGTTTAGGTCAGGCAGGTGACACGATCAACACGGACCGTTGGCTTGGTCTGCTGAATTGGTTAATCCGAGGATCGCCCGCACTGTTTTTACGGGTAAAAAACCAAGAACATCCCCGGCGCGGCATTTTTTTAGGCACTAATCAGGGAGTTGCCCTGTCGTGTGGGTTCTATCTCAGGGCGGAGGTAGGCCGGGGTCGCGCCGGGGTCGGGCATGGATCATGATCGCAGATGGCGGGGTCGGCGCGGAGCGATTCCGCGGACACTGCGTGGTGTTGAGGATGCCGGGGCGGCCCATCGACGGGGCATTGGCGGAAATGGTGACCGGGGTTGGCCGGAAATGGCGCAGGCTGTGTCCTGCCTGTGGGTTATGGTGGATGTTTGATCGGTGAGGTGAATTGGCTTAGTCAGCCATTACCCATGGTTGTTTTTGACCTGCCATTAAACGACTTCGATCACACCCTTGTCGATGGCAAGCACATAGCCACGCCGCGCAATGTTCTTGACCAGCAGTTCCGACACCATCTGGTTGCCCAAACCGTCCCGCAGGCGCTTGATCCGGGTGGCGCCGGCGGCCTCGTCACAGTCGGGTTCCGGCTTGCCGGAGATCATCGATTCGATCTGCGCGCCGGTCAGCAGTTCATCGTCAAGCCGGGCCTCGGCCAGCACCGACAGCGTCTCGATCATGGCGTCGGTCAGTTTGAACCCCATGGTGTTGAGATAGACAGTGTTCTCGTCGCGCGAGATGATCAGCGAGGTGACCTCGATCCCGGATCGCTCGATCTGGGCCATGCGGCGGTTGAGCGTGACCAGCATCACCAGAAAGACCAGCGCCGCCACCAGCATGGCCGTGGCAAAGACCAGCAGCACAAAGATCACCACCCGGTAACTGGCCAGCACATCGGAAAAGGCGGTGCCGGACTGCGCGAGGATCTCCAGCAGGGTGATCTCTGCGGGACTGGACAGGGTGTCATTCTCGACAAAGATCCGTTCCACCCGCGCGTTGAAGGCATTGGCGTCGGGCAAGGCAAACATCAAGACCACCCCGGCGATGGCCAGGATGGCAACGATCGCGACGATCCCGAACGTGACGATGCGCGTGCCGGACCGGCGGCTGTCAGTAACGGAGGTAGTAAGCGCCTGCATTGGCCCTCTCTGAACTGGATGGCGGGCTGGACGACAGGGATACCACGTTCAGCAGCGTCCAGCCACCAGAGGAAACCCTGCCCGCCACAGCGCTTGCCGCCACTCCGGAGGAAGGGCACGCGCCGCCAAGTCGGACAATGCCGAAATGCAGCTGCAGAGGCGGCTCTTTCTTGGCCTTGTAGCTGACGTAACAGTCCGCGGCGGCGGCAGAGGGCAGGGCGAGGCAAAGCGCCATGCACAGTGCAGTGCAGCGGATCAGTCGTCCGGCTGTCAGCCTTGCCACAGCGCCTGCGACGACATCGGCCCAGCCGGGGCGCCGGGGCAGGGCCGTCATGCGCGACAGGGCGCCGGGGCCGCGAGGGTTTTCAAGCAAATGTCTCATGCCTGTCAGACTGGGCTGATCGGCTGGGAAATTCAATAACATCAGGGGGTGGTTCCCCCGGTTATCCGATAGCTGGGGGCTGATATTGCCTGTTTTCCGGCAGTGGGGGCAGCCTGTCCTCATCGGGTTGTCCAACGCCACATCGGTGCAGCCCGGGACCCGTCAGCTGCCCAGTCTGACGCCCCCATATGTGAAAGGAAACGGAAATGTCTGCACGATTCATCAACACCCGGTTTGTCACGGGCGTGCTCGCCATCGGCGCGCTGATCGCCACCCTGTCCACGGCCACACCGGCCGCTGCGGGGGATCATGACAAGCTCAAGAAGTTCATCGGCGCCGCGGCGACGATTTACCTGCTGCACGAACTCAGCAAGCAGGACCGCAAAAAGCCGAAGGCCAATGTGCACCAGCCGCAAAACAACAACCGCCACGACGCGCACAACAACGGGCGCCGCAACAACAACGGTCACAATGGGCACAATCGCCGCTCTGTTGTGCCGCGCGCCTGTCTGCGCGACACGCAGGCCGGTCTGGTGCTGGGCGCGCGCTGCCTGAACAACAACTACACCGGGTCCCGCGCGCTGCCGGGCAACTGCCGGACCCGCGTCTGGTTCAAGGGCAAGGAGCGCCGCGTCTACAAGCTGCGGTGCCTGCGCAAGAACGGCTTTGCTCTCAGCCGTGCGTGACCTGAGCCGGGCGTGACCACGGGCATATCCTCCCCCGGTTTTCGGGTTCGAGCAGTCCCCCGCTGTCCCCGGGGGCAAGGCGCAAAAGCGCCAAGGCAGAGGTCCCGCGAGGGGCCTCTGTTCTTGCGTGTGCCGGGCCGGTTTTTGGGGGAAGCGTGGTCGCGTGCCTCGATGCCGTGCCCAAGCCGCCGTTCAGGTCCAGGCTCAAGCCCCGTTCAGAAGCAGGTTCGGATTCTGGCGCAAGCGATGTGCAGACCGTCGGATCAGCCGGTGATCAGGATGGGGTCGTCCAGCCAGTGTTCCTGCAGGTTGGGCGTCTCGCCAATGCGGTCAACCACCGCAAAGAGCCCGGGCGCCGCAAGTGGCGTCAGCACCCCATGCCAGGTGCCGGCGTGAAAGTTCACGCCCTGTCCCGGGGCCGCCATGAAGGCATGGACCTGACCCGGCGTCTCGCCTGCCTCTGCCACGATCACCAGCCATGGGTTGGTGTGCATGGGGACAAAGGCCTGACTGCCCTCCGGATGGCGTTCGACCATCTCCAGTTGGTAGGGCAGGTCCCGTGGTTTGGCGTCAAACAGGCTGAGCCCCGCGCGCCCACCGGGACCAAAGTCAAGCGCCGCACGGTCATGGAACCGCCCGCAGAACCCCCGATTGATCAGCTTGTCGGGCACGCCCACCGCTTGCAGCACGTCTCCGAAAGGCGCAAAGGCCTCGGGCGTCAGCGGGTGCGAGGAGATCTTTTGCATCTTGGATGGCTCCGGGTCTGCGATCAGCGCGCGATGTGCAGGGGCACGTGGCGGTTGACGTCCTTGTACAACAGGTATCGGAACGGCACGTCCCCCGTGGCGATGCAGGCCTGCGGGCAAAAGGCGCGCAGCCACATGAAATCCCCCGGGCCGACGTCCACCCACTCCCTGTTCAGAAGGTAGCGTCCGGTGCCTTGCAACACGTAGAGCCCGTGTTCCATGACATGGGTTTCGGCAAACGGGATGCGCCCGCCGGGGCTGAAGTTCACGATATTGACGTGAAAATCGTGCCGCATGTCGAAAGGGTCGAAAAAGCGCTGGGTTTCCCAGATGCCGTCGCAGTCGGGCATGGCGTTCTTGGGCACGTCATCTTCGTGGACGACGAAGGCTTCGAGCGGGTTGAGCGTTTCCAGACGACGGTAGGGCTTGCGGATCCAGTGGAACCCGGCAGGTGCGTCCGAGGTGTTCCAGATCTGCCAGCGCGCGCCCGCAGGGATAAAGGCAAAATGCCCGGCGCGCAGTTCCTCGCGCGCGCCCCCGATCGACAGGCGCAGGGTGCCAAAGGCCACAAAGATGGCGGCCTGTGCGTCGATCTCGGGTTCCGGGTCGGCGGTGCCGCCGCCGGGGGCGATCTCGACCGCGTATTGCGCAAAGGTTTCGGCAAAGCCGCTCATCGGGCGGGCCAGCACCCAGATCCGCGTGCTTTGCCAGCCGGGCAGAAAGCTGGTGACGATGTCGCGCTGGGTGTCTGCCGGGATCAGCGCATAACATTCGGTGAAGCGGGCCGCGCCCTCGGGGCTTTCGCTCTGGCTTGGCAGGCCGCCCGGCGGGAAGGCATAGCTGGTCACAGCATGTCCTCCAGACGCAGGCGGGCGATGCGTTCGACCTGGCGGCAGGCTTCGGCGAGTTCCGTCGTGGTGTCCTGTTCCAGCCGCCGGGCAAAGGCGGTCAGAATGCCGGTCTTGTCGTGGTCGCGCACGGCTATGATGAAGGGAAAGCCATGCTTTTCCACATAGGCCGTGTTGAGGGCCGTGAACCGGTTGCGTTCCGCGTCGGTCAGCGCGTCGAGCCCGGCAGAGGACTGTTCGGCACTGCTTTCGGCGGTCAGCCGCCGCGCCGCGGCGAGCTTGCCCGCGAGGTCGGGATGCGCCTTGAGCACGGCGAGCCGTTCCGCGTGCGAGGCTGCCCGGAAGGCGCGCGCAAGCGCCCCGTGCAGGCCAACGGCACGGTCATGCGCCGGGCCCAGTTCAAGCCCCCAGGCCCGTTCGGCCACCCATGGAGAATGCTCGAACACGCCGCCAAAACGGGCAACGAAGCTCTGCTGGTCAAGCTGCGAGGGGCGCGGTTCCGGCGAGGGCGCCGGGAAGACTTCTGCCCAGTGTTCTGCGATCTGCAGGCGTGTCGGTGTCCAGACGTCCTTGAACCGGGCGATGTGTTCGAGAAAGCGCTGGAGACCGGCGATCTTGCCGGGACGTCCGATCAGGCGGCAGTGCAATCCGATGCTCATCATGGCAGGCATGCCGTCGAGCCCCTCGGCGCGCAGCACGTCGAAGGCGTCGATCAGGTAGGTGCCGAAATCGCGTCCGGTGACCCAGCCCGGCGCGCCCGCGAAGCGCATGTCATTGGCTTCGAGCGTGTAGGGGATGATCAGCTGGTCGCGGTCTGCGAGACGTGTCCAATAGGGCAGATCGTCATCGTAAGTGTCTGAAATATAGTCAAAATGACCGGTTTCAGCGGCGAGCCTGACGGTGTTCATGGAGCAGCGCCCGGTGTACCAGCCGCGCGGCGGGGTGCCGGTGACCTCGGTGTGCAGGCGGATCGCTTCGGCGATCTGGGCGCGCTCTTCCTCCTCGGGCATGTCGCGGTGCTCGACCCATTTCAGGCCGTGGGACGCGATTTCCCACCCGGCATCCTGCATCGCGGCAACCTGTTCCGGCGCCCGGGCGAGGGCGCTGGCCACGCCGTAGACTGTCACGGGGATCTCGTGGCGGTTGAAGAGCCGGTGCAGCCGCCAGAAGCCTGCGCGCGCGCCGTATTCGTAGATCGATTCCATGTTCCAGTGACGCTCGCCCGGCCAAGGCGCGGCGCCGGGAATGTCGGACAGGAAGGCTTCGGAGGCGGCATCGCCATGCAGCAGGCTGTTCTCGCCGCCCTCTTCGAAATTCACGACGAATTGCACGGCGACACGGGCGCCACCGGGCCACTGGGGGTCCGGCCGGTCGGGGCCGTAGCCGATCATGTCACGCGGGTATCGGTTCATCTTGACCTGCCGTTGGGAATGTCGAGGGTGGGTTCAAGAGCGCCAATTGCGCACGATTTGCAAGCGAAAGGCTGGATATGACGACGGGTTTCTTGACGACACATGTGCTGGACACGGGCCGCGGATGTCCGGCGGCGGGGTTGAAAATTGCCTTGTACCGGGTGTCTGGCAACAGTCATCGCAAGTTGGTGGAGATGGAAACCAACGCGGACGGGCGTACGGAAACGCCGATTCTGCCGGTGAAAAAATTCAAGCTCGGGAGTTATGAGCTTATTTTTTATGCAGGGGATTATCTGCGCGCGCAGGGTCTGGCGGGGGCGGAGCCGCTGTTTCTGGATCAGGTGCCGATCCGGTTCGGCATGGCCGAGGAGGATCACTACCACGTGCCGCTGCTGCTTTCGCCCTATGGGTATTCGACCTACCGGGGGAGTTGAGCGCCGCTTTCCGGACGCCCCGGCCGGGGCGGGGCCCCGGCGGCCCGCCCTCCAAGCCGCGGTCCGGTTTGCGGCGGTGTGTCCTTGGTTAAAGGTGCGGGCGGTGGGGTTAATGGCGGTTTTGGTCATGGAATCCTTGCGGAACGGTCTGTCGCCGGTCTGGTCACGGGCTGCCGGAGGATCAATCGGTACAAAACGAGGCCTGTTTGGTACGGGTTGATCGACGCTGCCGTCGTGACCCTATGGGCGGAATTTTCCGGCGCGCGGGTCTTGTACGGCGATTCGGTACAAAACTTGCCTGAATTTGTACAGATTGATGATCTGGTGCAGCCTTCGCCTCTGCGGCGGCGGAAAAGGTGGTTAACGGGCGGATCTGTCGCGGGATGTAGATTGGGCCTCGGCCTCTTTTCTCAGCGCGCGATGATGTGTTCAGGACGGCGCGGAGATCTGGGTGTGACCCGGCCGGGGGCGGTTCGTGGCGCGTGGGTGGCGTCCTGCGGAGAGGGCTGTGCCCGTCGTCGCGTTCCCGTTCGCGAGCTTGCGCGGGGTGTGACCTGCAAAGGCAGTGCCGCGCGGGAAAGGTGCTGTCCGGGCCGTGTTGCGTGGCGACAGGGGAGGGGCTGGAACGGGCGCGCCGAACTGTGAAAGTTTTCCAATATTTTTCGTCCAGCCGAGACAGCGGACCCGGAGAGGTGGTAGGATCGCGGCATGAAACATGTGCCCAAAGATACCACCGACGACGCCTTGATTCAGGAGTTCCTGAAAAACGGCGGCAAGGTCAGCGTTGGCAAGACCAAACCCATGCCTGCCGATCTGGGGATCAGCAAGAATGTCTGGGGTCAGAAGCTGACAAAAGAGGAAAAGGCGTCGCGCGACGGCAAGGCGTGAGGCGCAGCACGGATCGGGCTGCACGGGTCGGGTCTGTGCCCGGCGCGGGATGCGGGCGGCGTGGCGCGCGGGAAACTGTGGTCCCATGGCCTGCGTGCCGGGGCCCCGGTCCGCTGGCCCCATGGACACGGGCGGCTTGAGTGCCTATCTACCCCTCCCATGGCCAAGAAACCCACCAAATCAGACCCGAACTACAAGGTCATCGCCGAGAACCGGCGGGCGCGCTTTGACTATGCGATCGATGATGATCTGGAATGTGGCATCATCCTTGGCGGGTCCGAAGTGAAGTCGCTGCGGGAGAACACCTCCAATATTGCCGAAAGCTATGCAGCGGTCGAGAACGGGGAGTTGTG
Source organism: Sagittula sp. (assembly GCA_042088665.1). GTDB lineage: Bacteria > Pseudomonadota > Alphaproteobacteria > Rhodobacterales > Rhodobacteraceae > JBELMB01. Next base: position 8,872 of record JBELMB010000097.1, read on the forward strand.
GCTGGTGAACTCCTACATCGCGCCTTACGAGCGGGCGATGTTTTCGCATGAAGAGCGGCGGCGGCGCAAACTGCTGGTCTCGAAGCGGGAGTTGGCGATGTTGTGGAGCGAGACCCAGCGCAAGGGCATGACGCTGGTGCCGCTGGTGATGTACTTCAACCACAAGGGCATCGTGAAGCTGAAGATCGGCATCGCCAAGGGAAAGAAGAACCACGACAAACGCGAGAGCGATGCCAAGCGCGATTGGGGCCGTCAGAAGCAGAGGCTGCTGAAGCAGGGCAGCTGATCCCGGGGATTTGCGGGTTGTGCGGCGTTTGGGGGTCGGTGCCGAGAGCGACTGCTTTGGGGCCGCTGACCTTTTGCGGAGCGTGCAATCGCGCCTTTGCCTGCCTTTGATCCTTGCGAGGACGCCGTGCCCCTCCTTTGGGGGGAACGGGCTTCTTATTCTCCCGTGCCGCTGACCCTGTCCTTTGGGATAGGTCGGTGAGGCACCGCTTTGGGTGTGGGGAAACCAAAGGACTTGGGTATGGAACTGATTATTGCACTGATCTCGGGCGCTGTGGGTGGCAATCTCGCGGGGGGGCTCTTGAAGGGCATCGACCAGGGGCGTCTGATCAACTCGATCTCCGGGATCGTCGGTGGCGGTCTGGGTGGTACGCTGTTGTCGATGATCGGCGCACCGGATGTCGCGGGCGCCGCAGGTGCTGTGGGCGGTTTGGACATTGGCACGATCATCGGTCAGGTGGCCGGTGGCGGTGTTGGCGGCGGCGTGGTGCTGGCCGTGGTCAGCATGGTGCGCAAGGCGATCGCTGGCTGATCTGGCGGAATGGTGTCCACGGGGCGCTGACCGGCAGGCGCCGAGAGCCGGTGGTCTGGTCCTCTTGGGGCCGGCTGGTTTTCGGTTTGGCCGGTTTTCAGTCTGGCCCGTCTTGACCGCTTTGGATCTGGCTGGTCTTGGCCCGATCCCGATTGGGGCGTCAATTGGTCCTGTCTGGCGCCAATCTGTCAGACAGGACGCTCAACCGTGCCATAACCCGGCCCGCCTGTGTGCCAGAGCGCATGCTCGCGCTTGCAAGCGGCAGGCGCTTTGCCCTAAGCCTGAGTAAAGGCAAGGCGAGGTATACCATGGCGGACAATCCAAGAGTGCTGGTTTCCACGGCCTGGCTGGCACGGCATCTCGGGGATCCTGACTTGCGGCTTCTGGATGCGAGCCTGTATCTTCCCGGCGATCCGCGCGATGGTCGGGCAGAATACGATGCCGGGCACATCCCGGGCGCGCGCTTTTTCGATATCGATGACATCAGTGATGCGCGCTCTGAGTTGCCGCATATGGCGCCGGAGCCGGAGAAGTTCATGTCGCGGCTGCGCAGCATGGGCGTCGGGGACGGGCACCAGGTGGTGGTCTATGACGGCGCGGGGCTGTTCTCGGCTGCGCGGGTCTGGTGGCTGTTCAAGCTGATGGGCAAGGATGACATCGCGGTTCTGGACGGCGGCTTTCCGAAATGGCGCGACGAGGGTCGCGAGATCGAGGATCTGCCGCCGGTGATCCGCGACCGTCACATGACCGTGCGGCGTCAGGCGCATCTCGTGCGCGACGTGACGCAGGTCTCTGCCGCGGCCAAGTTGAAAGATCACGAGATCCTTGATGCCCGCGCCGCGGAACGGTTCAGCGGCACGGCGCCAGAGCCGCGCGCCGGGCTGCGTGCCGGGCATATCCCGGGCTCGAAGAATGTGCCGTACCGGTCCCTGCTGAATGCTGACGGAACGATGAAGCCGCCCGCCGCCTTGCAGAAGGTGTTCGAAACGGCGGATGTGGATTTGTCCAAGCCGATCATCACGACCTGCGGTTCTGGTGTAACGGCCGCGATTATTAACCTTGCGCTCACGGTCCTGGGTCACAGTGACCATGCGCTTTATGATGGGTCATGGACGGAATGGGGTGCCTTTCCGACCCTGCCCATTGCCACCGGAGAGAGCTGATGTTCGAATTGCTCAAGGAGCAACCCGCCGACAAGATCCTGGCCCTGATGGCCGCGTTTCGGGAGGATCCGCGCGAGACCAAGGTCGATCTGGGCGTGGGTGTCTACAAGGACGCCGAGGGGCGCACGCCGATCATGCGCGCGGTCAAGGCCGCGGAAAAGCAGCTGTGGGAGGCGGAAGAGACCAAATCCTACACCGGGCTTGCGGGGGATGTGGGTTTTGCCGATGCGATGATCGACCTCTTGCTGGACGGTGCCGTCCCGCGTGAGACGGTCGCGGCGGCGGCCACGCCGGGCGGCACCGGGGCGGTGCGTCAGGGCTTTGACCTGATCCGGATGGCGGATCGGGAAGCGCGGGTCTTTGTCTCGGATCCCAGTTGGCCGAACCATGTGACGATGCTGCGGCATATGGAAATGCACATGCAGCCCTATCGGTATTTCGACAACGAGACCCGCGGCGTGGATTTCGACGCGATGCTCGCGGATCTCAAGGCGGCCCGGGTTGGTGATGTGGTGTTGCTGCATGGGTGCTGCCACAATCCGACGGGGGCGAACCTGACCTTGCCTCAGTGGCAGGCGGTGATCGATCTCATGCTCGAGACCGGGGCCACGCCGATGATCGACATCGCCTACCAGGGCTTTGGCGATGGTCTGGCGGAGGATGCGGCGGGGCTTCGCCTTGTGGTGTCCAGCATGCCGGAGGTGCTGATCGCGGCGTCCTGCTCCAAGAATTTCGGGGTTTACCGGGAGCGGGCGGGTCTTTTGATGGCGGTTGCGCAGGATCCTGCGCGGCGCAAAGTCAACCAGGGGATGCTCAACCACCTGAACCGGCAGACCTATTCCTTTCCGCCCGACCATGGCGCGCGTCTTGTGACCATGGTGCTGAATGACCCGGCTCTGCGCGCGGATTGGGAAGCGGAAGTGACCGAAGTGCGCGAAGGCGTTCTGGCCCTGCGCGTTCAATTGGCCGAAGAGTTGCAGCGCCTGACCCATTCCGACCGTTTCGGGTTCATCGCCGCGCACCGCGGTATGTTCTCCCGTCTCGGGGCGACGCCGGAGCAAGTTGCGGCGATGCGCGAGGACTCGGGCATCTACATGGTGGGCGATTCGCGGATGAACATGGCCGGGCTGAATGCGCAGACCGTGCCGATCCTCGCCCAAGCCATCCTGAAAGCGGGCGTTTAAGGTCGCGCAAGCCCCGTCTTGCGCGACCGTTGGCAAGGTGGTCTTTTCCTTTGGAAAAGATCCACGGCCACTCCGTTGTCATTCCGGGTGCGGGTCCGTCCATAGGTAACTCACAACAGCAGTATCTGAGCTGGTCCGCGAGGGGGCGCATCGCGCCGCCCCGTGGGGGCGGACCTGCGCGGCCAAATGGTGCCTGTTTGGTGGGAGGTTGGGTCAAGTTGAGTTGCCTCTCATTTTCAGGCTAGATAGAATCTTAGATGATGTTTCGATACTTTTTCCAACTGCCAAGTTCCGTTTTGGCTTGATTTGGCTTCTGATCGGGAAGAGCATCCAGTGCCTCTTGCCCCGTTGGTGCCCGCTTGAGCACCAAGTACAGCCGATCAAAAGCTTCCCAACATACAGTCGCCGACGGAGCGCCTGCTTTCGGAAAGAAGTTTCCGTAGTTGTCAGGTTTAGGTTCATCCTTGGTGTCTGGCAGCTTTTCGTCGGGAAATGCGTCGCGGAGCGACTTTGCGAGATCAAACGGTACAGGATCCATTTTGTGCCACTGCCCTGGCGCTACAGGAACGTTTTCTGCGTAGATCGTGGGCACACGCACTCCCGGCCATTCATATTTGCTTTCAATTACTTCTGCCCACTCGTCAAACTGAATCAACTTGCGTCCATCGTGATCGTCGTTGCGGAGGCCTGCGACTGTTGCCACCAAGAATGGTTTGCCGTGTTCTATAGGATTGCTGACGCGTTTCACGCGATACTCTGCTGAAGGTTTGCCGCGGCTATTGTGACACAGCACGACGCGGCCTCCTCGCTCAGCCAGTTCAGCGACTTTTTCTGCGTTTACTTTCCACCAGCCTGATCCTCCAATGGATTTGATGTCGTTGACGCTCTCATTTGTGAAAACCACTAGGTATTGCATGTTAGCCCTCATGTTGTCTGAAATTTATGCTAAATTATAAGTAAACTATGCTAAATTATAAGTAAACTATGAAATTTCGTTAATTTTGAAAATGTTTGTTTTTTGAGCGCTGGTTGGTCCTTCCATGCTCCTCAGTCGGGATTGCCCCGTGTAAAGGGCAGCGGCATGTGTCTGGGGTGTCGCCCGCTTGCGCGGGAGAGGTCTTCGCGCAGGGCCGCGGGGTCTGTGGGCCGGGATCCTGAGGGCCGGGATCCTGATGGGGCGCTGGCGCCGTTCTCGGGCGTCAGGATGTGCCGCAGGAGCGCGACCGGGTGGGCTTTCAGCGACAGGCGCATGGCGACGTAATCCTCCACCACTTGTTCGCCCAGCGTCATATCGGGCAGTTGGGGGTTGGGTTCTGCGATCCCTTCACCATCGATGTCCAGGGCAAAGAGCGGCAGTTCCGGCCCTTTGGTCAAGGCCTTGGCTTGCCAGAGCGCCTCGCGCCGGGTCAGGCCGAGGGCGGCGAAGGCATCGGCCTCGGCCAGGCGCGACAGCACCGCCGGCGCGAGGCCTGCGCGGCGCCAGACGTCTGCCACTTCGCGGTAGCCATTGCCGCGCGCGCCGGCGATCCATTGCGCGTCATCCTCCGCCAGGCCCTTGATCTGGCGAAACCCGAGGCGCAGCGCGAGACCGCCGGTGCCATCCGGCTCCATCACGTTGTCCCAATAGCTCATCTGGATGCAGATCGGGCGCACCTCCACCCCGTGTTCGCGGGCGTCGCGCACGATCTGGGCGGGTGCGTAAAAGCCCATCGGCTGGCTGTTGAGCAACGCGCAGGCAAAGATGCCCGGGTGGTGGCATTTCAGCCAGGCGGAGGCATAGACCAGCAGCGCAAAGGAGGCCGCGTGGCTTTCGGGAAACCCGTAGGAGCCAAAGCCCTCGATCTGGGAAAAGCACCGTTCGGCGAAGTCCTCGTCATAGCCATTGCCGCGCATGCCCTTGAGAAAGCGGCTGCGGAATTCGCTGACATTGCCGTGTTTCTTGAAGGTGGCGAGGCTGCGGCGCAACCGGTCGGCCTCGTTGGGCGAAAAGCCCGCGCCGATGATGGCGATCTGCATGGCCTGTTCCTGGAACAGCGGCACGCCCAGCGTCTTGCCCAGCACCTGCCCAAGTGCATCGGAGGGAAACTGCACGATTTCCTCGCCGTTGCGGCGGCGGATGTAGGGGTGGACCATGTCGCCCTGGATCGGGCCGGGGCGGACGATGGCGACCTCGATCACCAGATCGTAAAAGCACCGCGGCCGCATGCGGGGCAGAAAGTTCATCTGCGCGCGGCTTTCCACCTGGAAGACGCCGACGCTGTCGGCCTTGCAGAGCATGTCGTAGACGCGCGGGTCCTCGGGGGGCAGCGTGGCCAGCGTATGGGCGGGGCCGTGGTGCTGTTTGACAAGGTCAAAGGCCTTGCGGATGCAGGTCAACATCCCGAGGCTGAGCACATCGACCTTGAGGATCCCCAGGGCGTCGATGTCATCCTTGTCCCAGCAGATGACGGTGCGCCCCTCCATGGTGGCGTTCTCGATGGGGACCAGTTCGTCCAGACGCCCCTCGGTGATGACAAAGCCGCCGACGTGCTGGCTCAGGTGTCGGGGGAAGCCGATGATCTCGTAGATCAGATCCATGGTCAGTCGCAGGCGGCGGTCATTGGGGTCGAGGCCGATCTCGGCCATGCGCTCATGTTCCAGCCCCTTGGTCGAGAAGAACCCCCAAAGCTGCGATGACAGCGCCCCGATGGTGTCCTGGGACAGGCCCATGGCGGCGCCCACTTCGCGGATGGCGCGCTTGCCGCGGTAGTGGATCACGGTGGCGCAGAGGCCGGCGCGGTGGCGGCCATAGCGTTCATAGATGTGCTGGATGACCTCTTCGCGGCGTTCGTGCTCGAAATCGACGTCGATGTCGGGGGGCTCGTCGCGGGCCTCGGAGACAAAGCGTTCAAAGACCATGGTGCCGATTTCGGGCGAGACGGATGTCACGCCAAGCGCGTAGCAGGTGATGGAATTGGCGGCTGACCCGCGCCCCTGGCAGAGGATGCCGCGTGTGCGGGCAAAGGCCACGATGTCGCGTACGGTGAGGAAATAGGGCTCGTATTTGAGCTTTGCGATGAGGGTCAGCTCGTGGTCGAGCATGCGCCGGGCCCGTTCCGGTGCGCCACCGGGGTAGCGCCAGGCGAGGCCCTCATGCGCGAGACGGTGCAGGCGCTGGGTGGCGGTCTCTGCCTCGGTGACCTCGGAAGGGTACTCGTAGCGCAGCGAGGCAATGTCAAAGCGGCAGCGCCGGGCAAGCGCGGCGGCACGGTCGACAGCGCTGGCCTCGGGCCCGAGGAGATGGCGCATCTCGGCTTCTGACCGCAGCCGCTGTTCCGCATTGGCAAGGGCGGCGCGGCCTAGGGCATCGACGCGCTTGCCCAGTCGGATGGCCGTGAGCACATCGGCCAGCCGCCGCCGCCGCCCATGGTGCATCATGGGCCGGGCGGAGGCGAGTGTCGGCAGACCCAGTTCCGCGGCCAGCCGCGCGAGCCGGGCAAACCGCGCCTGATCCTGCCCGTCGTAGCGCGGCGCGAGCGCGAGGTGCAACTGCCCCGGCATCCGTGCCACCAGCCTGCGGGCATGTCCCAGCCAGGGGGCGTCGATGCGGGGGCCTGGGTGCAGGATCCCCTCCAGCCCGCCAAGGTCCTCTGGCAAGTCGCTGAGCGACAGATCGCAAGAGCCTTTCTCCGCCCGGAGCCGCCCGGTGGAGATGACGCGGCAGAGGCTGGCCCAGCCCTGCCGCGTGGCGGCGAGCACGGTCATCTCGACCCCTTCGGCAAAGACCAGCCGCGCGGCGGGGATCAACCGGGGCACGTGATCGATGCGCGCACGCGGGGGGGCCGGCAGCCCCTCTGGCATTGGGGGTCCGATCAACCCGTCACGCGCCAGCGCTTCTTCGCGTTCCGCGATCTGGTGCCGGATCTCTCTGGCTTGCGAAAAAGCCCGCACGATGCCCGCAACGCTGTTTGTGTCGGCGATGGCAATCGCCTCCAGCCCGAGCACCGCGGCACGTTCCATGTAGTCCTCGGGGTGTGAGGCCCCGGTGAGAAAGCTGAAATTCGAGGTGATGCAGAGCTCGGCGAACATGACAGAGAGTGTAGTTCTCTTTTTGTTCCTTTTCGAGTCCGCCCTGTCATATCTTCGGTGCCTGTATGCCTGTATCCTTTTGTGCCGGGAAACAGATGGAAAGGGGGACAGGGGGCTTTGCCCCCGCCGCGCCTGAGGCGCGTCTCCCCCAGAGTATTTGGAAAACAGAGAAACCAAACACGCATCGGCCCGGCTTCTTTGTTTCAAAAATACTCCGGGGGAGGCGCGAGCTTTGCTCGTGACGGGGGCAGCGCCCCCTCAGGCCGAGTCGTCAGCCGTTCCGGTGGGGGGCAAAGCTGGCACAGAGGGCGAGAATCACGCCGGAGATCGTGGCGATCATGCCCGCGGCAGACACCGAGGCATCCCAACCGAGCCAAAGCGGGCCATGACCCGCAAGGACATAGCCGAGCACCGCGGAAAGTGCTGCAAATACCAGGGACCAGGCTATCTGGGGGGCCAGTCGGTTGGTCATCAGGCGGGCACTGGCCGGGGGGCAGATGAACATGGCGATCACAATGATCGATCCCACTGCATCGAATGCGGCCACGGCTGCGAGGGCGGCGAGGATGACCACGCCGAGCGAAAGCGCAGTGGTCGGCAGGCCGAGGCTTCGGGCAAAACCTTCGTCGAAGGTCGAGAGCGTCAGTGGCCGCCAGAACAGCCAGATCAGCAGTGCCACCACGGCAAGCGCAGCGGCCATGCGGGGCAGTTCCGGGGGCAGGGTGGCCAGCGACGCGGGATCTGTCAGCGCGCCGGGCGTGAATCCATCCAGCCAGATCAGGCTTTCGAGGTTGCCAAACAGGGCGTGTTCCACATCAAGGTGCACCGAAGATGTATCGGATTGCTCAAGCAGCAGCACGCCACCCGCGAAAAGCGCGGTAAAGACGACACCCATGGCCGCGCCGGGTTCGACCCTGCCCAGACGGCGGATGGCTTCGATCAGGACCACGGCGAGCAGGGCGGCCCCGGCGGCGCCCAGCATCATGGGCAGCGCGGCCACCACGCCCGTCAGGAGGAAGGCCACGACGATGCCGGGCAGCACCACGTGGGAGATGGCGTCTCCGATCAGGGCCTGACGGCGCAGCAGCAGGAAGTTCCCTGGCAACGCGCAGGCCAGTGCGGCCAGCGTGCCGATCAGCAGCGGTGGCAGGGAGAGGGCGATGAATTCAGCGAACATGTGACATCACCCGGGGTCTTGCAGTGTGAAACGGGCGTCCAGGCCGGCGACCTGATCGGGTGTGAGGATGTCTTCGATGCGGGTGAGGCCGTCGTCGCGCGGGGCGAGGTCACGCAGATGCGGCGCGCGGCGCAGGGCGTGCCAGCGGGCTTCGTCGAGGGCGGCGGCGGCGGCGGCGGCGCGGCCGGTTTCGGTCGGGACGCCATCGGGTTGGATCAACCCGCGGGCGCGCAACATGCGCCGTGTCAGCGCCTCGTAGACGGGTTGGCCGTGGGCCAGCGCGAGCAGGCCCTGACGCAGGTGCACCCGGTGTTGCAGGCGGCGGTGGCGCAGGGCAGAGGCCAGCACGCCACGTGCCGGCGCCAGAAACAACGAGAGGACAAAGAGCGCGAAGGCGCTGAGCACGATGATCGGGCCGGTGGGCAATTGTGGTGCGCTGGCCGAGAGTGCCGCGCCGACAAAGCCCGAAAGCGCGCCGAGCAGGCCGGAGAGCGTGATCACGCGGCGGGCGTCTTCGGACCAGAAGCGCGCGGCGACGGCCGGTATGATCAGCAGTGCGACGATCAGGATCAGGCCGACGATCTTGAGCCCGGTCACCGTGACCGCCAGCACCAGCGTCATGAGCGCCATGTCGTAGCGCCCCACGTCAAGGCCGCGGGCCTCTGCGTAGCCTTCGTCGAAGGCGATCATCAGCAGCGGGCGGCGCAGGGCGAAGGTGGCGGCGAGGGTCAGGAGGCCCCCGGCTGCGATCAGGATGGCGTCGCCGCGCAGCATGCCTGCGGTGGCGCCGAGCAGGAAGTCTTCGAGTCCGGCCTGACGGCCTGCGGACATCGATTGGATCATGGTCAGAAGCACGATGCCGAAGCCGAAGAACACCGACAGCACGGCACCGATGGCGGCGTCTTCGGACAGGCGGGTGCGGGCGGTCAGCCGGGAGACCGTCCAGAGCCCGACCCATGCCGACAGCGCGGAGCCCAGCATCAGCCCGGCGAGGGCGCGCCCGTCGAGCCCCAGTGCCACCATGGCCATGAAGGCCAGCGCCAACCCCGGCAGGGTGGCGTGGCTGATGGCATCGGAGACAAGCGCGCGTTTGCGCAGGTAGAGGAAGGCGCCCACGGTGCCTGCCGCGCCGCCAAGGGCGGCAGAGCCAAGGGCGACGAGGGTGGCGTTATAGCCCAGTTGCAGGGTGAGCGCGTCGAGGAGCATGGGGAGTTCTTGACTCGGATGAAATGGGGGGCGCTGCCCCCGTCCCCCTTGCGGGGGCCTCCCCCGGAGTATTTTGGAAACAAAGAAGCCGGGGTGGTGTTTGGTCTTTTGCCGATGGTCCCGGATGGGTGTCCGGGGCCGTTTTGGGCAGGTGGTCAGAAGCGGGCGGGAGTCGGGATCGCGCGGATCCCTAGGTCGGGCCTACATGGCCTGAGGCAGGCGGTCGCTGGAGAGGGTGCCGCCGTAGGTTGCGGTCAGAGAGGCCTCTGTGAAGGTGCTGTCCACCGGGCCCTCGGCCATGCGGCGGCGGTTGATCAGGAAGACCCGGTCGAAATACTGCGCCACGGTCGAGAGGTCGTGGTGCACTGCGATCACGGTCTTGCCGCTGTCGCGCAGGTCTTTGAGGACGGCGATGATAGATCGGAAG
>JBELMB010000001.1:0-190669 GCA_042088665.1 Sagittula sp.
CAAGCGTGCCATCCACCCAGGCGGGGATCATGATCGTCATGTGTGTTTCGGTCCTACCAGCCCGGTCAGGTGCATCATGTTCTTGAAACCGATCTTTATGTGCGCCAACGGACGCGCCTTGACCAGTTTCTTGTTCATGTAAGCTTCGAACGTCAGTCGCTGCACGTCAATATCATGACACAGGCTGACGAAACGTTCACGCCGGTCATCGGACCGATAATAGGCGTCCTGCATCTGGCCCAACACGCGGAAGACTGTCCGGTGCTCGCGCATGAACAACTTGCGCGCCAAAGCCAGCTTGTTGACCTTGCCGGTGGCAAGCGTCGCCGCGGCTGCCGTGGCCGCCACGCGTCCGCCAATCATCGCGTAGTAGATGCCCTCGCCAGAACTCGGCGCCACGACGCCTGCCGCATCACCGGCCAGCACCACGTCCTGCCCATTGTCCCATTTCTTCAACGGTTTCAACGGGATCGGCGCGCCTTCCTTGCGCAGGGTCTCGCAATCGGTCAGCCCGGAGGACGCGCGCAACGCGGCGGTCGCATCCTTCAGGTCCACGGATTTCACATAGGTTCCCATGCCGACAGAGGTCGTCTTGCCATGCGGGAAGACCCAGCCATAGAAGTCGGGCGAGATCGCTCCATCGTAGATCACGTCGCAGCGTTCCGGATCATAGACATCGGTCTTTTCCGGGGCGGCGATGATCTCGTGGTAGGCAAAGACGAGGGGCGTCTTGCCGCCCCCGGGAATCTCCTGCTCCGCCACTTTTGACCGTGCTCCGTCAGCGCCAATGATCAGCCGGGTTTCCAGCCGCCGCTCTTCGGCGCTTTCCTTGTCACGGTAAACGACAAAGCGCTGCGCGCCTTCGCGCTCGATCCGCAGGTAGGTGCCGGTGAACCGTTCCGCACCGGCGACCTCGGCACGGGCGCGCAGGTAGGGATCGAAATCCTTGCGGTCCACCATGCCGACAAAGCCGTTCTCGATCGGGATGTCGACCTTGCGCCCCGTGGGCGAGACCATGCGCGCGGTTGTGATCTTGGCGATCAACTGCGCGTCGGGGATCTGGAAGTCCTCGATCAGGCGCGGCGGGATGGCGCCTCCGCAGGGCTTGATCCGCCCTTCGCGATCCAGAAGTGCCACGGAATGCCCGGACCGGGCCAGATCTTCGGCTGCGGTTGCACCGGACGGGCCGCCCCCAATGACTACGACGTCAAACATATTGGTCACTCCCCTGGAACCAGGCCGGTGGTCTCGGCCTGCGGTTTGGTTTGGCCCAGCGACAGCGCCAAGAGCGCCGCCACCAGAAAGATCACGCCCTCGGCGGCGAACACCGCCCCATAAGCAAGGGCATCGGAATGAACGAGCAGTCGCATGACATCAGCAGCCGCGGTGCCCAGAAAGGACCCAAGCCCAAAGGCAATCGCCTGCGCGGCGCCAAAGATCCCCATCCGGATCCCTTCGCGCGCCTCGTGACCATCTCGCGAGAGGCCCATCATCGCGCCGATGGCGGCCACTGCAAAGGCGCCGTTGGCGAGCCCGAGAGTAAAGACATTAGGCGCCAGCGGCCAGGTCGCCGCCTGCGTGCCGCCATAGGCCAGCGCCACCAGCGACAGTCCGGACAACAGGCATCCCCCTACGATCCAGACGCGGATCGGCACTTCGACCCAGCGCGCCAGCAGCGTGCCGGACAAGAGCACGGCGAGCATTCCGACCAATGCACCGGCGTGATGCATCCCGCCCAGCGCGGTGCTCTCTCCAACGGAGAGGCCAAAGACATGCCCGGCAAAGGGTTCAAGGATCAGATCCTGAAGGTTGTAAGCGAGCATCGAGGCAAAGACGAACAGCGTGAAGGCGCGCACCCGGGTGTCATCCCAAAGCTCTTTCACCGCATCGCGGAACGACAGGTCGCGGTTCGCGCGTGGCTTGGCTGGCGCGGGCTCCCGCTCCTGTCCCCATGTGCCGAGGATGGTCAACAGCAGGGCCGCCCCTGCAACACCTGCCGTCACGGCAAAAAGCCGTTGGGCGCTGTAGGGGTCCAGCAATTGACCGGCGGTGATCCCGGTGGCGGCAAGGCCAAAGATCATCATGATCCAGACCGCGCTCCCCGCGGGGGCCTGCCGTTTTTCGCTGACCCGTGCCGCCAGCAACGCCAGCAGGTTCGTCCCACCCGCGCCAATGCCCAATCCGATCAAGACAAAGGACGGCACAGAGGCGGCAATCCCCCAGACAGTGGATCGCTCCATCAGGCCGACGGAAAACGCAGCCCCCATGGCCCCAAGGCCCAGAATCGCAACACCACCGATGATCCAGGGCGTCCGTCGCCCACCGGCATCGGCACCATGTCCGAAATGCGGGCGCAGGAATTGCGTGCCATAATAGAGCGACACCAAAAGCCCCGGCAGGATCGCCGGCAGGGCCAGTTCCACCACCATCACGCGGTTCATGGTTGCCGTGGTCAGCACGACGATCATCCCCAGCGCCATCTGCACGAGGCCAAGCCTGACAATCCCGAACCAGCTGAGTGTCATGTCACATTCCTTCCAATCCGCGCAGCGCAAAAGCCGTGACCATCATGCCGGAAATATACATCAGAACGCCGGTACCATTGTACCAGGGGGCCTTGCCCTTCGGGTCTTTCAACATGACCGACATGGCCCAGATCTGTCCTGTCGCAAGCAACCCCACCGCACCGGCGTGCAGCGGTTGCACCCAGATCACCAACAGCAGGATCACCGCGATTTGCGGTATCAGCATCACGGCGCAGGCCACCCTGGCGGCTTTCTCAGGCCCCAATGTCACCGGAAGGGAGTTGACGCCCATCTGGCTGTCACCTTCCAGGGCCTTGAAATCATTCAGTGTCATGATCCCATGCGCGCCGATACCATAGAGCAGCGCAATGACAACAATCCGCCAGTCCGGTGCTCCGGCGCTCAACACCGCGGCGCCGGTAAACCAGGGTAGGCTTTCATAGCTCAACCCGACGAGGCCGGGTCCCCAGATGCCGGATCGCTTCATCCGCACGGGTTCTGCGGAATAGGCCCAGGCCGCCGCAACGCCGACAAGGGTTGCGCCAAATCCCCACGGACCCAGCTGCCAACCGATCAGCAGGGACAAGGCCGACATCGCCAGCGCAATCCACAATCCCCAACGCCCGGGAATCCGCCCCGAGGGGATCGGACGGTCTGGCTCGTTGATCGCATCGACATGCCGGTCACACCAGTCATTGGCCGCCTGACTCATCCCGCAAACCACGGGACCAGCCAGGATAATGCCCAAAAGCACCATCCCCCAGGACTCCAGGATTGCGCCGCCGACCGATACCGTGCCGCACAGGTAGGCCCACATCGGTGGAAACCAGGTGATCGGCTTGATCAACCGCAGCATGGCCGCAGGCTCAGGCGTGGTACGGGGGGTGATCTTGTGGCTGACACTCATGTGTCTAGTTTGCCTGACAGTTGACACTCACGCAAGCTGAGTCGTCCAAAAAAACAGCCACCACAAGCCGCCTGGTCTTCTCTGTTTCAAAAATACTCCGGGGGAATCGCAGCCTCTGCTGCGATGGGGGCAGCGCCCCCTGAACCGCAGCCCCAAAAGGCTGTCAGTCCTCGTCTTCCTTCTTCAGAAGACCGTATTTGCGCAGTTTCACGTAAAGGCTCTGCCGGGACAGTCCCAGCATCTCCGCTGCGGCTGCGCGATTGTTGCGCGTCAGTTCAACCGCAGTCTCGATGCACATCTTTTCGATGACTTCGTTGGTCTCCGCCACGATCTCTTTCAGCGTTGCAGAGCCGACAAGCTCCGCGACATTGGTGTCCATCGCGGCGGGCCTCCCCGCTCCGTGCGACACAGAGCGGAAGGCCTCAACACGGCTGGCATCGCGAATCACGAACCCGACAGAGGGCTTGGCCCGGTTGTTCAGATGAACAACCGACATCTCGACCGGGGTCAGAGCGCCAAATTCATTCGTCAGCTTGGTGGAATAGATCCGCATATGACCGGACCGCAGGGCATTCTCCAGCACCACGCTCATGTCAATCTGGCCACGCGCCATGAAATCCCCAAGCGAACGGCCCTTCACGTCAGAGGCATTTGCGAGGTCGATCAGTTCGAGGAAAGCTTCATTGGCCGATTCAATCAGGCCCTTTGTGTCGGCAAAGACAATCGCGTCCGTGCCCTTGGTGAACAACATGTTCAGGTTCTGCGTCAGGCGGTCGTCCACCTGCTGCGGTTCGCTCTCCGGTGAAAGACGGCAAATGATCAGGCGCTCCCCTGCCGCGCGGAAAATCGTCGGCGTGATGGTCACGTCGCGCCGCGACCGTCGCGTCTGCACCACCAGCTCGGATGAAACATCGGACACCGACAGACTGACGAGGTTCTCGACAAACTCACCGCGGCGTCGATCCTTGAATTCCTGCGCCACCGGCGCGCCTGTCAATTCCTCCCGAGTGCCGCCAAGAAGGCTGGCTGCTGGTGCGTTCAGATCCTTGATCCGGCCATCCGCGGCCGAGACGAAAACAAAGGCGTCCGAGGTGCTGGCCAGCAGCATCCGGTAGCGCGCATCATATTCCCGCCGTTCTTCATAACCCCGTTCCAGCGCGATCTGCGCCTGAACCAGTTGTTGCTGTGTTTCCGCCACGTGACGCAGGTCGCGCCCAAGCAACAGAATGGAGCCGTCTTCACCCACGCGATGCACCGAATAGCGCACTGGATAGGCCCAGTTCTTGCCGTCCACGTGGTTGAGTTCCACCGGCACATCAATGCTGCCGCTGTCGGCGAACTTGGTCAGGATGTCGTCGAACTTCGGCACCGAATCGCTGGCGAGGAAGTCACGCATCGACCGGCCGCGCCAATGGTCCAGATGCGCATTGCCATTGGAAACCACCGATTCCACTGACCCCGTGCTGGACAGGACAAACGCAAGATCCGAGGCCGAGGCCAGAATGCCGGGCAGATACTCTGCGTCAATCATCGGCAGCAGGCCACGTGGCCATTTGGATGCATTTCCTGCCGACATTATTCAGCCACCTCTCGCATTGAATGCGACATCCCGCGGGTGACATGAGCCACCACCGTGTTGATGTCATTGGTGACCAGATCCACGCCTGTCTTGTCCTTTATACTGTCAACTTCGTGCAGCACCGGCCCGCCCAGAGCGATCACCGGCTGCACACATGCCGCTGTCCGGATGTGCTTAACGGCGCGCGCGACAGTTTCAAGAGTCTGGATGGTCGCGCAGGAAAACAGCAGGCTGTCATAGCACCCGACGTCCAGTTTTTCGACAATCTCCCGGGGTTTTGCCTTTACCAATGAGCAAACGGAATGCCCGGCAAGACGCAGCTGATAGATCAGAACGCTGCACCCGATCAGGTGATCCTCGCTGTCCACCGTGCACAGCATGAAACTTAGCCCGGTTTCCAACGGATTGTGCACGTCCCACTGCTCCGCGGCACCGCGCACCAACCCATGCAGCCGGGCGGACCCAAGCGACACTTCGGCGAACCCCAACTCATTGCTGGCCCAGTGCTGACCGAGGATCGCAGCGGTCCGGGGCACACAATGCAGGATCACATCGTCACGCGCCATTCGCAGGCGCTCAGCCTCGTAAAGCACTTCCTGTTGATCATAATACGATGTGTTTGTCACATAGGTGGACAACCACATGGCAAAGCTTTCGAGGCGGGTAGCGCGGACCTGGGCCGGCATATGGTTTACACGCTCCAGCACACGGCGCGCAAAGGAAGCAGCTCGCGGGCCGCCACCTGGATGGGACAGATGTCTCCAATCCTTGCCGTGCATCTAATTTTCCCCTCGCGCTCGCCAGCGATGATACAACAGACTCCGTTTGGACGCTGTTCATCCTGACGCAAACAGTGTCGAGGACTGCCCCGGAAATGTCAAAGAGAATAGACAGAAATCTCGAAATCGACATGTCTCCGCCGAGGTAAAAATTTTTCCTTATTAAAAACAATAACTCACGAGACACTTTTTTTGAACTGTCAGTTTTGCAACTGCACGACCTGTCAGCTTGACACTGTAAATTTGGATTGACACTTTGTGAACCGCCCTCATATCCTCGATCCAGGAACGAAAGGGAGTCGGTCATGGTCAACCAGGGCGGGGGAATGCAAGCCTACCCAGGCACGCGCGCTGCACATGCGCCGCAAGGGCTGTATACGCCCGAGCAGCGCGCACGGCGTGATGCGACGGTATGGACCCTCGTGCAAGGCATTCTGGCACCGTTGCAGTTCCTCGTGTTCCTTGTCTCATTGGCGCTGGTTCTGCGCTACCTTGCATGGGGGGATGGCTATACGGCAGCCACGGTCTCCATCGTGGTCAAGACCGGGGTGCTCTACCTCATCATGGTGACCGGCGCGATCTGGGAAAAGGTCGTCTTTGGACAGTACCTCCTCGCGCCTGCCTTCTTCTGGGAAGACGTCGTCAGCTTTCTCGTTATCGCCTTGCATACATTGTATATTTACGGGCTGATCACAGGCCGGATCGCCCCCGACACGCTGATGTACATCGCGCTGGCGGCCTATCTCGTCTACGTCATCAACGCCGCCCAGTTCCTGTGGAAGCTGCGTATGGCACGGCTCCAGTCGTCCCGCCTCCAATCCGAACACGAAGGGGAGGTGCCGGCATGAGCGCCACAGGTTGCCAGAACGCGCCCATCCTGAGGGAGCGCGGACAACGCGAAGTCTTCTGCGGTCTGACGTCGATCATCTGGCTGCACCGCAAGATGCAGGACGCCTTCTTTCTGGTCGTCGGATCGCGCACCTGCGCGCATCTGCTGCAAAGCGCCGCCGGAGTCATGATCTTTGCCGAACCTCGCTTTGGCACGGCGATTCTGGAGGAAACGGACCTGGCCGGAATGGCCGATGCGCAAGACGAACTTGACAGAGAAGTCGCAAGGCTGCTGTCACGCCGTTCTGACATCCGTCAACTTTTCCTCGTTGGGTCCTGCCCGTCCGAAGTGATCAAGCTGGACCTCGAAAAAGCGGCTGAGCGTCTGACGCAGCAATATGCACCCCATGTAAGGGTGATAAATTTCTCCGGTTCGGGGATCGAGACGACCTTCACGCAGGGCGAAGATGCCTGCCTCGCGGCCATGGTGCCGACGCTGCCCGACACACAGGACCGTCAGTTGCTGGTAGCAGGCGCATTGCCGGACGTGGTGCAGGACCAGATGCTGGGTCTTCTGTCGGACCTCGGCGTAGGGCCTGTCACGGTGCTGCCTGCTGCGCGCGCCGATGATCCTGTGGCGGTTGGCCCGAACACCGTCTTTGCGCTGACCCAACCGTTTCTGGGTGACACCCACGCAGCGCTCAACCGTCGTGGTGCCCGCCATATCGCGGCCCCTTTCCCCTTTGGCGAAGAGGGCACAACTGCCTGGCTTCAGGCCATAGCGCAGGAATTCAATGTCCCTGCGGACCGTTTTGCCGAAGTCACCGATGCGCCCCGCGCCCGCGCCCGCCGCGCCGTCGCGCAGGCCGCCGAAGCGCTGCAAGAGAAATCCGTCTTCTTCTTCCCGGACAGCCAGCTGGAAATACCGCTGGCCCGTTTCCTGACGCGGGAATGTGGCATGACGGCCATCGAGGTCGGCGCGCCTTACATTCACAAGCAACTCGTCGGTCCCGATATGGCGATGATGTCCGATGGCCCGATCTTTTCCGAAGGTCAGGACGTCGATCTGCAACTGGACCGCGTCCTCGCGGCACAACCGGATCTGACGGTCTGCGGTCTGGGCCTCGCCAACCCGCTCGAAGCGGAAGGGCTGACCACGAAGTGGGCGATCGAGCTCGTCTTCACGCCGGTGCATTTCTACGAACAGGCCGGTGATCTGGCAGGCCTCTTCTCCCGTCCCGTCCGCCGCCGCGCGCTTTTGCGGCTGGAGGCGGCGGAATGAGGTTTCTCTGTTTCAAAAATACTCACTACCGGAGCCAGCCATGAAGCTTTCGGTCTGGACCTATGAAGGCCCGCCCCATGTGGGTGCGATGCGCGTCGCCACCGCGATGAAGGGCCTGCACTATGTGTTGCATGCACCGCAGGGCGACACCTATGCGGATCTGCTCTTCACCATGATCGAGCGCCGCAACCACCGCCCGCCGGTTACTTACACGACGTTTCAGGCGCAGGACCTTGGCTCTGATACCGCCAATCTGTTCAAGACCGCCTGTCAGGATGCCTACGACCGCTTTCAGCCGCAAGCGATCATCGTTGGCGCCTCCTGCACCGCCGAGCTGATCCAGGACGATCCCGGTGGCATGGCGGAAACCATGGGAATACCCGTCCCGGTGATCCCGCTGGAGCTGCCCAGCTACCAGCGCAAGGAAAACTTCGGCGCCGACGAGACGCTGTTCCAGATCGTGCGCGCCTTGGCGCGCCCCATGGAAAAAACCGCGCGCGTGACCGCCAACCTGATCGGCCCCACCGCATTGGGGTATCGCCACCGCGACGACATCGTGGAACTGACGGCGCTGCTGTCCGACATGGGCATCGAGGTCAATGTCTGTGCACCCTTTGATGCCACGCCGCATGACATCACCCGCCTCGGGCAGGCGCATGTGAACATCCTGATGTACCCGGAAACCGGTGAAGCGGCCTGCCGCTGGATGCAGCGCGAGCTGGACATTCCCTTTACCAAGGTGGTGCCCATCGGTGTCGGCGCGACCCGCGATTTCGTGGCCGAAGTGGCGGAACTGACGGGTGTGAGCCCCTATCTGG
The DNA here is from genome assembly GCA_042088665.1 of Sagittula sp. Classification (GTDB taxonomy): domain Bacteria; phylum Pseudomonadota; class Alphaproteobacteria; order Rhodobacterales; family Rhodobacteraceae; genus JBELMB01. The sequence goes on from JBELMB010000001.1 coordinate 8,719, forward strand.
ACACGTCACGCCTGCGGCTGCCCTGGTACTCTGCCTCGGTCGATTCGACCTATCTGACGGGCAAGCGCGTGTTTCTCTTTGGCGATGGCACCCATGTGGCCACCGCCGCACGCATCGCCCGCGAAGAGATGGGTTTCGAAGTTGTGGGCATGGGGTGTTACAACCGCGAACAGGCTCGCATGCTTCGGGGTCTCGCCCGTGACTACGGGGTCGAGGCGCTGATCACCGAGGACTACCTCGAAGTGGAAGCCCGCATCGAAGAGCTGGCCCCCGAGATGATCCTCGGCACGCAGATGGAACGGCACATCGGCAAGCGTCTGGGTATTCCCTGCGCGGTGATCTCTGCTCCGGTGCACGTGCAGGACTTCCCTGCGCGCTACTCGCCGCAGATGGGCGTCGAAGGTGCCAATGTGATCTTTGACACCTGGGTGCATCCGCTGGTCATGGGGCTCGAAGAGCACCTGCTGACGATGTTCCGTGAGGATTTCGAGTTCCACGACGAAGCCGGTGCGAGCCATCATGGCGGCAAGGCGGAGTTGCGGTCGCTGGAGGGGGCTGCCGCCCCCGCGCCGCAGGCGCCCCCCGCGAGTATTTCCGAAACAGAGAAACCCGCAGTGCCGCAATCCTCCTTCGAAGTGGTCTGGCTGCCGGCGGCGGAAAAGGAACTGAAGAAGATCCCCTTCTTTGTGCGGGGCAAGGCCAAGCGCAACACGGAGAAATATGCCTCTGAAAAGGGTGTGAACGAGATCAGCGTTGATACGCTCTACGAGGCGAAAGCTCACTATGCGCGGTGATGAGATCACATTGGGGGACAAGCCCTACAACATCGTGATCATCACGCTGGACAGCCATGCGGCAGGGCCAGTGGCGCGCGTGGGTCCGCGGTTGGTGCAAGATTTCCCGGGGCTGAACATTACGGTGCATGCGGCTGCCGAATGGGCGGAGACGCCGGAGGCTCTTGCGACGTGCAAGGCGCGCATTGCCGAGGCCGATATGGTCGTGGCGAACCTGTTGTTTCTCGAAGAGCACATCGTTCCGATCATCGATGACCTGCGCGCGGTGCGTGACAGGGTCGACAGCATGGTCGGTGTGATCGCCGATGCACAGATCATCCGGCTGACGAAGTTGGGCAAGCTGGACATGGCGGCGCCCCCCTCCGGGATGGCGAAGCTGATGAAGCGGCTACGCGGTTCGTCCAAGCCCTCTGCCGAGAGTGGCGCAAAGCGCATGCAGCAGCTGCGCCGCTTGCCCAAGATCCTCAAGTTGATCCCGGGCAAGGCGCAGGATCTGCGGTCCTGGTTCCTGATGATGCAGTACTGGCTGGGAGGATCGGACGACAACATCGAGGCGATGATCCGCTACCTGCTGGGGCGCTACGCCAACACCCGGCCCGATTGGCTGGGAGCGGAGGGCGCGGCACCGGTGGAATACCCGGATGTTGGTCTGTACCATCCCGATCTGCCCGAGCGGATCACCACCGATGTGGATGCGCTGCCACGGCCAGAGGCGCCGGTTGGCACAGTTGGCCTGTTGATGATGCGCTCTTATGTGCTCTCGGCGGATACGGCGCATTACGATGCGGTGATCCGGCGGTTGGAGGCACGCGGGCTGGCAGTGATCCCGGCCTTTGCCGGGGGGCTCGATGGACGTCCAGCGATCGAGGCCTATTTCACGGGCGCCTCCGGGGCGAAGATCGACGCGCTTGTGTCGCTGACCGGGTTCAGCCTTGTTGGAGGCCCGGCCTATAACGACAGTGCGGCCGCGGTTGACGTGCTCAAGGCGCTGGACATTCCCTATATCGCCGCGCATCCGCTTGAATTTCAGACATTGGGGCAATGGGCCTGCGCGGAGCAGGGGCTTGGTCCCATTGAGACCACCATGCTGATCGCCCTGCCGGAGCTGGATGGCGCCACCTGCCCCACGGTTTTTGCCGGTCGGCATGGGCCTGAGGGCTGCAATGGCTGTTCCTATGCCTGCCGGAGCCTGTCCGACCACAAGGCTATGTCGCCCTGCCTTGAGCGGATCGACAGCCTCACCGAAAAGGTCATGCGTCAGGTTGAGAACCGTCGCCGCGATGTGGCAGCGCGCAAGGTGGCCATCGTTTTGTTCGGCTTTCCGCCCAATGCCGGTGCGGCAGGGACGGCGGCCTATCTCAGTGTCTTCCAGAGCCTGTTCAACACGATGAACGCCATGAAGGCGCAGGGCTATGCGCTGGATGTGCCTGACAGCGTCGACGCGTTGCGCGCGGCGGTCCTGGGTGGCAATTCCACGACCTATGGTCAGGAAGCCAACGTGGCTGACCGCGTTGATGCCGACGAGATGGTGCGCAACACCGCGCCTCTGAAAGCCATCGAGGAGGTCTGGGGACCGGCCCCCGGCAAGGTCCAGAGCGATGGGCGCGGCGTGTTCATCCTTGGTCAGAACTTTGGCAATGTCTTTGTCGGCTTGCAGCCCGGGTTTGGCTACGAGGGTGATCCCATGCGGTTGCTCTTTGAGCGGGGGTTTGCGCCGACGCATGCCTTTGCACAGTTCTACCTGTACCTGAAGAACAAGTTCCAGGCGGATGTGGTGCTGCATTTCGGCATGCACGGTGCGCTGGAATTCATGCCGGGCAAGCAGGCCGGGCTGAGCGCGCGGGATTGGCCGGATCGGCTGATCGGCGAGATGCCGAACGTCTATCTATATGCCGCGAACAACCCGTCGGAGGCCACATTGGCCAAGCGACGCTCCGGCGCGGTGACGGTGACGCATCTGACACCGCCGCTGGCCTCGTCGGGGTTGTACAAGGGGTTGACCGAGCTGAAGGAGAGCCTGACGCGTTGGCGTGGTCTGGCACCCGGTGCAGCGGAACGCGCCGAGCTGGAGCTTTTGATCCAGGAGCAGGCAACAGCGGTGGATCTGACCGGCGCGCCGGAGACGCTTTGGCTGAAACTGCTGGAGACCGAGGATGCCCTGATCCCCGAGGGTCTGCACGTGGTTGGCCAGCCTTTGACCGAGACCGCGCAAGCCACTTATCTGGAGGCCACCGGTGCCGAGGGCGAGACCCGCGAGATCATGCGCGCGGCCCTGAAGCAAAGCACCGAACTGCCGGCCTTGCTGCATGCGCTGGAGGGCGGATTTACACCGCCGGTGCCGGGCGGAGACCTGATCCGTTCACCCGAGATCCTGCCCACAGGGCGCAACATTCACGCCTTTGATCCGTTCCGCATGCCGACCGAATATGCCTGCCGGGATGGCGCTCGTCAGGCGCAGCTGCTGCTGGACACGCATGAGGTCTTGCCGCGCTCCATCGCTTTGGTGCTTTGGGGGTCGGACAACATCAAGTCTGACGGCGGACCGATCGGTCAGGCGCTGGCGCTGATGGGTGCGAAACCGCGGTTCGACAGCTTTGGCCGGATCTCGGGCGCGGATCTTGTTCCGCTGGAGGAATTGGGGCGCCCCCGGATCGACGTGATGATGACGCTTTCGGGCATTTTCCGCGATCTTCTGCCGTTGCAGACGCGCCTTCTGGCCGAAGCGGCGATGAAGGCGGCCGAGGCGGATGAACCTGAAGCGATGAATTTTGTCCGCGCCCATGCCCTTGCGCACATGCGCGAGACGGGCTGCGCGATCGAAGAGGCGGCGTTGCGGGTCTTTTCCAATGCGGAAGGGGCCTATGGGTCGAACGTCAACCAGTTGGTGGACAGCTCTGCCTTTGGGGATGAGGACGAGTTGGCGGATGCCTACGAGGCGCGCAAGAGCTTTGCCTATGGTGTGAACGGCAAGGCGACGTCCAATCCCAAGCTGTTGCAGGAAACGCTGAAGCGGGTCGAAGTGGCCTATCAGAACCTCGAGTCGGTCGAGTTGGGTGTCACCTCGGTGGACCATTACTTTGATACGCTTGGCGGTATCAGCCGCGCGGTGAAACGCGCGCGGGGCGAAGACGTGGCGGTCTACATCTCTGACCAGACGCGGGGTGCGGGCAAGATCCGCACGCTGGCCGATCAGGTCGCGCTGGAAACGCGGTCGCGGTCGCTGAACCCGAAGTTTTACGAGGCGCTCCTGCATCACGGGGCCGAAGGTGTGCGCCAGATCGAGGCGCATGTGACCAACACCTTGGGTTGGTCGGCAACCACGGGCAAGGTCGAACCCTGGGTCTATCAGCGGCTGAGCGAGACCTTTGTCCTTGATGACGAGATGCGTAATCGCCTTGCAGAGCTGAACCCGACGGCATCGAGCCGGATGGCGAACCGTCTGCTGGAGGCCTCTGACCGCAACTACTGGCAGCCCGATGCGGAGACGCTGGCGGCGCTGCAGGATGCGGCTGATGCGCTGGAAGATCGGATGGAAGGGGTGGCCGCGGAATGACGCAGACATGCATTTCTAATCCGGGTGTACGGGGGCTCCGCCCCGTTCGGACCTCGATCTTTCCATTGGAAAGATCGCCGCTGCGCGGACCGGTTTTAGGGGGGCTCCGCCCCGTTCGGACCTCGATCTTTCCATTGGAAAGATCGCCGCTGCGCGGACCGGTCCTCACCCCCCGGAGTATTTTTGAAACAAAGAAGCCTGCTGGGGTTGCTTTGCATAGGAGGCTGACATGAGCCCATTGGACAGCAAGACACCGCCCGCTGCACGCGCGGCAGAGCGTGAGCGCGTCGGTCTGGAAAAGCGCGGTCTGGCCGTGCCTCGTTTGAACCGTGGTCAGGACGGTGAGGGATCCGTTCAGGTACACCAGGACAGCGAGATGAAGATCGAAGGGGCCAAGGTCTTTTCGGTCTATGGCAAGGGCGGGATCGGCAAATCGACCACGTCATCGAACCTTTCGGCGGCGTTCTCGAAACTTGGCAAGCGGGTTCTTCAGATCGGCTGCGACCCGAAGCATGACAGCACCTTTACCCTGACGGGCAAGCTGCAGGATACGGTGATCGACATCCTCAAGGAGGTGGATTTCCACGCCGAAGAGCTGCGCCCGGAGGATTTTGTCACCGAGGGTTTCAACGGTGTGAAATGCGTCGAGGCGGGTGGGCCGCCCGCTGGCACCGGCTGTGGTGGCTATGTCGTGGGCCAGACCGTGAAGTTGCTCAAGCAGCATCACATGCTGGAAGACACCGACGTCGTGATCTTTGACGTGTTGGGCGATGTGGTCTGTGGCGGGTTCGCGGCGCCTTTGCAGCATGCGGATCGGGCGTTGATTGTTACGGCCAATGATTTTGACAGCATCTACGCGATGAACCGGATCATTGCCGCGGTGCAGGCAAAATCCGCCAACTACAAGGTGCGGCTGGCGGGTTGTGTTGCGAACCGGTCGAAAGACACGGATGAGGTGGACCGCTACTGCGACACCGTCGGGTTCAAGCGCATCGCGCATATGCCGGACGTGGACGCCATCCGTCGCAGCCGTTTGAAGAAGAAGACCCTCTTCGAGATGCCCGAAGAAGAAGACATCGTCATGGCCCGGGCCGAATACATCCGAATGGCAGAGACACTATGGCGTGGCACCGATCCGCTGGCACCGGCGCCGCTGGAAGACCGTCACATCTTTGAGCTTCTGGGATTCGATTGATGACACCTGTCAGCTGCAACCTGTCCCTGCCCTGTGGCGGGATCTCGACAAGGGGGCCCGGTCGTTTGACCGGGGCGGTGTGAACCTGTGAGCTACGAAGTGACCAGGGAACGCGTCGAGACCTATTTCGACCGCACCGCGACCAAGGTCTGGGCGCAGTTGACCTCTGACGCGCCGGTGTCCCGCATACGGGAAACCGTGCGCAAGGGTCGTGACGAGATGCGGGCCAAGATGCTGTCCCGCCTGCCGCAGGACCTGAGCGGGGCGCGCGTGCTGGACGCGGGCTGTGGCACCGGGCTGATGACCACGGAACTGGCGCGGCGTGGTGCCGAAGTGGTGGCCGTCGACATCTCTCCGTCGCTGATCGAGATTGCGCGCCAGCGGTTGCCAGAGGGGCTGCCCGGCAAGGTGCACTTTGCTGCCGGCGACATGCTGTCCCCGCATCATGGCGCATTTGATCACGTCATGGCGATGGACAGCCTGATCTATTACAGCGAGCCCGACATTCGCAACGCGGTCGAAGGTCTGGCCACGCGCACGCGGTGCAACATTGTCTTTACCGTGCCGCCACGGACGCCGCTTTTGATGGCGATGTGGCAGTCCGGAAAACTGTTTCCGCGCTCTGACCGTTCGCCGACCATGGTGCCGCAGGGCACGCGGCGTTTGTCCCGGGCGCTGCGCGATGCCGGGTCGGTCATGGACATCGGTCGTGTGTCCGTCGGTTTTTACATTTCCCATGCGCTGGAGGTCACGCCGTGATCGTCTCTGTGGGTCAGGTCAAGCAACTCTCGACACGGCTGTTGCCCTTCTCGGACGCCGCGAGTGCGGATCTTCCGTTGGGCCAGTTGTTGCGCCTGTCCCTCTTTCAGGTCTCTGTCGGCATGGCCACGGTCATGTTGCTGGGGACGCTGAACCGGGTGATGATCGTGGAAATGGGGATCGCCGCGACGCTGGTTGCGGTCATGATTGCCCTGCCGGTGCTGATCGCGCCGTTCCGGGCGCTGCTTGGATTTCGGTCCGACACGCATCGCTCTGCTATCGGATGGAAGCGCATTCCCTATCTCTGGTTCGGATCGCTCTGGCAGATGGGCGGCCTTGCGGTGATGCCGTTTGCGCTTTTGGTGCTCGAAGGGAACACGGTGCATGATGTGCCCTTCGCGGGCGAAGTTCTGGCGGCACTGGCCTTTCTGATGACCGGTCTTGGCATGCACATGACGCAGACCGCGGGTCTGGCGTTGGCGGCCGACCGCGCCACGGATGAGACACGCCCCCGGGTCGTCGCGCTTTTATACGTCATGTTCCTGATCGGGATGGGGATCTCGTCCATCGTGATCGGTTGGCTGTTGCGGGATTTCACACCGCTGACGCTGGTGCGGGTGGTGCAGGGGGCGGCGGCGTTCACGCTGGTTCTGAACCTTGTCGCGCTCTGGCAACAAGAGCGGGTGCGCCCGATGTCACGCGAAGAACGCGCCGCGCCGCGGCCGCTGTTCCGCGACGCATGGGAAGATCTGACCCGCGGCGGCGAAGCCGGTCGCCTGCTGGTCGTCGTTTTTATCGGTACGATGGCGTTCAACATGCAGGATGTGCTGCTTGAACCTTACGGCGGTGAGATTCTTGGTTTGTCGGTCTCCTCCACGACCCTTCTTACTGCCGTCTGGGCGGCAGGCGCGCTGCTGGGCTTTGCACTGGCTGCGCGTCTGCTGGCCCGCAAGGTGAACCCCTACCGAATGGCTGGCACGGCGCTTGTGTCCGGTCTGGCGGCCTTTTCCGCCGTGATCTTTGCGGCCCCGCTGGATTGGCCCGCTCTGTTTTTCGCCGGGGCCGGGATGATCGGTTTCGGCGGTGGTTTGTTCGCCGTTGCAACACTGACCGCCGCGATGACGATGCCGGCCGAAGGGCTGGCAGGTCGCGGTCTTGCGCTGGGCGCATGGGGTGCGAGCCAGGCCACGGCGGCGGGGCTGGCCATCGCGCTGGGCGGTGGCCTGCGCGACAGCGTCAATGCGGTCGCCCTGTCCGGGGCATGGGGCGATCCCATCGCCAATGCCGCCACGGGTTATTCATTTGTTTACCACACCGAGATCGCGCTGATCTTCGCCACGCTCATCGCGCTCGGTCCTCTCGTTCGCCGCAGGACAGCGTCATGGGGCGCGGCGGACACCACCTCACATCGGATCGGTCCGGCCCGCCTTGGCCTGACCGATTTCCCGACCTGACACGCTCAAGGAGACACGACCCATGTTGTCAGCACCGTTCTTTGCCAATTTCGATCTGGCCAGCCTGACGCTCTGGCTGTTCTACCTGTTCTTTGCGCTCCTGGTGTACTGGATCCACCGTGAGAACATGCGCGAGGGTTTCCCGCTCAAGAATGACGATGGCGAAGACCACGCCACGCTGTCTGGCTGGACACCTCCGGCGGACAAGACCTTCAAGCTGCCGCATGGCCGCGGGGATTACACCGTACCCTCGGGTCAGAACCCGGACCGTCCCAACGACAGCCTCGCGCTGAAGCGGACCAACGGCGCGGATGGCTTTCCGTTCGAGCCGACAGGCAACCCGCTTGTCGATGGTGTTGGACCTGCTTCCTGGGCGCCGCGGCGTGATGAGCCGGAACTGGACGCTCATGCGCATCCAAAGATCCAGCCGATGGCCAAGCATGACGACTACTTCCACGCTGCGGGCCGTGATCCGCGCGGTCTGCCGGTGATCTCCGGTGACGGCGAAGTGGTGGGCATGGTCACCGACATGTGGGTCGACGTGCCCGAACAGCTGGTGCGTTACCTTGAGTACACGCTGAATTCCGACGGGACATCGCGCCTTGTGCCGATGACGCTTGCCCGCATCTGGGGCCCGAAAGTGATCGTCAAATCGATCTACGCGGAGCATTTCCAGGACGTGCCGACAATCGCTTCGGACAGCCAGATCACCAAGCTCGAAGAAGAGAAAGTCTCTGCCTACTACGGCGGCGGCCACCTCTATGCGACCAGTTCACGTCTGGAGCCGCAGCTCTGATCACCAAGCCGACCCGGTGTTGCCCCCCTCGCCAGGGGGCGGCGCCTGACTTACTGCCACTCACAGACATGGAGGACCACCATGCCGCATGACAGCCACGACGACTTCAAGACCGAACCGGTCCCGGGCTTGCCGGAACTGCCCCCGGAAGGGGAGCGGATCCTGTGGCAGGGGCGACCGAACTGGTGGGCCCTGACAAAGCGCGCCACGGCCTTCTGGTGGGTGATGGGGTATTTCGCCTTTCTCGCCGCATGGCGGTTTGTTGCCGTCGTCGATCTCGTGCCGCTTGGACAGGCCTTGGCCCTGACCGCACCCTTCTTGATCCTTGCCGGTCTGGTGGCTGCCCTGCTGGGTCTGACCACTGTCATCCAGGCCCGCGCGACGATGTATACGGTGACCAACCGGCGCGTGGTGCTGCGCGTGGGTGCTGCGCTGACCGTGACGCTGAACCTGCCCTATACCAAGATCGCCTCCGCCGAACTGGACCTGCGCAGCGACGGCACTGGCACGATCGCCTTCAACACGATTGGTGACGTGCGCCTCGCTTATCTGGTGCTCTGGCCCCATGTGCGGCCTTGGCGCTTTCCGGCGCAGCCCGCGCTGCGCTGCATCGATGACGCGCAAGACATTGCCAACCTGCTGATGGTCAACGCCAAGGCCCGCCAGACCGAAGCAAGTTCGGCGCAGATGGACGATGGCATGGCCATGCCGGTTGCGGCGGAGTAAGACGGATGGCTGACCAACCCCGCGTATACGCAACCGAAGATCGCATGGTTCCCGTCGCCATGGTGCGCGCGCTCTTTGCGCTCGTGCTGCTGGTGCTGGCCATGGTGAGCTATTCCGTCCTGTCGGGACGCCCGCTGGAAAGCACGCCGCCGGTCTCGCCGGTCAAGAGAGAGGCCCTGTTCTATCTCGGATCGGACATGTCGGGCGCGGTGACCGTGCTGGACGCCAACGGCACGCTTGTTGCCGATCTGTCGCCCGATGACGGCGGGTTCATTTCCGGTGTGCACCGGGTGATACTGTTCGAACGCCGCAAGGTCGGGCACGCGCCTGACGGGCCGGTGCTGGTTCAAGCTTATGAAAACGGCCGTATGGCCATTCTGGACCCCACTACGGGGTGGCGCGCCGACCTGATGGGGTTCGGCGCCGACAACGCGGCTGCTTTCGCCAAGCTTCTGGCCGCACAATAGTCTGAGGGAGACGACCATGGGACTACTGACGAGAGAGGTTGAGCGGGCACCCTGCACCGTGGAAATCAGCCACAAGTTCGAAAGCCTGCACGCGCATGTGCGATTCAACAACGGCGCCGTGATCCATCCCGGTGACGAGGTGCAGGTCAAAGGCCCCGAGATCATGGCGCCGTTTGGCGAGATCGTGACCGAAGACCGCGAGGCGGTGATCATCCGCGCCAGCCAGTTGGAACGCCTCTGGACCCGGCTGACCGGGGACCTTGAGGTCATGGAACTGTGTGAATTTTCCTTCTCCGAGGAGGTCAAGCTATGAACATGCAAAACGCCCCGGCGACCCATACCGCCGATGCCAGCACCGCCGAGGAAAGCATCGCGATCCAAGAAGCGCAGGCGAAGTTCGACAGCAATGACGCCACCGAAGTGGCCATGCAGAACACCTTGCTGACGCCGCGCTTCTACACCACCGATTTCGATGAGATGGACGCGATCAACGTCGATGGCATTCGCGAGGAATGGGACGCGCTGATCGCGCAGATGGTGTCTGATCCGAACAAGGGTCATTTCAAGAAGAACGACGACTGGGACACCGTCGATTGGGACGGAATGGAGCCGCAGCTGAAGAAGGAATTCATCGACTTTCTGATTTCCTCCTGTACGGCAGAGTTTTCCGGCTGTGTGCTTTACAAGGAAATGAAGCGGCGCGGGTCCAACAAGGACATCACGCAGCTGTTCCAGCTGATGGCACGGGACGAGGCGCGGCACGCGGGCTTTATCAACGATGCCCTGCGCGAAGCGGGCGTCGCGGTGAACCTCGGGTTTCTGACCCAGAAGAAGAAGTACACCTACTTCCGGCCCAAGTTCATCTATTACGCGACCTATCTGTCCGAAAAGATCGGTTACGCGCGTTACATCACGATCTTTCGCCACCTGCAGGCCAACCCGCAGTACCGCTTTCACCCGATCTTCAAGTGGTTCGAGGAGTGGTGCAATGACGAGTTCAGCCATGGCGAGGCCTTTGCCCTGCTGATGAAGACGGATCCAAAGCTCACGTCCGGCGGCAATGTCTGGTGGATCAAGTTCTTCCTGACCGCGGTCTACGCCACCATGTATATCCGCGATCATCAGCGCCCGGCCTTCCACAAGGCGCTGGGCGTTGACCCGGACTGGTATGCCCATGAGGTCTATACCAAGACCTCGAAGCTGACGGAGCAGATCTTTCCAATCACTCTGGACATCGAGCACCCGCGTTGGCAGCGCAATCTGGAGCGGCTTTACAAGGCCAATGTCCAGATCGCGGAGGGCACCGAGGCCGGCGGTGCCGGTGGCTTTGTGAAGCGTATGGCGGGCAGTGCAAAGGCGGGTCTGGCCTTTGTCTCCCTGTTTACGATTCCTTCGAAAAAGCATCGCGTGCCGGCGGTGACCCGTCTGGAACCGAGCTACTGACCAAGGGTGTCGGCACCCTGTGGTGCCGATCCCTGCGGGGGGACAGTGCGCGTATGGCGCGATGCACCCCACCCCCCGCACAAGCGCACCTTGCGGTGCAGAAGATTGAGTATTTTAGAAACAGAGAAGGCCTGGAAACCCGTGTTCGCTGACCCTTGGATCGCCGCCCTGTCGGCCCTGTTTCTCTGGTGGTTCTCCACCGGGGTGATCCTGCTGGTCGTGCGGGTGGCGGATCGGTTGGGGCGCGGGGTGTCACGTTGGGTGACGCTTTTGGGTTTGCCGATGTTGCCGGTTGGCGCGTGGTTGTATGTCACGACCCTGAACAGTGGGGCGCTGGCCGATGCCTACGGGGCTTTCATTGCGGCGTTGCTGATCTGGGGCTGGATCGAACTGGCCTTCCTGACCGGTGTCGTGACCGGGCCTGTGCAACGCCCCTGCCCGGAGGATCTGCCGGAGTGGGAGCGTTTCATACGCGCCTTTGGCACCGTCGCCTACCACGAGATGGCGCTTCTGGCGGTTGTCGTGGGCATGGGTGTTCTGGGCTGGGGCGCCGAGAACGTGGTTGGATTGTGGACCTTTGGGGTGCTCTATTTCGCGCGGATCTCGGCCAAGTTGAACCTCTACATGGGGGTGCCGCGGATCAACACGGAGTTCATCCCCTCGGCCCTGTCCCATTTGCCGAGCCATTTTCGGATCCGTTCGCTGAACTGGCTCTTTCCCCTGTCCGTCAGCGCCCTGGCCTTTGCCGTGGCCTGCTGGATGGAACGTTTCTGGGTGGCTGACACCCTTGGCGCGCAGGCGGGTTTTGCCCTTCTGACGGCCATCACCGCGCTGGCGCTGGTAGAGCACTGGCTCATGGTCCTGCCTTTGCCGGACGCAAAACTCTGGCGCTGGATGCTGCCCGCGCCGACATCACTTAACGAAAAGACTTCGGAGGGACCCCATGGATTTTGACGCCATGTTCGCCGCTCAGCTCAAATCGCTCAAAGAGGAGGGCAACTATCGCATCTTCGCCGAGCTAGAACGCGAGTGCGGAACCTTTCCAAGGGCCAAGTGCCACGATACGGACAGCCCTGACCATGTCACGGTCTGGTGTTCCAACGACTACCTCGGGATGGGGCAGAGCGAGAAGGTCCGCACCCGGATGAAGGACGTGGTTGACAGCTGCGGCACCGGGGCTGGCGGCACGCGCAACATCTCTGGCACAGCGGCGCATCACGTGGCGCTGGAGCATGAGCTGGCTGATCTGCATGGCAAGGAGGCGGCGCTGCTGTTCACCTCGGGCTATGTGTCGAACTGGGCGGCGTTGAGCACCCTGGGATCCCGGCTACCCGATTGCGTGATCGTTTCGGACGAGCTCAACCATGCCTCGATGATCGAAGGGATGCGCCACAGCCGCGCCCGCAAGGCGATCTGGAAGCACAACGATCCAGAGGATCTGGACCGCAAGCTGACAGCGCTGCCGGCCAATGCGCCCAAGATTGTCGCCTTTGAATCGGTCTATTCGATGGATGGCGACATCTGTCCGATGGACGAGATCATCGAAGTGGCGGAAAAGCACGGCGCGATGACCTATCTCGACGAGGTGCACGCGGTGGGCCTGTACGGACCGCGCGGCGGTGGCGTGTCGGAAGAGCGCGGGCTGGCGCATCGGATCGACCTGATCGAAGGCACATTGGGCAAGGCCTATGGCTGCATGGGTGGCTACATCACGGGCAGCCATGCGCTGTGCGATTTCGTGCGGTCCTTTGCCTCCGGGTTCATCTTTACCACGGCATTGCCCCCGGCAGTGGCCGCGGCGGCGCAGACCTCTATTGCGCATCTCAAGCAGTCGGATGTCGAGCGTCAGCAACAGCGTCAGCAGGTTGCCCGCCTGAGAGCGGAGCTGGACAAGCGCGGCATCCCGCATATGGACAACGAAAGCCATATCATCCCGGTGATGATCAAGGATCCGGTAAAGTGCCGGATGCTGTCGGACATCCTGATGCGCGACTGGGGCATCTACGTGCAGCCGATCAACTATCCGACCGTGCCCAAGGGGACAGAGCGCCTGCGCTTTACCCCCGGACCGCTGCACAGCGATGCGGACATCATGCATCTGGTCGAGGCGCTGACCGTGTTGTGGAAGCAATGCGCAATTGCCCACGCCGTGGCCTGATCGGGATCGGGCGTCAAAGAACCGGGTGACCGCGCATGATCTCTTGCGCGGCACCGGCCTGTCCTTTTCCATTCGCGGGGGTGAGTGGCTGAAGGTGTTTCAAGAGTGGTCAAGGCCCGTGGCACATCCGTGTCTCGGGTCTTTTTCATGTCATGCGCGATCTTTGGGCCAGCAGGTCCAGCTAGTCGGGATAGGCGCGCGCCAGCGTTTGAGCCGCGCGCGACAACACGTCGGCATCCGTCAGGGTCGCCAGATCATGCGCTGCGGGGCCGCCATTGAGACCCAACAGGACCGGCGCGCCCAGATATCCGGACAGGTTCATCCATTGGTTGAACTGCCCCGGCGGCAGCCCATTTTCCGGCGTCACGATCCAGGTCACGTCCTGATCCCAGAAGACGTCGTCAAACAGCAGGTAAAGCTTGTCCAACAGACCAAAGCCCAGCCGATCAATGGCGGATTGCACGTCGCTTGGCAGCGGTGGATCAAAAGAGATGCCACCGGCCTTCAGCACACCCAGAGGCACCGTCACGATCACGGCGTCAAACCGGGTCTCTGTGCCATCGCGTGCCGTAAGCCAGATATGGTCGTCAAAGCTGGCGACCCGCAGGATTTCCTGCCCAAGGCGCAATGGCAGATCGGTGTCGAAACTGGACAGGACCCGGGAATACCCATCGGGAAAGATCAGTTGCGCGCCGTCGTAATCGTTGTCCCAGAGGTAAGCACCAGGATTCAGATCGCTCCAGGCAGCGCCTGCGGTGTGATGGATGGTGGTGATTTCATCTACCCAATCGGGCGACTCTTCGTCGCGCATAAGCCGCCCATCACCGCCGCGGGTCTTGTAGAGGGTGTCGGTTGCAACGGTTCGCAGCCCCAGATCGCTTGCGATCTCGGCCACCGGGTTGTCGTCATCGCCGTGGATCCAGCTGGCGCCCAGATCCAGCGGCAGACCAAGGCTGTGATCGGTCCTGAGCCGACCACCGATTCGGGGGCGTGCCTCGAATACCGTCACATCATAGTCATTGTCCCACAGGTCTTGTGCGGCGCTCAGGCCGCTGACGCCCGCACCGATCACGGCAACATGGTCGGCGCGTGTCTGCATAAGGGCCTCTGCAGCGATCCAGCCGGATTCCATCGCCGCATGCACGGTGGAGGTGTATTCTGGATGCGCAGCTTCTCCCGCGAAAAAGAGCCGTGGCCCGATCGGCTGCGCCAGCCGGGCCGAATCACGGCGACGCGCGCCTTTGGCGATGTAGGAATAGGCCCCCCGCGCAAAGGGATCGCGAGACCAATTTGTGCGCAGATACCCTTTGGGGGTGCGGCCCGCCTGGGACCATGCCCCTTCGGGTGGCATCGCGAAAAGCGTGGCAGACGCGCCAAGCAGGAGTGAGCGACGTTGCATGGGCGGTCCCGGTCTGGTTGGTTGCGTGACCTTGCCAGAGGGGCCCGCACCCTGTCAAACGCGCGCCGCGGCCGGTGTCTGGCTGTCGAGAAAGGACAGGATCGTGTCGGCTACGCGATCCGGTGCTTCCTCATGGGCGAGGTGACCAAGCTCGTCGAGGTGGATCACCTCTGCATGCGGCAACTGTCGTGCGGCATCCTCTGCGACCGAGGGGGCAACGGCGCCATCCTTTGTCCCGGTGATGAACAGCACCGCGCCATTGATGGTGGGCAAGTCTCGCAGCAAAGGACCGAGGTTCCAGCGTGCCATCATTTGCAACGTGCCGCTCACATGGGCCCGGTCGGCCAACAGCCGCGCATAGAGCACATAGCCCGCCTGATCGAGAGTCGATCCGGTGCCTTCGATCAGGCGACGTGCCTTTTGTGGCGCGGCGCCCAGAGTGACCAGCCCGGGGACCAACGGATTGAAGGCCAGCAGTTTCGCCATGAAGGGGAACAGCCAGCCGGCCACCCCGTCAAACGGGGCGAGGGCTGCGTTGATGCCGACCACCTCAGGCGGCTGTCCATTGCGCCCGGCGAGATCCTGCGAGAGGCGCAGGGCCACGGCAGCGCCAGCGGAATGCGCGATGATTGCACGGGGCTGCCATCCCTGATGCGCGATCAGGGCGGCAACATCGGTTGCCATGGCTTCGACGCCGCAGCGCGCACCGCCGGGCGAGCGGGTATAGCCATGGCCGGGCAGGTCGATCATGTGCACCTCGTGGTGCTCTGCCAGCAGAGGGGCCAGCCCGCGCCAGCTGTGCGTCGCACCACCTGCACCATGAAGCATCAGGATCTCGCCACCGGATGGATCATCAGGTGCGGTCAGGGTCTGGACGTGCCAGCGGTGCGGCGGGCAAAGCACCTTTGCGGACCGGGCGGCAAAGGGCCAATCTGCGGGAGGCGGCCATTGCATCGCGTCAGCCCAGCGTTTCTTTCAGGACGTCGCGCATGGTTTCGGCCTCTGCCCGGGGCAATGGGACATAAGATGCCCCCAATACGCCCGCCAGTTCTGCCAGCGCGGCATGGGGGCGTCTGCCCACATCCAGAACGCAGGCGGGCAGGGATTGCGCGCGCAACCATCGGGCCATCTGGAGGGCATCCTCCTGCGCCTTTGCCCGGTTGGCCTGTCCGTCGAGGGCAATATTGGCGCGACCATCGGTCAACAGGGCGATTGCAGGGGTCAGGCCGTGACGGCTGGCGGATTGGGCCGTCTCACCAACACATTTCAATGCAGCGGCCAGCGGTGTGCCACCACCACCGGGCAAGGCGGCGAGACGGCGCTTTGTCTGGACCAGCGACCGGGTCGGTGGCAGCAACAGATCCGCGCCTTCGCCACGAAAGGCGATCAGCGCCACGTGGTCGCGCGCGGCATAGGCTTCGCCCAGCAGCAGTTCGACCGCGCCTTTGGCTTCGGCCAGACGGGCCAGCGCGGCAGAGCCGGAGGCATCCACCGCAAAGATCAGCAACCGATCCGAGCGGTCCTCGTAGCGTTTCACGTGAATGTCCGACGGCCAGATCACCAGCCGCTTGTCAGGCGTCAGATCCCGACGCAAGCGTTGCCATGGGGCAGCGGCGCGCAGTGTGGCGGTCAGGTCGATGCGGTCCTGCCCGGTCAGGCGCTTGCGGCGCGAGGGCAGGGGCCTGCCACGGCGATTTCCCTTGCGCTTTTGCCCGGCGCCAGAGCCCGCGCTGGCGGACCGTCCCGTCCCGGCCTGCAAAAGCGCCAGCATGTCCGGGGGCAAGACCGCTTGCACGGCCTCAATCAACAGGCTGTCCGGCAGGTCTGTCGGGCTGGGGCTGTTGTCGGGTTCGTCGGGTGTGTCGTTTGGCGTATCAGGAGGCGGCGTCTCTTCCTGTGGAGGGGGATCGCTGTCGTCTTCCGGCGGTTCGGGCAAGCGGGTGGCCCTATGGGGAAAGGTGAGCGCCGCGGCTTCTGCGATGTCGTCGGCGGACACTTCTGCATTTCGGGACTGCGAGGCCAGGGCCTGTGCCGCGTGCAGCGCAAAGAGCGGTGCGCGCAGGCTGTCGATCCCGAAGCGCGCCGCAAGAACGGTCACGGTGGTGATGTCTTCGGGTGATACACTGGCGCGGGCGGACCCAGCTTGATCCTGCAGTGGTGCGCGGTCCCGCGGTGGCGTGGTGTAACAGTCCGCATCGATCTGCGCATGAAAGGCGAGCCGTTCGACAAGGGCGTCTGGGGCATGATCATCTGCTTCGGCGCCTTCGTCCAGCACGATCAGGGGCGACAATTGCCCGGCGTCGAGTGCCTGACAGATCAGGGCGCAAAGATCGGGTGGGCATCGCTCT
Organism: Sagittula sp.; assembly: GCA_042088665.1. Lineage (GTDB taxonomy): Bacteria > Pseudomonadota > Alphaproteobacteria > Rhodobacterales > Rhodobacteraceae > JBELMB01. The sequence goes on from JBELMB010000001.1 coordinate 25,811, forward strand.
GCCATGGACAGGACGAACCATCCCTTGCGGGCGGCAAGCCCGGGCCGTTGCACCCTGTGCCCCTCGGAAAGGGTCTGCGCAAGGTCGATCCCGCCGTGCAGCGCCTCGGCAGACATGCCGGGATGCAGGCGGATGACAGGGCCGGGCAGGGCGGCGAGCACGCGGTCACGTTCCGGCCCGGCGCGGGCGCGCAGGGTCAGCCCTTTCAGTCGTGTGGGGTCAAGGGTCAAGAGGCCAAGCGCTTGCAGGGCGCGGTCGCGGCCCGTTGGCTGACCCGAAGACTGGTCCAAGGACTGGCCCGTGATCTGACCGGTGGTCTGGTCCAAAGTTTGGCCCGTGATCTGGCCCGTGATCTGGGTTGCGTCGCCGCTCACCCCAGCACCTCCTCCACCGTGCGGTTGACACGGGTGGTCGATCCGGCCTCGTCCAGCGGGTCGCGGCGCAGGCGATGGGCCAGCGCAATCGGGGCAACGCGGCGCAAGTGGTCACGGGTCATTGCAGGCGCGCCTTCGTAAGCGGCCAGCGCCCGGCCCGCCCGCAGGAGCGTCAGCTCCCCGCGCAGACCATCCGCGCCCAGCGTCAGGCAGAGCTGCGCGGCGTCACGCAGGATGTCATCAGGCGTTTCGGTGCTGCCAAGCGCGTTGCGGGCCGACAGGATGAGGTCCCGGATTTCGGCATCTGCGCCGGCCCAGGCCTGCAGGAAGGCATCGGGATCTGTCTCGAAAGCATCACGGCGCCGGACCACGTCGATGCGTTCCTCGATGTCGGTCGGAGAGCGCACTTCGACCGAGAGGCCAAACCGGTCAAGAAGCTGTGGACGCAGTTCACCTTCTTCGGGGTTGCCGGAGCCGACGAGAACGAACCGCGCCGGGTGCCGGATCGAGAGGCCATCGCGTTCGACGACGTTCTCGCCCGATTGTGCCACGTCCAGCAGGAGATCCACGATGTGATCCTCCAGCAGGTTGACCTCGTCGATGTAGAGATAGCCGCGGTTGGCCTGTGCCAGCAGCCCCGGCTGAAACGCCTTTTCGCCCTGCACCAGCGCGCGTTCGATGTCGAGCGCGCCGGTCACGCGGTCTTCGGTCACGCCGAGGGGCAGGTCAATGACGGGCGTCGGGCGGGTTTGCGTCTGGGTTTCGGTGAGTTCTGCCCAATCGGGGACCTCTGCCGGGGTGGGCGCGTTGATCGGGCATCCCTTGACCGCGGTGATCGGTGGCAAAAGCGCCGCGAGCGCGCGCACGGCCGTGGATTTGCCCGTGCCGCGATCGCCAAAGACCAGCACGCCACCAAGGCGGGGTTCGATTGCGGTCAGGATCATCGCAAGCTTCATGGCGTCCTGACCGACGATGGCAGAGAAGGGGAAGTTGGGCATTTGGTCAGGTCTCTTGCAAAATGGAGGTACCCGGGGTGAACCCCGGGCTACGGGCCGGTGTGGACAGGGTGGAGAGCGGCGTGTCACCCGCCCATGTGCCCTCTTCGCCAAGGATACGGAACCGGGCGTAGAGTTCTTCCTTGAACCAGTTGCCGTCGCGCACCGCCTTTATGGCGCGTGCATGCGGGCCGTCGTGGCGGGCAAAGCGGGCCATGCTGGCCGTGTCGGGCCAGATCGAAAAGGTCACCTGGTGCAGGAGCGGCACCTCGCCGATGCCGATCTTGAAGACGACGTTCGGGTCCTCGCCGATGACTTTCGAGATGTCCGGCACTTTGGTCCAGAAGCGGGCCGCCCGGTCGAGCCGCACGGTGGCGCGGGTCAGCGCGGCAAGGGGGCCTTGCGGCGTCTCACCTTCGGGGTGGAACGGGTCGACGCCGACCCAATTGCCGCGCGCGCTGACCGGCGCAAGATAGAGCGTGTACTGCTCTGCCGCGCGCCGTGTGTACCACGGAAAAGGGCGGGCCTCCTTGAGGCGGGCACGCGCCACGTCTTCGGAATGCCAGCAGCAGAGAATCGCATAGGCATCGGGGTAGGCGCGTGGCGTGAACCCTTCGCCAGTGCCGGTGCCGCAGAGTTTCCAGAATGTCAGGCCGGCAACGCGCGGCAAAAAAGCCCGGGAAAAGCCCATCATGGAAAAGGCCCAGGCCTTGGACAAGGGACTGTCAAAACGGAACAAGCTGAGCGTCACGCATTGCATTTTGCGACTCTCCATCATGATGTGTAAACCAAGTGTGACATGACAATGCGCCAGTGAAAAGATGCAGATGCGGAGATTGTCAATTTAGATTGACACTGCTACCCTTTGATCATGATGACACGGGTTGATCCTTCTTTGCCGCAGTTGGCCGCGCGCATGAGCGCGCAGCACGCCGTGGTGATTGGCGCTGGTCTGGGCGGGCTGGCAGCGGCGATGCGATTGGGGGCCAAAGGCTACCGGGTGACGGTGATCGACAAGCTCGATGTGCCGGGCGGACGCGGGTCTGCGATCTGGCGCGACGGGCACAGGTTCGACCTTGGGCCGACAATCGTGACCGTGCCGCAGGTCTTTCGCGATCTCTGGGGCGCCTGCGGGCGTGATTTTGACGCCGATGTGACGCTGAAGCCGCTCGATCCCTACTATGAGATCCGCTGGCCGGATGGTTCAAAGTTCGAGATGTCCGGCGACGAAGACCGGGTCAAGGCCGAGATCGCGCGCCTCTCGCCGGAGGATGTGGCAGGGTACGACCGGTTTCTGAAAGACAGCTTTGCGCGCTATGACTTTGGGTTCGAGGATCTGGGGCGGCGGTCGATGCACCAGCTCTGGGAGCTGATCAAGGTGCTGCCGAAGTTCGGGATGCTGCGGGCGGACCGGTCCGTCTATGCCCATGCGGCAAAGCGGTTCACGGACGAACGCCTGCGCATGGCCTTTTCCTTTCACCCGCTGTTCATTGGCGGCGATCCGTTTCGCGTGACGTCGATGTACATCCTCGTCAGCCACCTCGAACAGGCCTTTGGCGTGCACTACGCGGTTGGCGGTGTGGCCGCGATGGCGGAGGCCATGGCAAAGGTGGTGGCCGATCAGGGCGGGACATTGCGCATGGAGACCGAAGTCGACGAGATCCTCGTCAAGGACAACAAGGCCCGTGGCGTGCGGCTGGCCTCTGGCGAAGTGGTGGAGGCCGATGTCGTCGTCTCCAATGCCGATTCGGGCCATACCTACGACCGGCTGATGCGCAACCGATTCAAGTGGCGCTGGAATCAGAAAAAACTGGCGAAGTCGCGTTGGTCCATGGGGCTGTTTGTCTGGTACTTCGGCACCGAAGGTACGCGCGACATGTGGTCGGATGTGGGCCATCACACGATCCTGAACGGTCCGCGCTACAAGGGGCTGGTGGACGACATCTTTATCAAGGGCAAGCTGTCCGACGACATGAGCCTCTATGTCCATCGGCCCAGCGTCTCTGACCCGACGGTCGCGCCGGAGGGCGGGGACACCTTTTATGCGCTGTCGCCGGTGCCGCACCTGGGTTTCGACAACGGTGTAGACTGGGCTGAGGAAAGCGAGCGGTATCGCCAGAAAGTGCAGGCCGTGCTCGAAGAGCAGATGCTGCCGGGCCTTGGCGCGCACCTCACCACGTCAGAGGTCTTTACACCCGAGACATTCCGCGACCGGTACCTGTCGCCACATGGCTCGGGCTTTTCCATAGAGCCGCGGATCCTGCAAAGCGCCTGGTTCCGTCCGCACAACGTGAGCGAAGAATGCGAGGGGCTGTACCTCGTGGGGGCAGGCACGCATCCCGGTGCAGGTCTGCCCGGTGTCGTGTCCAGTGCCGAAGTGCTGGGTCAGCTTGTTCCCGATGCACAGACAGTGTCATGAGCCCAAAGCCGGAGGCCATCCAATGATTGAAGACGCGGACATGGAACACTGCCGTGAGGCGATCCGGCATGGATCGCTCTCCTTTCACGCGGCCGGGCAGATGTTGCCGCCCAGCGTACGGGATCCGGCACTTGCGCTTTATGCTTTTTGCCGCCTCGCGGACGACGAGGTCGATCTGACGCAGGCCAAGGCGGATGCCGTGCTGGATCTGCAAGACCGGCTGGGCCTGGTCTACGAAGGCAAGCCACGCAATGCGCCCACCGACCGGGCTTTCACGGCGATGGTCGAAGCCTTCGACATGCCGCGGGCCCTGCCCGAAGCGCTGCTGGAAGGGTTGGCATGGGACGCCGAGGGGCGCCGCTATGAGAGCCTGTCAGAGCTCACAGCTTACAGCGCGCGGGTGGCCAGTGCCGTGGGTGCAATGATGTGTGTGCTGATGCGTGTGCGCGACCGCGATGTGCTGGCACGTGCCTGCGATCTGGGTGTGGCCATGCAGTTGACCAATATTGCCCGCGACGTGGGCGAAGACGCGCATGAAGGGCGGTTGTACCTCCCGCTCGACTGGCTCGAAGAGGCGGGCATGTCGCCAGAGGAGCTGATCGCGGATCCGCAACCGACACCGGAATTGCGCGCCATGGTGCGCCGGTTGCTGCACCGTGCCAACCACCTCTATGCGCGGTCCGAAGCCGGGATAAAGGGCTTGCCCCTGCGCGCCCGCACCGGGATCTTTGCCGCGCGCTACATCTACGCCGGGATCGGGTCAGAGATCCGCCGGGCGAAATTTGATTCCGTGACCCGGCGGGCGCATACCTCCAAGGGACAGAAGCTGGGCTGGCTCATGCTGTCGGCGACAAGGGCTGTGGGCACGCTGGTGATGCCGCAGTCTCCGCTGGTGTTTGCACCGGTGTTGCCGGAGGTTGCCTTCCTCGTGGATGCTGCCGCCGACCACAAGGCACCGCAAAGCGACTGGTCTGACAGGTTGCTGGAAACATTTGCCCAATTGGCCGAACGGGACGAAATGCGCCGCGCGTCGCTGGCGCATGAACGCAACCGACCAAAGGCCTGCGCGTGACGTTTCTCCTTTTTGGGCTGTTTTTGATCGCCTGCCTGTCTGCGGGCTCAACCGGGGGGCTGTTTCCTCCGGGGGCGTGGTACCGCGCACTCAAGAAACCAGTCTGGACACCGCCGGACTGGGTATTCCCGGTGACATGGATATTGCTCTACCTGTGTATGGCAAGTGCCGCGACCCGTGCAGCGCTCGTGCCCGGCAGCGGATTGGCGCTTGCAATCTGGTCGGTGCAGATTGCGCTCAATACGCTGTGGTCTCCGGTCTTTTTCGGTCTGAAACGGATCAAGGCCGGGATGGCTGTATTGGTTGGGCTCTGGATCACCGTGGCAGCGACAATGCTGGCGTTCTGGCAGTTGGACACGGTGGCGGGCCTTCTTTTTGCGCCTTACCTTTTGTGGGTGACCATCGCCGGGGCGCTGAACGCCGAAGTCTGGCGCCTCAACCCCGAAGAAGCCAACGCGCCGCGGCCCAAGATCACCTGACGCCACGGGCACCCTCAAAGCATCCTCTTGCTGAAAGCGGCGTGCCGTTTTGAGTATTTTAAAAACAGAGAAGCATGGTGTTTCTCTGTTTCAAAAATACTCAAAAGAGTGGCGCGCATTTCACAGGTGCCGCCGGTGCAGGATCAGTCCGAAAACCGCCATTTTGCGCGGCGTGGCACCCGCACGGCGAGCATCGGTTTCAATAGCGGAGACCGAAAGCGCGTTAGATCGAGTGCTTCGAAAACGCCTACGGTTTCTTGCCCATCCAATTGCGTGCGGACTGCGGCCCGGTTGTAGAAGGGCGCGTCCAACATCGCGAGAGCCTGGCGTGGGCGATACCCCGGGTCGGCGCGGGTCTCGCGTTTCACGGCCCAGAGGCTCCGGGACATGGGCGCTTTCGGGGGCAATTCCATGGGTTGTGCCTGACCAGATCGGTCGAAATGAACGGCTTGCGCCAGTTCGGTGCCGTCCAGCCGCGTGGCGTCGTAAAAGCAGGCCGCGCCATCAGCTGTCGGGAAGCGGCCCCAGGTCCAGTAAGAGAAATCCTGTTCGAGTGCGCGCGTGCCGAAGTTGGCGTCAAAGTAGCCATGGCCCTGCCAGCGATTGCCTTTGCCTTCCAGATCGACGGTCACATCTGCCACCGGTGCAAAGGGTCGCCAGACATGGGCACCGTCCGGTGTCAGAGGCAGTTCCACCGATGACAGCGCAGACGGGTACAGCGTGATCTTGCCTTTCAACCGGCCGAATTGCGGGGCTGCCCCTTTTTCATCAACGTCGATTTCCAGGCGCGTGCCTTTCCAACGCAGGCTCGAGGGGCCCACGGTGAAGCTTTGCGGGCTTTGACGCAGCGCGCTTCGACCTCTGTCGGTCATGCAGAACCGTCCGCCGGGACCATAGGTGACAACATTGATGCAGACATTGTTTTCCGGATCGCGGCGACCTGACCAAGCATACCAGGGCGAAAACACCGAGCCTATGAAGGCAATCACAGACAGCGCCCGCGTCCCGCATTCGGAAATCGCGTCGACGTACCACCAAGCGTAGCCGTTTGGCGGGACCTTCAGGTCAAAGCAAGGTCCGTCGCGATCGCCTCGGCCGCGTGCCGTGCGGAGAGCGTTGCCATTGGCACCCCCGCTCCCGGGTGCACCCCGCCCCCCACCAGATAGAAGCCCCGTAGTCCCGTCCGTGCCCGAGGCCGGCGCAGGCTCGCGGTCAGCCCATGTGGGCTCTGCCCGTAGAGGGAACCGGCGGTCTCTGGGAAGAGCCGGTCGAAATCCGTTGGTGTCGTCAGCGCCGTGACGTCGGGCAGTGGGTCGAAGCGCAGCCCGAAACGGGCCAGACTGTCGAAGGTCTGTGTCAGACAAGTTTCAGCCTCCTGTGGGATGGGCACCGCTTTTGTCAGGGGGGCCGCGTTGAGAATGATCTCGAAGCGTTCCAGCCCTTGCGGTGCCTGTGTCATGCCGCCGTTGCCGCGGTCTTCGGCGCAGATGTAGATTGAGGGGTCCACCGGCAAGCGACCGGCCTTCAGGTCGGAGAACTCGCTGCGGATGTCACCGGAAAAGAATACGTTGTGATGCGCCAGCGGCGGGCCCGAGACGCGGGCGGCAAAGCTCCAGACCCGGGCGGAATAGCTGCGTGGGTCGGATTTTGCGGGCCGGGCGATCTGACTCACATGTGGTCCCAGTTTGCCTGTGGCCAACGCGCGGGGATCCCCGTTGAAGACCACCAGCGGTGCGTCCAGCCTGGTGCCATCGTCCAGCACAACGCCTGTGACGCGGCCAAAATTGGCGTCGATCCTGGTGACGCGGGTGTTCATACGCATCACGCCACCCATGGCGACGAAATGCCGTGACATGGCTTGGGCCAGCTTGTGCATGCCGCCCTTCACGGTCCAGACGCCACGTGCCTCTGCCTGCCAGATCAGCGAGAGCAGGGCGGGTGATTCGAAGGGCGAGCCTCCGACATAGGTGGCGTAACGTCCGAACAGCTGTGCCAGTCGCGGGTCCGGAAAGCGCCGGGCGAGCCAGCGCGCCATGGTCGTCACCGGCGAGAGCGCGGGCAGCAGACGTGGCTGGCTGAGCGCCTGCGTGGCAAGTTCAAGCTGCGAGGGCTCTGCGCTGTGCAGCATGGGCCCTTCGAAGGTCTCGAAGAGCGTCTCCGTCTCCATCCAGAACCGTTCAAAGGCAGCGCGTGCCTCTGGCCCGGCAAACGCCTCGATCGCATGGGCGCTGCGCGCAGGGTCTTCAAAAAGATCCAGCTGGCCGCCATCGGGCCAGAAATGTCGGGCGAGGATGTCTTGTCGGGTCAGTTGAACATGATCTGACAGGCGGGTGCCGCAAGCGTCAAACAAGTCTTCGAAGATCGGACGCATGGTCAGCACGGTTGGCCCCGCATCCACGGGTCCGGCGGCTGACGGCACGGTGCGCATCTTGCCACCGGGCGCGTCATGCATGTCCAGCAACATGACCGAGGTCCCGGAGGCCTGCAGCCGCATGGCACAGGCCAGCCCGCCCACGCCTGCGCCAATGACCACGGCCTGAGGTCCGTCAAAGCTGTTTGGTGACATCGGTCTCATGAGGGAATTGTTGACTCGATCTTCAAATCTGTCCAGTCTAGTTTACAGTCTTATTGTCACATAAGGGTGACGGATCGTCTTGGAGACACTGAAATGGACCTGAAGGCACGTATCGATTCCGCCATGACAACGGCCATTGCCATTGGTCAATCCGGCGCCGCACCGAGCCGCCTGTCGCAGGCGCTGCACTATGCGACCTCGCCGGGCGGCGCCCGCATCCGCCCTACGATTCTGCTGTCGGTGGCCATGGCTTGTGGCGATGACCGCCCCGAGCTGAGCAATGCCGCAGCCGCTGCGCTGGAACTGATGCACAGCGCCAGTCTTGTACATGACGACCTGCCCTGCTTCGACGATGCAGAGATGCGGCGCGGAAAACCGTCGGTGCACCGGGCCTATGGTCAACCTCTGGCGGTGCTGGCCGGTGACAGCCTGATCATTCTCGCTTTCGAGATGCTGGCACGCGCCGGCAAGGTGGATGCGATGCGCTCTGCGCAACTGGTGCTGACGCTGGCGCAGCAGTCGGGCATGCCCGGCGGCATCTGTGCCGGACAGGGCTGGGAAAGCGAAAGCAAGGTGGATCTGGACGCCTATCACCGGTCCAAGACCGGCGCGCTGTTTATTGCCGCGACGCAGATGGGTGCGATCTCGGCCGGTCAGGATGCAGAGCCCTGGTTCGAACTTGGCGACCGTATTGGCCAGGCCTTCCAGGTGGCGGATGATCTGCGCGACGCCCTGTGTTCCGAGGTCGAACTGGGCAAGCCGGTTGGTCAGGATGACCTGCACGGGCGGCCCAACGCCATCGCATCTTACGGGGTCGAAGGCGCTGTGCAGCGGCTCAAGGACACTCTTTCCGGTGCGATCGCCTCCATTCCCAGCTGTCCCGGCGAGGCGGCGCTGGCCCAGATGGTCACCTATACCGCCAAGAAGATCATGCCCGACGCGGCGCTGGCAGCGGTCCGCAACTGATGGCGCTGGCTCTGTCCAGCTGGCTGCACCGACTGGTGGCCCGGCCCGGGTTTCAGAGGGCTGCGGCGCGCCTGCCGGTGGCGCGGCGCTTTGCCCGTGCTGACGGGGCCGTGCTGTTTGACATCGTGCAGGGATTTGTCCGTGCGCAGGTCTTGTTGGCACTGGTCGAACTGGAACTGCCGCGACGCCTGCTGAACGGCCCGGAAACGGTGGCGCAACTGGCGCGCTTTGGTGAGATGTCCGAGGACCGGATGCAGATCCTTCTGCAGGGTGGCGCAGGTCTGGGCCTGTTGAAACGCCAGCGGGACGGACGTTTTGGCCTGACCCGGCAGGGTGCAGCGCTGGTCGGTGTGCCCGGCCTTGCGCAGATGATTCGCCATCACGGGGCCTTCTACCGTGACATGGCGGATCCGCTGGCCCTGTTGCGAGGCGAAGCCGAAACAGAGCTTGCGGCCTTCTGGCCCTATGTCTTTGGCGCGCAGGGGGCTGTCGATCCCGAAGTCACGGCGATCTATTCCGACCTGATGGCGCAGTCGCAGCGTCTGGTGGCGCAGGATACTCTGGCGCAGGTCTCTTTGCGCGGTGCGTCCCGGTTGCTGGATGTCGGCGGCGGCACCGGTGTCTTTCTGGAAGAAGTGGCCAAGGTCGCGCCAAAGGTTGAACGCTGGCTGTTCGATCTGCCCACCGTGGTGGCGCAGGCGCAGGATCCTGATCTGGTGATCCACCCCGGCTCTTTCCGTGACGATCCTCTTCCACAAGGAATGGATGCGATTTCGCTGATCCGTGTTCTTTACGATCACGCGGATGAGACGGTCGCGGCCCTGCTTGCGTCGGCCCATGCGGCGTTGCCGCCCGGTGGACGCATCATCGTGTCCGAACCGATGAGCGGTGGCACGCAGCCCGATCCGCAGACCGATGTCTATTTCGCCTTCTACACGCTGGCGATGCGCACAGGCCGGACCCGGTCCGCGGCAGAGATCGGCAAGGCCTTGCAGGAGGCCGGTTTTGACAAGGTGCAGGCGTGTCGACCACGCCGGGCCTACGTCACCGGCACCGTCACGGCTGTCAAGCCACACTGACAGGATGTCGCAATTTACTGTCAGAATTCATTGACAGCAAAAACTGTCAGGCTAGACTGACAGGTGACCGTAAGAGAAGCGCGAACACTTGGCGCTCGATTCGACAAGCGGGGGGAGTGAAGACATGCATACGCAGGCCATCTTGCTGCGCGGCCCCGAGGATCTGGGCGTCGATACATTGCAGATCAGCGATCCGGGTCCTTCGGATCTGGTGATCGAGATCAGTCATTCGGGCATTTCGACCGGCACGGAAAAGCTGTTCTGGTCGGGCAAGATGCCACCGTTTCCGGGCATGGGCTATCCGCTTGTTCCCGGCTACGAGGCCTGCGGTCGCGTGGTCGAAGCCGGATCAGAGACCGGATTTGCCGTGGGTGACCATGTCTTTGTTCCCGGGGCGAACTGCTACGAAGGTGCGCATGGCCTTTTTGGTGGCGCGGCGCAGTTGATCGTCAGCGATGCGGCCCGCGTGGCACGGATCGACGGCGGCATGGGGGCCGAAGGGTCGCTTTTGGCGCTGGCCGCCACCGCGCGCCACGCGATGGCCGGATTGAACCGCACGCTGCCTGATCTGATTGTCGGGCACGGCGTGCTGGGCCGCCTTCTGGCGCGGCTCGTCGTTGCCTCCGGTGCGCCCGCGCCCACGGTTTGGGAAATCGACGAAAGCCGTCAGGGTGGTGCGCTGGGCTATGACGTGGTGCATCCCGACAATGACCCGCGCCGCGACTACCAGGCGATCTATGACGCTTCCGGCAACGGGGCGCTGCTGAATGACCTCGTCGGCCGCATTGCCAAGGGCGGAGAAATCGTGCTGGCCGGGTTCTATACCCAGCCGCTGTCTTTCGCCTTTCCGCCCGCCTTCATGAAAGAGGCCCGCTTCCGCATCGCGGCGGAATGGGACCGCGACGATCTTGCCGCCACACGGGGCCTGATCGACGCCGGAGCCCTGTCGCTGGGCGGACTCATCACGCACACCGCTGCAGCCGCCACTGCAGCACAAGCCTACAGGACGGCGTTTGAAGATCCGTCCTGTTTGAAAATGATCATCGAATGGGAGACTGCGGCATGAAAGACGAAGTGACCAAGGACGACGTGCCGAACCTCAAGGATTTCGACCAACGCCTGCGTGACGAAGCGGGCGAAGATCTGGCCGATGTGCTGCCCACCGAGGCCACCAAGAAGACCCAGATCATCGCGATCTACGGCAAAGGCGGTATCGGCAAGAGCTTTACCCTTGCCAACCTCAGCTGCATGATGGCCGAGCAGGGCAAGCGGGTCCTGCTGATCGGTTGCGATCCGAAGTCTGACACGACCTCGCTGCTGTTCGGCGGCAAGGCCTGCCCGACGATCATCGAGACCTCCACCAAGAAGAAGCTCGCCGGAGAAGAGGTCGCCATCGGTGACGTCTGTTACAAGCGCAACGGCGTTTTCGCCATGGAGCTCGGCGGACCCGAAGTGGGCCGCGGCTGTGGTGGGCGCGGCATCATCCACGGTTTCGAACTGCTGGAAAAGCTGGGCTTTCACGACTGGGATTTCGACTACGTGCTGCTGGATTTCCTCGGTGACGTGGTCTGCGGCGGATTTGGTCTGCCGATCGCACGGGACATGGCACAGAAGGTGATCCTTGTCGGATCCAACGATCTGCAAAGCCTCTATGTGGCGAACAACGTTTGCTCCGCGGTGGAATACTTCCGCAAGCTGGGCGGCAATGTGGGCATCGCGGGCCTTGTGGTGAACAAGGACGATGGCAGCGGCGAAGCACATGCCTTTGCCGAGGCGGCGGGCATTCCGGTGCTTGCCTCGATCCCTGCGGACGACGATCTGCGCAAGAAAAGCGCGAACTACCAGATCGTTGGCACAGACGCGAGCCCCTGGGGCGCGCTGTTTGCCGAGCTGGGCATGAACGCCGCAAGCGCACCGCCGGTGCGGCCGACCCCGCTTAGCCAAGACGAGCTTCTGGACCTCTTTGACGGCTCCGAAACGGGTGCCGGCGTTGTCCTCGAGCCGGCGACAGACGCGGATATGCGCGGCAAGGATGCCAAGCCAAAGATCAGCCTCGAGGTGATCTATGACGAAGTCTGAACAAGAGGCTCGGGCGAGCACTGCATTGCCGTACAAGGCCCTGGAATGGTCCCGGACCGCCCTGCAGTCGAGCCATGAGACGCTTGAGGAAAGCAATGCGCGGATAAAGGCTTCGGCCGATTTCCTCGCCGCTTTCCAGGCCAGGCGTCAGGTCTTCTGATGACGCAAGAACCGGCACATGGGACATGGTCTCCTCATTCTGACGCGCTGCGCGACACGCGCCACATGCCGGGGCACGCCAGCCCCGAGCAGGTGCAGCGTCTGCTTGAGGATATACGCCGGGCAAGGAGGATTCGCAGATGAGCGAAGAGATCTACGACACCGCCGCCGAGGTGGATGTGATCCGTGGCGAAACCCGGGCAGAGCCCTTGCCGGAAGGTGAGGCGCAGGGCCTTGGCTGTCATTCCGGGTCTGATATGGCCGAGGCTGCGCGCCTCGCCGGGCAGTCCGAGATGATGGACCAGTTTGCAAAAGACTATCCGCAGGGGCCGCATGACAAGCCACAAAGCATGTGCCCGGCCTTTGGGTCGTTGCGCGTCGGACTGCGGATGCGCCGCGTGGCGACGGTCCTGTCAGGATCGGCCTGCTGCGTTTACGGGCTGACCTTTGTGTCGCATTTCTACGGTGCGCGGCGGTCTGTGGGCTATGTGCCTTTCAACTCAGAGACGCTGGTGACCGGCAAGCTGTTCGAGGATATCCGCGAAAGCGTGCATGATCTGGCCGATCCGGACAAATACGATGCCATCGTGGTGACGAACCTCTGTGTTCCGTCTGCCTCTGGTGTGCCGCTGCGACTGTTGCCGGATGAGATCAACGGCGTGCGGATTGTCGGGATTGACGTGCCGGGATTCGGCGTGCCGACCCATGCCGAAGCCAAGGATGTCTTGGCCGGTGCGATGTTGAACTATGCCCGCAAAGAGATCGAGGCCGGTCCGGTGCAGGCGCCCGAAGGTGGGCGTGACGACCGTCCGACCGTGACCTTGCTGGGTGAGATGTTCCCTGCCGACCCGATGATGATCGGCGCGATGCTGGCCCCGATGGGTCTGGCTGCAGGGCCGGTTGTCCCCTGTCGCGAATGGCGCGAGCTGTATGCCGCGCTGGATTGCGGTGCGGTGGCGGCGATCCATCCTTTTTATACAGCGGCGATCCGCGAGTTCGAGGCGGCAGGTCGCCCGGTGCTGGGCTCTGCCCCGGTCGGGGTCGAGGGCACGCATGACTGGCTCGCGCGCATGGGCGAGACCTTCGGTGTTCCGGAGGCGCAGATCGGGGCCGCGCAGAACGCCTTTATCCCTGCGATCCGGGGCGCTCTTGCCGGTGCCAGGATTGACGGGACGATCACCTTGTCAGGCTATGAGGGATCGGAGCTGCTGGTCGCGCGCTTGCTGATCGAAAGCGGTGCCAAGGTGCCCTATGTGGGCACCGCCTGCCCCAAGACACGCTTTAACGCACATGATGCGGCCTGGCTGGAAGCGCATGGCGTCAAGGTGAAGTACCGTGCCTCGCTCGAAGATGATTGCGCAGCGATGGAAGCGATCCGCCCGGATCTGGCCATTGGCACCACCCCGGTGGTGCAGAAGGCCAAGGCGCTGGGTCTTCCGGGGCTGTATTTCACCAACCTGATCTCGGCGCGGCCGCTGATGGGTCCGGCTGGCGCAGGCAGCCTTGCGCAGGTGATCAATGCGGCCATCGGCAACAAGACCCGCATGGACGACATGAAGGCCTTTTTCGAGGGTGTTGGCGAGGGTGACACCGCTGGCATCTGGGAAGGTGATCCGAACCGTCATCCGGAGTTCCGCGCACGCTATGCCAAGAAACTGGAGAAGCAGGCGCGGGCGGCCAAGGCGGAGCAGATGATATGATGGCTGTTGTCGCAGAAAAGTTGCGCCTGCGGGCGAACGGGACAGTGGGCGCATTGGGGGCCAGCCCCCAAACCCCCGGAGTATTTTTGAAACAAAGAAGCCGGGAGAGGATGGGATGCTGATCCAGGACCATGACCGTGCTGGCGGCTACTGGGGTGCTGTCTATGCCTTTACAGCCGTAAAGGGATTGCAGGTGGTGATCGATGGCCCGGTGGGTTGTGAGAACCTGCCGGTGACGTCCGTCTTGCACTACACGGATGCCTTGCCGCCCCATGAGTTGCCGATCGTGGTGACAGGGCTTGGTGAAGAAGAGCTGGGCCGGGACGGCACCGAGGGCGCGATGAAGCGGGCCTGGGGCGCGCTGGATCCTGCGCTGCCTGCGGTGGTTGTGACCGGGTCGATTGCCGAGATGATCGGCGGCGGCGTCACGCCTGAGGGCACATCGATCAAGCGGTTCCTGCCGCGGACCATCGACGAGGATCAGTGGGAAGCCGCGGATCGGTCGATGACCTGGCTCTTTACCGAGTTTGGCATGACCAAGGGCCGGATGCCCAAGGAGGCCAAGCGCGAAGAAGGCGCGGCACCGCGGGTGAACATCCTTGGTCCGATGTACGGCACTTTCAACATGCCGTCTGATCTGGCAGAAATCCGGCGCCTTGTCGAAGGCATCGGGGCAGAGGTCAACATGGTCATGCCGCTGGGGGCTCATCTGGCGGAGATGCGCAACCTCGTGAATGCGGATGTGAACATCTGCATGTACCGCGAGTTTGGTCGTGGGCTGTGCGAAGTGCTGGCAAAGCCATATCTGCAGGCGCCCATGGGCATCGACAGCACCACGCGCTTTCTGCGCAAGCTGGGCGAGATGCTTGATCTGGACCCGGAGCCGTTCATCGAGCGCGAAAAGCACTCGACGATCAAGCCGGTCTGGGATCTGTGGCGGTCCGTCACGCAGGATTTCTTTGCGACTGCGTCCTTCGGGATCGTCGCGAACGAGACCTACGCCCGTGGCGTGCGGCATTTCCTGGAAAACGATCTGGGCTTTCCCTGTGCCTTTGCCGTGGCGCGCACCGCCGGGGCCAAGACGAACAATGACGAAGTGCGCGCGCTGATGGCGCAGCACCGGCCGCTGATCGTCATGGGGTCGATCAATGAAAAGATGTATCTCGCCGAGCTGAAAGCGGGCCACGGCCCGTCACCGGCCTTTATCCCGGCGAGTTTCCCGGGCGCGGCGATCCGTCGGGCCACGGGCACGCCGTTCATGGGCTACGCCGGGGCGACTTATCTTTTGCAGGAAGTCTGCAACGGTTTGTTCGACGCGCTGTTTCACATCCTGCCGCTGGGCACGGAGATGGACAGCGCCGAGGCCACGCCGACGCGGCTCAAGCGTGACATGCCCTGGGATGCAGATGCCCAGGCCGCATTGGACCGGATCGTGGCAAACCACCCGGTGCTGACGCGTATCTCTGCCGCAAAACAATACCGTGATGCCGCCGAAAAGGCTGCGCTTGAAAAAGGCGCGGACCGGGTGGTTGTCGAAACAATTCAAGCACTGGCACCCGCCAGTGCCACGAGTTCAACGAAGGAGGCTTGACCATGGCCGATGTGACCTCGAATGCACCGCGTTCCCAGACCCGTCGTCGGGACGCAGAGTTTACAACCTATTTCGTGATCATCTTTCTGGTCGCGCTGCCGTTCGGAACGGTTGACTGGGTGCTCGATATCGCCCGTCGCCGGACGCTGAACCTGCGTGGCCCGCTGGCCCGCGCCTGGGCAGAAGCGGACCGGATCACGCCGCTGCTTTTCTCGGCCTGAGCCGGGTACCCTGCGGGGGAGACGACGGAACCGCGCCGGCCCAATGACAGGGCCGCCGGGACTGCTCGTTCTGGACCGTGGCTGACGCGCAGAGCCATGCTGTCCAACCCGCTGCTGACATTGAGATTGCGGCCTTTCGGGGCCGCTCGAAGCTGCCTGCCCAGATGGGTGGACAGACCGGAAGGCGTGCGCCTTCCAACCCCGTCGCAGGGTGTGCGGCGTCAGGCTAACGTTCCGGAGGAAAGTACATGTCTGATAATGGTGACCTGTCCTTCACAGGTCTGAACGACGAGCAGGCCCAGGAGCTGCATTCCGTCTACATGAGCGGCCTCTGGCTGTTCTCGGCGGTTGCGATCGTTGCTCACCTGGCAACCTACATCTGGGCTCCTTGGTTCTGAGGAAATTGAGAAATGGCAAAGTTCTATAAGATCTGGCTGGTTTTCGACCCGCGCCGCGTCTTCGTGGCTCAGGGCGTTTTCCTTTTCCTGCTGGCTGTGATGATCCACCTGGTTGTGTTGTCGAACGGTGTGAACTGGTTCGAAACCGCAGCGACTTCGGTCACTGGCGGTTAATCGCAAAGCCACAGGGGCATCTGGCCCATGTGAAAGCTCGCTGCGGGCGGGGCGCTCGCCCGCAGCCATCGACGAACGGAAATGACGGCGGGAATGACCTGATCGGACAGGCCGCCAAACGCGGAGAGAGAAGAAGATGGCATTGCTCAGCTTCGAGAAAAAGTATCGCGTCCGCGGAGGGACGCTGATCGGCGGCGATCTGTTCGACTTCTGGGTGGGGCCATTTTATGTGGGCTTCTTCGGGGTCACGACTGCCTTTTTTGCCGTGCTCGGCACGATATTGATCTTTTGGGGGGCGGCCCAGCAGGGCACGTTCAACCCCTGGCTGATCAACATTGCCCCGCCGGACCTCAGCTATGGTCTTGGCATTGCGCCGCTCAATGAGGGCGGTCTATGGCAATTCATCACGATCTGCGCCACCGGGGCCTTTGTGTCCTGGGCGCTGCGCGAAGTGGAGATCTGCCGAAAGCTGGGGATGGGCTATCACGTGCCCTTTGCCTTCAGCTTTGCGATCCTTGCGTATGTCACGCTGGAGATCTTTCGCCCGGTCCTGATGGGCGCCTGGGGCCATGCCTTTCCCTACGGGATCTTTTCGCACCTCGATTGGGTGTCGAACACGGGCTACGCCTACCTGCACTTCCACTACAACCCGGCACATATGCTGGCTGTGACGCTCTTCTTTACCACCACGCTGGCGCTGGCGCTGCACGGTGGCCTGATCCTGTCCGCGGCGAACCCGGAAAAGGACGAGCTGATGAAGACGCCGGACCACGAAGACACGTTTTTTCGTGACTTCATCGGTTACTCGGTGGGCACGCTTGGCATCCACCGTGTCGGCTTCTTGCTGGCGATCAATGCGGTCTTCTTCTCTGCGGTCTGCATCATCATCTCCGGGCCCGTCTGGACGAAGGGCTGGCCGGAATGGTGGAGCTGGTGGCTGGAACTGCCCATCTGGGCCTCGCAAATTGGGATGTAAGGCACATGTTTAGCGTCGAATATCAAAACATCTTCACTCAGGTGCAAGTGCGCGGTCCCGCCGAAATGGGCACGGACGACTACGGCACCCTGACCGAGGACCGCACCAAGGGCACCAGCTTTTCCAACCTCGCGGGTTGGCTTGGCAACGCCCAGCTGGGTCCGATCAATCTGGGCATGGCGGGCATCTGCTCGATGGCCTGCGGATTGATCTGGTTCAACATCGTCGGCATCAACATGCTGGCGCAGGTGGACTGGTCGATCTCTGAGTTCATCCGCCAGCTGTTCTGGCTGGCGCTTGAGCCGCCCAGCCCGGAATATGGTCTGCGCATCCCGCCGCTGCAGGATGGCGGCTGGTACGTGATCTCCAGCTTTTTCCTGCTGATGGCAGTGATGCTCTGGTGGTTGCGGTCCTATCAGCTCGCCGCAGAGCAAAAGATGGGCAAGCACATCTTTTGGGCCTTTGGCGCAGCGATCTGGCTGTTCCTGGTGCTGGGTCTCTTCCGTCCGGTCCTTATGGGATCCTGGTCGGAGGCGGTGCCCTACGGGATCTTCCCGCATCTGGATTGGACGACGGCCTTCTCGATCCGCTACGGCAACCTCTACTACAACCCGTTCCACTGTCTCTCGATCGTGTTCCTCTATGGCTCGGTGCTGTTGTTTGCCATGCATGGCGCAACCATCCTCGCCGTGACCCGCTACGGCGGCGACCGGGAGCTGGAGCAGATCGTCGACCGCGGCACGGCGACCGAGCGCGCCGCCCTGTTCTGGCGCTGGACCATGGGCTTCAACGCCACCATGGAAGGCATCCACCGCTGGGCCTACTGGTTCGCGATCCTGACGCCGATCACCGGTGGCATCGGTATCCTGTTGACCGGCACGGTGGTCGACAACTGGTTCATCTGGGCGCAGGAGCATCATTTCGCTCCAGTCTATGACGGCAGCTATGGCTACGAGGCTTACGGGTCCTACGAAGCCTTCATCGGGAAGGAGTAAGAGCCATGCTTCCCAAGTGGTTCGACGACTGGAACAAAAAGAACCCCATCGACATCTACGGTCCCGCGATCTTTGGCGGGACCATCATGGGGGCGGTTCTTGTTGCTGCGGCGCTGGTCGCGCTGGGGCAACCCTACAAGACCGACAGCATGCAGACCGGCCCCCGTGGTACGGGCATGCATGTTCCGGAGTTCGTCTCTGATCTCGCCAAACCCGATCCCGACATCGAAAACTATTTCGAAGATGAACCCTACATTCCCGTAGGCGGGGAGCCTCTGGCCAAGGACATCTACGAAAACGTTCAGGTGTTGGGCGATCTGACCGAGGACAACTTCAACCGTCTGATGGGCGCGATGACGACCTGGATCGCGCCGGACGAGGGCTGTGCCTATTGTCACGGGGATGTCGACATCGAGAACTACGGCAGTGACGACCTGTACACCAAGGTCGTGTCCCGTCGGATGATCGAGATGACCCAGAACATCAACGAGAACTGGGATGGCCACGTGAACGCGAACGGTGAGGTGGGCGTGACCTGCTACACCTGTCACCGCGGTCAGGCGGTTCCGTCCGAGATCTGGTTCAAGATCGGTCCGGTGAACATGGCGGCCGAAGGGTGGTCCGCGGTTCAGAACCGTGCGACGCTGCGCAGCCAGTATACCTCGCTGCCGGCCGATGCGCTCGAGCACTTCCTGGTCGATTACGGCCAGATCGGTGTCCACAATCTGGAATCGCGTGTCGCGGAGAACCCCTCCGAGGACGGCGTGCAGACCATCCAGAACACAGAGCGCACCTATGCCCTGATGAACTACGTCTCCAACTCGTTGGGGGTGAACTGCACCTTCTGTCACAACACGCGGGCCTTTTATGACTTTGATCAGGTCACGCCGCAGTGGTCGACGGAGCAGCTGGGCATCGGCATGGTTCAGGAACTCAACAACGACTACCTGATCCCGCTCAAGGACACCTATCCCGCAGAGCGTCTTGGACCGATCCATGCGGATGCGCCCAAGGCCGCCTGCAAGACCTGTCACAAGGGCTATCAACAGCCTCTTCAGGGTCTGAACATGATCAAGGACTGGCCCGAATTGGCCACCAGTGGCGCGCCTGTCTACGAGGCTGCCAGCGAATAAGCGGTGCGGGCGGCAGCGTGCCTGTCGCCCTCCGCGCACGGTTCCGGATCTTTGGTCCCATGAAGGTCCGGAAAACAGAAGGGGTAACACCCTTCGCTCCTTCCTGTTGGCGACAGGAACCTGGCGCCACACTCTGGGTCCATACTTGGAGCGTGGCGCCTTTCCGCCCCGACGGGCCATGGGATGCGGTGGAGGTCCGCATATGCGTCTCCTGACCGTCTTTTGCCCCGGGGCGCTTCGCCGAAGGATGACCTGACGTGGCCTGTGTCACAGGGGTCACTGTCTTCGGCCAACCGCCTGACTCATGACCGGAGGCCGCGACGGGCCTGACCCGTCTGCACGCTCCGGGCGACACTTCGGGCCCAGTACTTCGGGCCCGGTACTTCGGGCCCAGTGCCCACTGCATCAGGACCGAGAGGTCCACAACGACGGAGGCTCTGCCATGACCCGCCCCGAGACACCCACCCTCGACCGCATTGCCGGGCCGTCGGATCTGCGATGTCTCGATGACCGAAGCCTCGCAAAGGTGGCGTCGGAGTTGCGGGCCGAAGTGATCGATGTGGTCAGCCAGACCGGCGGGCACCTTGGGTCTTCGCTGGGTGTGGTGGAACTGACCGTGGCGCTGCACGCGGTGTTCAACACGCCGATGGACAAGCTGGTCTGGGACGTTGGGCACCAGTGCTACCCGCACAAGGTGCTGACCGGTCGCCGCGACCGCATGCGCACCCTGCGCCAAAAGGACGGCCTGTCCGGGTTCACCAAGCGCGACGAAAGCGAATACGATCCTTTTGGCGCGGCGCATTCCTCGACCTCGATCTCGGCGGCGCTGGGGTTTTCGGTGGGCCGGGACATGGGCCGCCCGACGGGCGACGGGATTGCCGTGATTGGCGACGGGTCGATCAGTGCGGGCATGGCCTATGAGGCGCTGAACAATGCCGGGGCCGAAGGGCGACGTCTGTTCGTGATCCTGAATGACAACGAGATGAGCATCGCGCCCCCGGTCGGTGCCATGTCGACCTACCTGTCGAAGCTTTACGCGTCAGAGCCGCTGGCCCAGATGAAGACCCTCGCCGAAGGCGTCGAGGCCCTGATGCCGCCACCGATGCGCGCCGGCGCCCGCCGTGCGCGGCAGTTGGTGACAGGTCAGCAGGGCGCGACCCTGTTCGACGAGTTGGGCTTTGACTACATGGGGCCGGTGAACGGTCACGACATGTCGCAATTGCTGGCCGTTCTGCGCGCCGCTCAGACCCGGGCCACGGGGCCGGTGCTGATCCATGTCTGCACGGTCAAGGGCAAGGGCTATGCGCCGGCGGAATCCTCGGACTGCAAGTATCACGGTGTGTCCAAGTTTGACGTGCCGACAGGGGCGCAGGCCAAGAAGACACCGAATGCCCCCAGCTATACCTCTGTCTTTGGCAAGACACTGACCGCAGAGGCGGCACGCGATCCGAACATCGTTGCGGTGACGGCGGCCATGCCGTCGGGCACGGGCGTGAACCTCATGGCGGAGCGGTTTCCGAACCGGGTCTTTGATGTGGGCATCGCAGAGCAGCATGGGGTGACCTTTGCCGCCGGCATGGCGGCCAGCGGGCTAAAGCCTTTCTGCGCGATCTACTCGACCTTCCTGCAACGGGGTTATGATCAGGTGGTGCACGACGTGGCGCTTCAGGGCCTGCCCGTGCGCTTTGCGATCGACCGTGCCGGCTTGGTCGGCGCGGATGGCGCGACGCATGCAGGGGCCTTTGACATCGCCTATATGTCCAACCTGCCCGGTGTGACGGTCATGGCCGCCGCGGATGAGGCGGAGCTGACCCATATGGTGGCGACGGCTGCCGCCTATGATGAGGGACCGATCGCCTTCCGCTATCCGCGTGGCAATGGCACCGGTGTGACGCTGCCAGAGCGCGGCTCCGTGCTGGAAATCGGCAAGGGCCGGATCCTGCGCGAAGGCACCGATGTGGCTCTGCTGGCGTTTGGCGGCATGGTGAGCGAAGCACTGGACGCGGCCACCGTTCTCGAAGCGGCGGGCATCTCGGCCACGGTTGCGGATGCGCGGTTTGCCAAGCCGCTGGATACGGAGCTTGTCGGCCAGCTGGCGCGCCATCATCGTGGGCTGATCACGCTGGAAACCGGGGTCGAGGGCGGCTTTGGCTCCATCGTCCTGCACGCGCTGGCACGGTCCGGTTTGCTGGACCGCGGGCTGGCGGTTCGTCCGATGACCCTTCCGGATCGGTACATCCAGCAGGGCAGCCCGGAGCAGATGTACGCCGATGCGGGTCTGACCGTAGCCGACATCTGCCAAACGGTGCAGGAGATGATGGGTCAGACGACACGCCGCGTGGTGCCTCTGCGCAGTCTCTGAGTCCGCCTATGGCTAAAAAAGAGCGCCGCTCCGAGCCATCGGGGCGGCGCTTTTGATTTGTTCGGGCGCTTTGCGCAGCCCCCGGGTTCACAAGTGGCTGTCGTAGTCCGAAACCAGAAGGTGAAGCGGCGCCTCGTCTTCCTCGATGGTCGAGAAGCGCCCGATTGGCTGGGCAAAGATGTTGTCTGTCAGATCGTCATTCACGGTCGAGACTTCGCCGATCAGCACATCACCGCCTTCGCCCCAGAAGGCGTGCCAGACGTCCGGAAACAGCGTCACGGATTCACCGGGATCCAGTTTCAAAAGCCCGCCCGCCTCGATCTTGCGGGGTTGACCGTCACACATGACATGAACATCGGTTTCCCGGTCGATCTCGCCCGCAGTATCTGCCTTGTAAAGCTTGAGGACCAGTTTCCCACCGCCGCGGTTGATGATGTCCTCGACCTTCACGTCGTGGCGGTGCATTGGCGAAAGCTGGTTCTCCTTGGAGATCATGATCTTTTCGGCGTAAAGCATGGCCGACCGCTTCCCCAGATCCTCGTTCAACCCGTTACGGGTGGTGAAGAGGAACAGTCCCATTTCGTCATACTTGCCAGCACCATAGTCGGTGATGTCCCAGCCCATCCGCCGCGCCTTGATTTCCTGATGGGATCCGGACTTGAGCGCCTCGGGCGACAGGTAGGCATAGGGTGGCAGCGAGTAGCCAAAAGACCGGATGAAGGCATCGCCTTCACGGATAATCTCATTGATGCGGGAGCGTTTCATGGGTGTCTCTTGCTGATGTTTGCGCGAACATACGTCTCTGCGGTGCAGGTGAACAGTGCAGGATGCCTCCGGCGGGAGTATTTTTGAAACAGAGAAACATCACGTGCGCCTTTGGGTTTCTCTGTTTCTTAAATACTCATGAAACTTGGGTCACAAGACGTAGCGGCTGAGGTCGGTGGATCGGGTCAACTCGCCCAGATGCGCCTCGACGAAATCTGCGTCTACGGTGACCTCTTCTCCCGGTTTGTCAGGAGCGGAGAAGCTCAGTTCCTCGAACACCCGTTCCATGACCGTATAGAGACGTCTTGCACCGATGTTCTCGACTGATGCGTTCACTTCGGCGGCAATATGGGCGAGGGCCTTGATCCCTTCGTCGGTGAAGGTGACGGTGACCTCTTCGGTGGCCATCAATGCCGTGTATTGCCGGGTCAGGGCGTTGTCGGTTTCGGTCAGGATGCGAACGAAATCCTCTTCGGTGAGGGCGCGCAGAGTGACGCGGATCGGCAGGCGTCCCTGAAGTTCGGGCAGGAGGTCAGAGGGTTTGGCAATGTGGAATGCGCCCGACGCAATGAACAGGATGTGGTCCGTCTTGACTGGCCCGTGCTTGGTGGAGACGGTTGTGCCTTCGATCAGGGGCAGCAGGTCTCGTTGTACACCCTCGCGGGAGACATCGCCGCCCCGGGTTTCCTGCCGAGCCGCGACCTTGTCGATCTCGTCGAGGAAGACGATGCCGCCTTGTTCCACTGCCTCAAGCGCCGCGGTCTTGACTGTTTCATCGTCGAGCAGTTTGTCGGCTTCTTCGGCGATCAGGAGATTGTAGCTTTCGGCGACGGTCATCCGCTTGCGCGTGGTGCGCTGACCAAGGGCTTTTCCAAAGATGTCGCCGAGGTTCATCATGCCCATCTGCCCGCCGGGCTGGCCGGGGATGTCCATTGTCGGGAAGGGGGAAGCGGTGTCAGCGATGTCGAGATCGATTTCGGTATCGTCCAACTCTCCGGCTTTCAGCTTGCGCCGGAACATTTCGCGCGTGGCCTGACGGGCGTCGGTGCCAGCGATGGCCTCGATCACGCGTTCCTCGGCGGCGGCATGGGCGCGGGCCTTGACGTCTTCGCGCATGTGCTCGCGGGTGTCGATGATCGCGGTGTCCACGAGATCGCGCACGATCTGTTCCACGTCGCGGCCGACGTAGCCCACTTCGGTGAACTTGGTGGCTTCGACCTTGAGGAAGGGCGCGCGGGCGAGGCGGGCCAGTCGGCGCGAGATCTCTGTCTTGCCCACTCCGGTCGGTCCGATCATCAGGATGTTCTTTGGCGTGACCTCGTCGCGCAGATCGTCCCCCAGTTGCTTTCGTCGCCACCTGTTGCGCAAGGCGACGGCCACGGCGCGCTTGGCCTCTTGCTGGCCAATGATGTAGCGGTCGAGCTCCGAGACGATCTCTCGGGGGGTCAGGTCGGTCATTTGCATCCTCGCAACGTCGGTCTGGATGGTAGCTAAGGAAGCGCGCGGAAAACGCAAGGGTGATCCGCGAAGCGCCTCCATATTGGGCAAAAGTGCCAAAACATGCGCAAAATACAAACATAAATAAAACGATTAAATCACAGGCGCAAATTTGCCCTGTTTCTTTGCATAGCGCTGCATTAGCGGGCAGTCCGGGAAAAAGGGAGGACACCCAATGAACGCCGCTGATACCGCGTGGATGATCGTCGCCACGGCCTTGGTACTATTCATGACGCTGCCGGGCCTTGCGCTGTTTTACGGCGGGCTTGTCCGAGGACGCAATGTTCTGAGCGTCTTCATGCAATGCTATGCCATTGCGTGCCTGATGTCCGTGCTCTGGTTCGTGGCGGGATATTCCATCGCGTTCGGTCCGGGCGACAGCGGGTACTGGGGCGGCTTTGGAAAGGCCTTCCTTGCAGGGGTGGATGCAGACACGCTGTCCGGCACACTGCCGGAGGTGCTGTTCTTTGCCTTCCAGATGACCTTTGCCATCATCACGCCCGCGCTGATTGTCGGGGCCTATGTAGAGCGGATCGGATTTGGCTTTGTCTTGCTGTTTTCGGCGCTCTGGATGCTGATTTGTTACGCACCTGTGGCGCATTGGGTCTGGGGCGGCGGGATGCTGGCCGATGGCGGTATCTTTGGTGAAACCGGCGTGCGGGATTTTGCCGGTGGGATCGTCGTGCATGAAACCGCCGGACTGGCTGCGCTGGTGCTGGCGGTGCTGCTTGGGCCGCGTGGGGACCCGTCAAAGCCGCCGCATTCGCCGGGCTACGTGATGATCGGTGCTGCGATGCTTTGGGTCGGTTGGTTCGGCTTCAATGGTGGCAGTCAGCTGGCTGCGGATGGTGGAGCGGCCATGGCGCTGACGGTCACGCATCTGTCCGCGGCGGCGGCGTCACTGACCTGGGCGCTGTGGGAGAAGATCAAGTTCGGCAAGGCGAGCCTTGTGGGTATTGTGACGGGCACGATCGCCGGTCTTGCCTCGATCACGCCGGCGTCGGGCTTTGTCGGGCCGGTCGAGGCGCTGATCATCGGCGCGGTGGCCGGTGTCCTGTGTCAGGAAGCCGTGGTTCTGATCCGCAACAAGCTGAAGATCGACGACACGCTGGACGTGTTCGCGGTGCACGGTGTGGGCGGTATCTTTGGCACGATCATGATCGCTGTCTTTGGCGCAGGGGCCTGGGCCGCGCAGCTGGGGTCACTTTTGATCGTCGGTGTCTGGACCGTGGTGATCACGCTGGTTCTGGCCATGATCGTGCGCATGATCACGCCGTTGCGGGTCAGTGAAGATGACGAGACGCTGGGGCTTGATCTTGCGACCCATGGCGAGCGTGCCTACGACACGACCTCCTGATCCGGTCGTCTGCGAAAGCATGACCCGTCGCGCCGAGAGCGCGGCGGGTTTTTTTGTGTCCTGAGAGAACAACGCGCTTGGGCAGGTGTGTTTGCTTGGGCTAGGCTTTCCGCACGGAGCCCGTATTTTTCAGGAGAGTGATCGTGAAACAGATGTTTTTTGCCCTGACCATGTTGGCCTTGCCCGCAATGGTGCAGGCGCAGTCGGCCTGCAACTGGGGGGCGCAACGCTCTGACGGGACGGATACGCAACGCGAGTTGATCGTCGTCAATGCCGTGTCTGACCGCTCTGCGCGGCTTTACTGGATCGATTTTGACGGCAATCCGGTCTTTTACACGGAGATCCCGCCGAATGGGCGCCATGTGCAGGGCACCTACTATCGCCATGTCTGGGTGGTCGAAAACAGCTATGGCTATTGCGATGTGATCTTTCGGGTCGAGAACAACCTAGAGGTCGTGATCAAGTGATCCTCTGCCGCCGTCTCAGGCGTTGAGGATTTCCACCGTCAGGTTGCCGTTGGTGTAGACGCAGATGTCGGCGGCAATGGCCATGGCAGTGCGCGCGATCTCTTCGGCTGATTTGTCGGTGTCCATCAACGCGCGGGCAGCGGCGAGGGCAAAATTGCCACCCGATCCAATGGCGGCCACCTCGTGTTCGGGGGAGAGCACATCGCCCGCACCGGTGATGACCAGCAGATCAGTGCCGTCGGAGACGATCAGCATCGCCTCGAGTTTTTGCAGATATTTGTCTGTGCGCCAATCCTTGGCCAGTTCCACCGAGGCGCGTTGCAGCTGTCCGGGCATGGCCTCAAGTTTCTTTTCCAGCCGTTCGAGCAGGGTAAAGGCATCGGCGGTGAGCCCGCGAACCCACAAAGGACGTCGTGCCCACCGGGCGAAAGACGACGGACCTTGCGCGCTGTGCCCTTGATCACGGTCTGGCCCAGAGAGACCTGGCCATCACCTGCAATGACGACCTGGCCATCTTTGCGCAGGCCTATGATCGTGGTGCCGTGCCAGCCGGGGAAATCGTCAGCCATCTTGGTCTCCTGTCTTGTGTCGGGCCGATATGGGACGCCGCGCGCGGCTTGGCAAGGGCAGGTGGGGGCGCTGCCCCCGTCGCCTTTGGCGACTCCCCCGGAGTATTTGCGAAACAAAGAAGCCCCGGGACGCAAAAAGCCCCGCCGGGTCGGGCGGGGCCTTGGTCCTCATCGGGTCTGTTTGGTCAGACCGAGTCTTCGATCCAGCTTTTCAGCGCGGCCTTGGGGCGGGCGCCGGCCATGTTGGAGATGGCAGCGCCGTCCTTGAAGATGAAGAGCGCCGGGATGCCGCGCACGCCCATGGCGGCGGCGGTGTTCGGATTGCTGTCCACATCCACCTTGGCGATCTTGATCTTGCCTTCCATTTCGGCGGAGAGCTCTTCGAGTGCGGGGCCGATCTGTTTGCAGGGGCCGCACCATTCGGCCCAGAAATCGACGACCACGGGGATCTCTGAATTCTTCACCTCGGCGTCGAAGGTGGCATCGGTTACGGCGACGGTGGCCATTGGGGGTCTCCTTGGATGGGGCAGCCTGACAGGCTCTGGAAAGTAGGCAGCGCAGCAGGTGCCGTCAAGATGGCGTCGCCCTGACGAGCGCTTGTGTCACAAGATCGTGCGACAGGGACATATAGTGGGCAGTTGCTGTCCAGACGAGGCCGGTTTCGATCCGGTGGTTCGGGTAGATCTGTGCCAGCGCAGCGGCATAGGCGCCCATCTGGCGTAGCAGACCTTCGGGGGTGTCGGCGGGGGTGTTTGGCACCACGCGATTTGTCTTGAAGTCGATGGCGATGACGCTGTCGGTCGTGACAAGCAGCCGGTCGATCTGCCCGTGGATGCGACCTATGGTGGGCACATCTGCGGTTATGCTCACTTCGGCGAGCGTGTCCGGGGCGAAGAAGCGGGAGAGGTTCGGGGCGGCAAGCACGCGGAGGGCTTCGGCTGCGATGGCAGGCAGGTCGTCGGCCACCGGCGCCAGCGCGGTCATGTTGCGCAGGTTCTCGATGAGTTGGTCTGCTGCCTCCGCGTGATCCGAAGGCGGCAGCGCCGGGAGGATTTCCAGAATGTGATGCAGAGCGGTGCCGCGGGCGAGGGCCTTTTCCTCGCTGTCGCCAGCGGCCCCGGACAGTGCCTTGGCACCGCCAAGATCGGAAGGCGCACGGGTTTTGGACACGGGCGAGGGTGCAGGCAAAGGACCGTCGGGCACCGGTGTGACGATGTCGGTTTGTGGCGCCTTGTCTTTTTGGGGTGCAGGCGGCAGGGCGGACCAGTCGGCGCGCCAGCTGCGCAGCCCCTCGCCCGCATCATCCGGCGCGAAACTGTAGGTATGCGACTCTGCGCCTGCGTCGATCATGCCCTTGTGGACCTTGTCGTACCAGGCCTCGCCGGTTTTGCCCATGTCACCGGCTGCCCCCACGATGAGCCATTTCTCGGCCCGGGTCATGGCGACGTACAGCAGGCGGTCGCGTTCCTGCGCCTCGCGGGTTTTGGCACGGGTCACGGCCTCCTGCTGGCGTCGGGGCTGTGCCTTTTCCGGCTGTTTCCAGACCATGGCATCCCCGTCGCGCAGGAGTGCCCCGCGCAGCTTGGTGTCGGGGGCTGCGCAATCGGGCAGAATGACGATCGGCGCCTCCAATCCCTTGGCGCCATGCACCGTCATCACGCGCAGGGTTTCCCCGGCGCTGTCGGGGGCGCGCTTGATTTCCAGGTAGTCGGCCTGCGCCCATTCCAGAAAGCCCGTCAGCGTTGGCACGGCGCTCTGCTCATAGGCGAGGGCCTGTTGCAGCAGCGCGTTCAGGCCATCCTCTGCCTCTGCGCCGAGACGGCCAATCAGGCGGCGGCGGCCCATATGGCGGGTCAGGATCCGCTCGATCAGGTCGTAGGGACGCAGGAAATCGGTATTGGCGCGCAGATCGTCCAACACCGTGAGCGTTTCGGGAAAAGCATCGTGCTGCGGGCGCAGCGCCTGCCAAAGCGTCGGTTCCGTGCGCCGGTGCGCGAGGTCGAACAGCGCCTGTTCCGACCAGCCGAAGAGCGGCGAGCGCAGGGCGGCGGCGAGGGACAGGCTGTCCTCCGGTGTTTCCAGAAACTTCAGCAGGGCGATGACGTCGCGCACCGCCAGTTCGGCCATGACCTTCAGCCGGTCGGCCCCGGCGATGGGCAGCTTTTCCTGTTTGCAGGCGCGGATGATTTCCTTGAAGAGACGCCCGCGGGAGCGCACGAGGATCAGCACATCCCCCGCCTGTACCGGGCGTGACTGGTAGGTGCCGCTGTGGCCCTCCTCGACGGGCAGGGGGTGTTTGCCGTCTATGATGCCCCGGACAAAGCGGGCGATACGGGTTGCGAGGATCACGCTGTGGTGGCGCGCGCCTTGTCTGTCCAGTGGTTCGAACCACGGGCCGTCCTCGTCGTCCTTGACCTTGTCGACCGGGGGCCAGAGATCGACGCGCCCGGGCATCACGGTCTTGAAGGCGATGTGCTCTGCGCCATCAAAGCCGGACTCTGCGGCGCCAGCAAAGGTCAGGTCGACGAGGCGCAGGACCGGCTCTGCCGAGCGAAAGCTGTAGGCCAGCTCTGATGCCACAAGCGGTGCGTCGGTGTTTTCGAGACGGGTGCGGAACTCCTCTCGCATGCGGTCGAATTCAGAGGGGTCCGCGCCCTGAAACGAGTAGATCGACTGTTTCTTGTCCCCCACCACAAAGATCGTGCGGCGCTCTTCGCGTGCGCCCTGGCCAGATGTAAACTCCCGTGCGAGGCGTTCGATGACCTCCCATTGAACGGGGGATGTGTCCTGCGCCTCGTCCACGAGGATGTGGTCGATGCCGCCATCCAGCTTGTAAAGCACCCAATCGGCGACGCACCGGGCGGACAGCAGATCCCGGGCGCGGGAAATCAGGTCGTCGAAATCGAGCCAGCCGCGGCGCTCCTTTTCCGCCTCGTAGGCGGTGACAAACGGCTGGGCGAAGGCGTGCAGCGCGATGTCGCGTGCGGCGGCCTCAAATGCGCGTTCCACTTCGACCGATGCCTCGACCCGCGCGGCCAGCTGGTCATAGCGCGTGCAGAGGTCGGGGTGGGCCTTGCGCGTGGCCTTCGTGGGGAAGGATTTGCGCAAGCTGCCCGCCTGCGTGAGGCACACCCGCCGCAACAGCGACAGGGCCTGTGCATCGGGCGCTGTGATCTGCGCCAGCAACTCGGCCATGTCCGGTTCTGTCTTGCCGTTGGTGAAGGCAGCGATCAGCGTGGGGAGCCAGTGCATCTCGTCCCCGAGAAAGACCTGCGCCAGAAGATCTTCGGCTGTCATGTCCTCGGTCAGACCGTAAGCGGCCCTGATCTGGTCCGGCTTGGGCGCGTTGACGAAGGCTGCGCGCGCATTGCAGATCTCTGCCAGCAGGCCGGAGAGGTCGTCGCCCCCGAGATAAGGTGCAATCCCTTCGAGCAGCGCGCGGTCAGGGCCCTGGGCCATATCGTCGAGGATCTCTGCGCGCAGCATCTCGCCCGCGCGGTCTTCCATTTCCTTGAACTGGGGGGAGACCTTTGCCTCCAGCGGGAAACGCCGCAGCAGCGCCGCACAGAACGAGTGGATCGTCTGGATGCGCAGACCGCCGGGGGTCTCGATCGCGCGGGCAAAGAGCGTGCGCGCCTCTTTCAGGAAGCCGGGATCGGTGGGGGTGTCGACGCCAAGAACCGCCAACTCGCTGCGCAGTTTCGGTTCCGGCAGCATGGCCCAGCTGCCCAGCCGCTTGAACAGGCGGTTCTGCATCTCTGTCGCGGCGGCCTTGGTATAGGTCAGGCACAGGATGTGGGAGGGATCGACGCCGTTCAGCAGCAGGCGCGCCACGCGATCCGTCAGAACCCGGGTCTTGCCCGATCCGGCATTGGCGGCCAGCCATGTGGATTGGTCCGGCGTGCTGGCGCGAACCTGCGCCTCTGTGGCGGCGTCTCTCATGTCAGGATCTCCGGTGCGGCCGCATCCGTGACCTCCCATTCGCCAAAGCGCGAGAGGTGGTCAAAATCGGCGAGATCGGTGTCCTTCATCAGGGCGCGCCGTGCAGTGTAGCCCTTTTCCGGGTCGGCATAAGCCGCCATGAGGGCGGTGAAATCGGCCCATGTCTTGTCTGGTGGACTCTCTTTGAGGGGGGCAGGGACGGTTTTGGGATCTCCCGGCTTCAGTTGGAGAAAGCTCGCCTGCGCCACAAAGCGCGGCGCAACACCGCCAAAGCCGCCTTGCATCGCCATCGCCGCCTCCAGCAGAAGCTGTTTGTCGAAAAAGGTCTGCTGGGTGGATGTCGGCGCGGTCCCGGTCTTGTAGTCGTAGATATGCGCCCCGGCGCGGTCGTCGATGTCGATCCGGTCGGCGGTGCCCGTCAGGGTAAAGCCCAGCGCCGGGATCTGTGCCGCGCCTTTGATCTCAAAGCGGTCGGGATGCGGCGTGGCCTGCGCGCGGCGCGCGTTCTCGGATGCGCAAACCCAATCGGCAATCCGCGCCACCCGCGCGGCCCATAGTGCGCGCACGGTGGGAAAAGGCACCTCGGTCAGCAAACTGGCTGCCACGGCGTTCAGATGCGCAGGCGTGAGGCGCGCGGGATCCGCCAGCGTGTCCTTCATGAAGCGTTCGATCACTTCGTGGATCAGGATCCCGCGCATCAGCGCGTCGGGCGCCTGCATCAGCGGATCGAGCGCGCGCAGCCGCAGCACGTGTTTGGCATAGATCGCGAAGGGGTCCCGCACGAGGCGCTTGATCTCGGTCACCGAAAGCTGCGTCGGGCGGCTCACCAGCGGCGGCGCGGGGGAAGGGCGCTGCGCGGGGGGGGCAACCAAGGGGCGTTCGCAGGCCCCCGCACGTGCCAGCCATTGCTTGCCCCGCGCGCGCATCTGATCCAGCGCCTCGGGGCCTTGCCGCTCTGGCAGGCCACCCAGCAAATTGGTCAGCCGGTTGATCCAGCGTGAGGGCACCGTCTCTGCGTCGTCGGATTTCTGCGCCCGCGACAGCCAGATCTGCGGGGCGGCGGCGGCCTGCTGAAAGTCATGCGCCGACAGTCCGATGCGCCGGTCCGGCAGCAACAGACCCGCCTGCGTGCGCATCTTGCGGTTCAGCCATGGATCGGCGCTGGGCGCTTCGGGCCAGCTGCCTTCGTTGAGCCCGGCAAGGATCAGCAGTTCCGCGCCCATCACGCGCGCCTCCAGCGTGCCCCATATCAGGATATGGGGGTGGGCCGCGTCACGGTCGCGCACTTCTTCGCGCGACAGCAGCGCGCCGAATAGATCGGCATAGTCGCGGGCGTTCATCTGGGTGCTGTGGGGGGCCTCGCGGGTGAGATCGCGGGTCAGTTCCTGCAGGACGCGACCGGCGTTTCGGTCCCACAGCGGCCCGGCATCGGTGCTTTGCGATCCGGCGACGAGGTGTTCCGCCACGCGCAGGTGCGTTGCCACCCAGTCCGACAAGGGGCGGCGGCCGTCCTGTGACAGCCCGCAAAGCCCGCCCAGCCAGTCTGCCCAAGGCGCGCGTTTGTGCGCCTCTCCCCAGGCGGCGAGGCGCGCGGCCTCCGGGTAGGGCATGCCTTTCTTGCGGATGTGCAGTTCCAGATCCCGCGTGGCGAGCAGATGCGCGCCGCGCTCTGCACCGGCATGGCTCAGTGGGTGTTTGAGCAGGCTCAGCAGCAGTTCTGCCGTGAGCGGCGCCTTGAACAACTCGGCCACAAGGCGCATCAGCCGCCCCGGTGGGGTCAGTTGCGCGGGTGTACCGGCGCTGTCGTCGGGCGTGATGTCCCAACGGTCCAGCGCGGCTGTCACTTGCCGGGTCAGCATCCGGTCCGGCGTGATCAGCGCGGCTGTGGTGCCGTCCTCTGCGGCTTGCCGCAGGCGCAAGGCGATGCTCAGTGCCTCCTCGCGCTGCGAGGGGGCCTCCAACAGCGTCACATCGGTCATCGCCTGAGGCAGATCCGGCAGCTTCGGCCCTTCGGAGAGCCACTGGTGCGTCACCGGCGCAGGCCGCAGCGCCAGCGAGAGCACGCGGTTGCGCCGGGTCGATGGCGGCGATGTCTCTGCCCATGCCTTGATGTCGCGGGCCTTCAGGTTCAGATCCTTGAGCAGCCGGGCAAACCGGAACTGTGGGTGATCCTCGCCGGTCAAAGGGTCGTTCAACTGGTCCCAGACCGATTGCGGCATGGTGTCGTCAAAGCCCGGCAGGATCACCGCCCCCTGTGGCAGCCGCGCGACACTGGCCATGAAGGCCGCCGTGGTGCCGCGCGATCCCGTCGATCCCGCCACGATGATCGGGTGGTCTGGCGGCGAAGCCTCCCATGCCGTCTGGCGCGCGGCGAGGGCGCGGCGGGCAAAGGCCTGCGCGTCCGGCGCGCTTTCTTCGTCGAAGAAGGGCATGACGATGTCGAGAAACTGCAAACTGCGCTGCCAGTGCCCGGACTGGTCAGAGACATCGAGCCCCTTGAGCACTTCGGGTGGGACACCTTCGCCCATCATCTCTTCGATCAGGGCGGCGAGGCTGTCGGACAGGTCAAACAACGCGGCACGCGGGGCAAGGTTGGTCTGCGCATCCAGCAGGCCGGACACCAAGCCCGTCAACTCCAACCGTCGCCGCAGGGGGGGGATCGGTTCGGGCAGGTGGGCCCGCGTGAGCGGGTCGGCAAGGTCGGTGACCAGCCGGATCCGTGGCAAGAGCCCGGGCGGTCCCGCGTCGAACAGGCTGCGCAGGCGGCGGCGCATGCGGTCCGTGTTGACGTATAACTCTACCCGCGCCATCGCTTCGGGCGGGCCGGGAAGGCGGGCGCGCAGCCCCTCGATCAGGGCCTCGGGGAAGTCGACGCCGCAAGGCAGGGCAAAGATGCGGGGGCCGGGGGTGTCAAACATCCGCGCGCGCCAACAGGTCTTCGGCGAGTGCGATGCCTTCGGGGTGTCCGACGTCGCACCATGCGCCGGGATAGGGTGTTCCGTGGAACCGCCCCTTGTCCAGCGCCGCGTTCCAGAGGCGGTGCATGGAAAAAACCTCGTCTTCGATCTGGTGCAATACATCGGTCTTCACGATCTGCGCACCGGTATAGACCATGTCCCCGGTCCAGCGGATCTCGCCACTGGGCGTGACGGTGAAATCGCCGCCACCCTTGCGCCCGACGGCGCGGTTCAGCGGCACGCACAGCACAAGGGCATCCATGACGTCGGGTTGCCAGGCCTTCGCGAGCAGGGGCAAGGGGTTTGGGCCGGCCCAGACGGCGTCGGTGTTCAGCGTGAAGACCGGTTCGGGCCCCAGCAGCGGCAGAGCGGCCTTCAACCCGCCACCAGTGTCGAGGATCTGTGGTGTCTCATGACTGATCTTCACGTCACGCCCCGCCAGATGCGCCGCGATCTGGGCACCAAGGTAGTGCGTGTTCACGACCTTGGTCGACAGGCCCTTGGCCTGATCGAGCGCGTGGTCCAGCAGGCTCTTGCCCGCCACGTCGATCAGGGGTTTCGGGCGCTGGGCGGTCATCGCCCCCATGCGGGTGCCGAACCCGGCGGCAAAGAGCATCACGGCGTCGGGCATAGGGATCTCAACCTGTCGAGGTGCGCCGCATCGGGCGCGGGAAGCTCTGCCAGCAAAGGGCGCAGCGGGGCCAGCACCGGATGTGCCAGCTGGTCTTGCAGATGCGCCCATGTGCGCGGCAGATAGGCGAGGTAATGCGGCTTGCCCCGGGTGGCGGCGAGGCGGGCAAAGATCCCGAGGATGCGCAGATTGCGTTGCACCCCAAGCACTGCGTAGGCGGTGTGAAAGGCCTCTGGCGGCTCGTCGGTGGCGGCCAGATAGGCGGCGATGCACTGGGCTTCTGTTTCGGGAAACAGATCCCGGCGCGGGTCACGGCACAGCGAGACAAGATCGTAGGCCGGGTGCCCGATCAGCGCATCCTGAAAATCCAGCAGGCCCGCGCGCGCGGCCCCGGTGCGGCCCGGCAGGCTGAGGATGTTTTCCGCGTGAAAATCGCGCAGGACCAGCACATCCTGAGGTGCGGCATGTGTCTGGAGGATCGGCAGGAAGGCTGCCGTGACCGGTTCCAGCAGGTCGGGCAGGGCTGCGTAATGCACAAATGCGAGGTCCACGGCCTGCGCCAGATGCTTTGGAGTGGCGGTTGGCAGGTCGGCGGGGGGCATGTGGCCATGCAGCGCCACCAGCGCATCGACGGCCATGCGATAGAGGCGCGTCTCGCTTGCGGCATCCGTGACCAGCCGGGCCAGCAACCCGTCGCCCAGATCCTCCAGCAGCAGGCGATGCGGGGCTTCTGCGTAGATCCGCGGCGCGCTGAGGCCCAGCCCGCCCAGATAACGCGCGAGCCGTGCGAAATGGGCGGGGTTCCCGTCGGGATCCTCCATCAGGATGGCTGTGTCCGTGCCACGGGTCAGCCGGGTGTAGCTCCGCGTCGAGGCATCCCCGGCCAGCGGCAGCCGCTCGGCGTCTTCCCAGCCCGCATCGCAGCCATCGCCCTTGCCGGCTGTATCGCACAAGATGCCATGCAAGCGCTCGGTCCAGTCCGGTTTCTGCCAGCTTATCTGCAAGGTCCGACGGTTGTCTTCTTCCGCCGGGTCAGGGCCCGCGGGTGGAACGCCGAAGGCCATGTGCAACGCGGTATCGGGGATGTCCTCACCAAGGCGGTCGGGCCATTCCACGAGGCAGATCGCGCTCTCGAAGGCTTCGGTCAGGCCCAGTTCCACGCATTCCTCTGGCGATGTGAGCCGGTAGAGATCCGCATGCCAGATCTCGCCCAAAGGGGTCTCATATGTCTGGACGAGCGTGAACGTGGGGGAGGGCACGTCTTCGGGCGTTTGCTGCAGGGACTGGATCAGGCTGCGGGCGAAATGCGTCTTTCCGGCGCCGATCTGACCCGACAGCAGCAGCACGTCACCCGGGCGCAGCACCGCGCCCAGATCTTGCGCCGTTCGGGCTGTGGCCTCTGGAGAGGTCAGGTTGAGTGAGATCGTTTGCGCGCCGTGCTTCATGGCGCGAAGATACCGGGCCGTGCCCCATCTGCAAGCCGGATCAGAGCCGACCGCTTTGTGCGTGCAACGGTGTCATCCCATGGCGGAAGTGCGCGGTTCCTGTACGAGGGTCAGCGCGGGCGTCTGGGCAAAGCGGACCATGGTGGCCCCTGCCGCCACGGGTTCGACCAGCACGGTAAACCGTCGCCCCTCCTTGTCCACAAGATCGGCGGCCCATGCGCTGCGGTCGCGCAGGGTCAGCACGAATTCCCGCAGTTCGGGCCAGATCGGTGAAGGTTCGCAGGCCTGTTGCCAGTCGCGTGTGGAATCGACGATCGTGATCTCGGCAAAGGCGCTGTCGGGATCGCATTTCCAGTGTTCCCGGTAGGCCGCATTGCAGAATGTCAGCACCCCGAGGCGAGAAAAGACCGCGACCGAATCCTCGAAACAGTCCAGCACCGATTGCGTAAGTTCCAGCTCTGACCGGAAACGCCGGGTGAGCGAAATCTCTGCCGAGATATCCTCAACCAGAAAGGCCACGGCCCCGTCCGGGTGCGGGCGCCCGGTGATCTTGTAGGTCAGGCCCGAAGGCAGGTTCCAGGTCTCGCAGTAACGATCCTCGCGCGCGGCAGAGACCACGTCATAGAGCTTGTCCCGCCAGGAGGCATAGTTCTTTGGCTCCGGCATCATGCGATTCTCGCGCATGTGGTCAAAGAACGACAGCAGGTTGGGCCGCGCAGACAGGAAGTCGACGGGCAGATTGGTCAGATCCACCAACGCCGGGTTGAACAGCACCAGTTGCCGGTCCTTGTCAAAGACGGCCAGCCCGATGGGCAGATGCGCAAAGGTCTTGGTCAGGGTCTGGACAAAATTGCGCTGCGCCATCTCTGCGTTGACCAGCGTGTCGATGCTGGAGGCATAATGCAGCCAGCCTTCGTCCTTGGGGCGCGAGATCACTTCGTACCAGCGGGGCCGCCCATCGGGACCGCGCAGATCGACCCGCGTGGTGCGCGGATTGCGTCCGGTGATCGGGGGCAGGTCCAGCGGGCTGGGTTCTGCCGGGGTCTGGTCGGCGTCGCGACAGAGCTGTTCGTAGGAGTCGTTGTACCAGATCACCTCGCCGTCGGCGTCGGTCTGCCAAAGCGGGTCAGGCGCGTTCTGTGCGATGTCTGTCAGACGCTCGAACTCCGCGGTGATGGAGGCGGAGCGGAACAGCACCGCGGCCCCGGCGGGTTTGCACCTGAGCGACACGCGCAGCGTCTTTCCAGCGGGTGCGACGCGCAACTGCGCCTCTGGCAGCAGGATGGATGTGTAGACTTGTGGTGTTCCGGAGGGGCTGGCGGGCAGTTCGGGAAAGCCGATGCGCAGGGCCTCCCTGAGATCTTCCCAAGTGGCGCTGCCAAGCTGGGGACGATCCAGGATCTCGGGGGCGTCCGGGGTGTGGTCCACGATCTTGCCATTGCGCAGCAGGAAGACGGTTTCCATGAGGGGTTGTTCGGACACCTGAGAGCGGTTTCGCCGCCGCGTCACGACATACAGGATGAAACCAGCCGCAACCGCGGCTGTGCCAACGCCTGCGCCAATGGCCAGAATGAAAATGTCCTCCACGTATAAATTCCTTCAATGCCCACCCTCACAGGGTACGTTCATGAAGGTTAACGCCTCGTTAAATCGGGCCATTTCCCGGGTTTGGTGGAAGGTTTGCCCGGAATTAGGTCCGGATCAGCTGGTTTTCGCCCAAGGCGGTGCCCGGGCGCGCCGCGTCAGAGACGATCATGCTGCGGGGCCAGACCACCTCGACGATGGCGCCCCGCCGGGCGCCCTGATCGGTGATCGAGGCGTAAGGGTCTGATCCATTGGCAAAACTCAGCTCCGCCCCGGTGCGTTCCAGCAGCGTCTTGGCAATGAAAAGCCCCAACCCCATACCTTCGTACTCTGGTCGCGCGCGCTTGTCGCTTTCGCTGCGCCGCCTCCGCATAAAGGGATCACCGATTCGTCCGATCAGCTGTGGCGGGAATCCACGGCCATCGTCGATGATCCGGATCGAGATCAGATCATCGGTCCACATCGCCTCGACCCAGACGGTTGTCCGGGCAAAATCAACGGCGTTCTGCACGAGGTTGCGCAGCCCGTGAATGACCTCTGGCCGACGCAGGATCTGAGGCGGATTGTACTCACCACCGGGTCCGGGCCCATCCTCGATAAAGATCTCCTTGCCGCGGTCCTGATGCGGCTCGGCGGCTTCGCGGATCACTTCGACGAGGGGGGCCTGCCGCATGTGCAGGTCGTCCTTTCCCGCGCGTCCCATGCCACGCAGGATGTCACGGCAGCGGTCCGCCTGTTCGCGGATCAGCAACGCGTCGTCTTTCAGCTCCGGTTGGTCGTCGAGTTCCTCTGCCAGCTCGGAAGAGGTCAGTTTGATCGTTGCCAGCGGCGTGCCCAGCTCATGCGCGGCGGCGGCCACCACCCCACCCAGATCGTTGAGCTTTTGCGCGCGCGCCAGCGCCATCTGCGTGGCGGCCAGCGCATCGGACATGGAGTTCATTTCGCGCGTGATGCGTCGGGAATAGACAGAGATAAAGACCAGCGCGATCATGATTGCGACCCATTGGCCAAAGACAAAGAGATCGGGGATGCGCAGGATGAATCCCTGTTCGGTCCGCAGCGGCAAGTGGTAGAACACCATCCCGGAGACCAGCAGCATCGCCGTCATCCCCAACAGCACGGTAGAGCGCAACGACAGCACTGCGGCAGACACCGTGACCGGCCCCAGCACCAGCAGCGAAAAGGGATTGTTCAGACCACCCGTCAGAAAAAGCAGAAAGCACAACTGCAGCAGGTCGAACATCACCATCAGAAAGTTCTCGGTCTCCGAGAGGCGCTTGCTTTCGGGAAAGACAAAGATGGCGATCAGGTTGCCGACGATGGACACACCCACCGCAAGGTAGCACAGGCCCAACTCCAACTGCAGATTGTACAGCCGTTGCGCGATTGTGATCGCGGCAAGCTGGCCGAGGATGGCAAACCACCGCAAAAGGATCATCGTGCGCAGACGAATCCAGTTGCTGCGTTGTTCGTCGCCGATGAAGCTCAACTCACTCACGCTCATGTGCGGTCATTCGTCCCTTGCTGCGGGGTATGTCATCGTTACATCCCGGTTTAACCTTTCCGAACGGAGCACGTCATGCAGCGTCTTGCCGCAATTTCCGCCTCAGTAATTGTTGTCGCCCTCCTTGGGGGTCTCTGGTTCGTGACGTACGGCGGGTCCGGCGACGACCCCTATGGCGAATGCCGCGCCGGTGCCGTGGCCGGGGACATCGGCGGGCCATTCACCCTTGTGGACGGAACAGGCGCCACCGTGACCGAGGCCGACGTGGTGACGGAGCCTGCCCTGATCTATTTCGGTTACACGTTCTGCCCTGACGTCTGTCCCTTTGACAATGCACGCAACGTCGAAGCGGTCGATATCCTGGCGGAGCGCGGTCTGTCCGCGACGCCGGTGTTCATCTCCATCGACCCGGAGCGCGACACACCGGAAGTGGTGGGGGATTTTGCAGCCAACCATCATCCAAAGATGATCGGCCTCACCGGTTCGGATGAACAGGTGAAGGCCGCGAGCCAAGCCTACCGCACCTATTACGCAAAGCAGGACGGCGATCCGGACTATTACCTCGTGGACCATTCCACCTTCACCTACTTCGTGCTGCCAGAAGTGGGCTTTGTGGATTACTTCCGGCGCGAATTGACCCCGCAAGATATGGCCGACCGCATGGCGTGCTTCATCGAAGCCTCTTGACACGCCTTTCGTGGGGTTTGACCCGGCGGGGACGCGGGGCTAAGACTCATGTCTACACATTGTACTGGGAGGTGAGCCCTTGGCGGAACGCAATATGGACGATCTGGGCGAAGACAAATCCCTTCTTCTGGTCGATGACGACGAGCCGTTTCTGCGGCGACTGGCAAAAGCCATGGAAAAGCGCGGCTTTGATGTCGAGATGGCAGGATCAGTTGCGGGTGGTACGGCAATCGCCACCGCGCGTCCGCCGGCCTATGCCGTGGTGGATCTGCGGCTTGAGGATGGAAACGGTCTGGATGTGGTCGAAGTGCTGCGCGAAAAGCGGCCCGATTCGCGGATTGTCGTGCTGACGGGATACGGGGCCATTGCCACGGCAGTTGCCGCGGTAAAGATTGGCGCCACGGACTACTTGTCCAAGCCAGCCGATGCGACGGATATCACCAATGCGCTGCTTGCCAAGGGAGACGACCTGCCGCCACCGCCTGAGAACCCGATGAGCGCGGATCGGGTTCGGTGGGAGCATATTCAGCGGGTCTATGAGCTTTGTGACCGCAACGT
The DNA here is from genome assembly GCA_042088665.1 of Sagittula sp. Taxonomy (GTDB): domain Bacteria; phylum Pseudomonadota; class Alphaproteobacteria; order Rhodobacterales; family Rhodobacteraceae; genus JBELMB01. The sequence goes on from JBELMB010000001.1 coordinate 65,521, forward strand.
GAGCGAAACCGCGCGACGGTTGAACATGCACCGTCGCACCTTGCAGCGCATCCTCGCGAAACGCTCTCCTCGCTAGGACTCGTTGGTCTCGGCCATCACGGAATTGTACCGTCGCCTGCGAAGGGCCATTTGGGTTGGGCGCTTAGGCGCTCCCCCAAAAGCCGCGGCGCTGGTTTATGGACCAGATCCGTTTGAGTATTTTTGAAACAGAGAAGCAGCAGCATCTTGCGGCCAGTCGAAGTCTGTTTGAGAAACGACCTTGATGCTGGGGCCACCGGTCTGGCCCAAGGTCCGGGTTTCTCTGTTTTTCAAATACTCACGGCAAGACCTGTCCACAGGGAGATTGTCTTGGGCTATGGCCTAGGATCAGGGCTCATAGCCAGTAGATGACGAGTGCTGCGAGGGCGATGGCTGACAGGAAGACCTTCGGTCAGCGGTCGTAACGGGTCGCCACACGTCTCCAATCCGAGAGCCTGCCGAACATGGTCTCGCATCGCTGCCTAACAGTGCATTGCAAAGCAATGTCAAGTGAGGGGCGGCTGCGCCGTTTGTATCGACGCTTTTCCACTGCCCGGCAGGGCGTTCTTTAGCAATGTCCCAAGAGGGGTATTTCACGGGTTTCTTCTTTTTGTTTCCGGCATGGGATGCAAGCGCGTATCCCTTTGCCTCTCAACGGTTCTCTAAGCCAATCGGCCTCTCGTTCATCGGGGCGATGCTTTCCGGTGCAGGCGGACGGTAGCCCAACGCGCTGTTCGGTCTGACGGTGTTGTGGTGGATACGCCATTGCTCGATAAGGATTTGGGCCTCGCGCAGACTGTGGAACAGCTCACCGTTCAGGAGTTCATCCCCTGCCCGGCAGGCGATTTAGTATTCCCAAATCTGCCGGGTATCCGTGATGATCAAGCGCGTTCTGGTACCCATTTTCGACCATCCCTGATCAATGCGTTAGCCAGGACGACGAGATTTCTTATGACGGCGGTCACGGCGACCTTGCGCGGCTTGCCGGCTCGGACCAGTTCCTCGAGTTTGGCTTGAGCGGCCCGGTTGTTCTGGATCGCGCAAAGCGTCGGCATGAAAAACGCCTGCCGGACAGCCGCATCTCACCTATGAAACACAGCATTGCCGCAGCGCCCGGCGGCTTCTTGCAAAGTCGCGCATCCGAGTTCGTGGCCGATGCACGGGTCGCGTTCGAGCGCTTCTCGCCCCGGAAGTTCACTTCAGCGTTGTGGGTCTAACTGAGCGTATCGGGCATCGGTTGGGTTTCGGTCTGCTGGGGCTGGTCATTTTTAGCGAAGGTCTCATCAACTCGTGGCGGTGGCCCGCCGGGAATGTCAACGTCTGCTTTCGCGCTGCCTTCCTTTGACTGAAAAGTCTTCATTGAAGCCCACGCCTTGACCAAGGTGACGTCCACCGAAAAATGCTCGGCCGAGAGCAGTGGTCGCACCTCCGGGGGCGTCAGGATCGGGACCATCATCTTGCGCGACGTATCAGTCGTCAGTAGCCGATCGCGGTTCTTGCTGAACACCGTTGGCCCTCGGCCCGAGGCTTCGCCCGTTCAAGGCGGAATTGATCCAGTGGATCACTTCCGGTGCGCCCTTCATCCCAAACAGCGCCTTCTGTGCCAAGCCCGACGAACCACGGAAACAACAGACTGTAGTCCATCTGCTCCATCAGCTGCCGCTCGGACCGGATCGAGAACAGGGTTGGCAGCAGGCCAGTCCGGATCAGGCGCTCTGGTGCGATGGAGGGACAGCCAGACTCGTTGTGTAGCGCACCGAACTGAGCATCGAGGACTGCAAGTAAATCGTTGAAGATCCGACGCATCAAACGCAGCGGGTGCCGTGTCTGATTGCGCTCTTCAAGATCGACATAGACGAACAGCGATCCCGCCGCTTCGCCCTTCCCGTGGATCTTCACCCCTGCCGTCGTGCCAATAGTGAAGTATCCCTTCGAAACTACGTCGAGCGCGATGTCTTTGTAGCAGCCTGTTAAGTGGTATTGTTTGCGCGTGACTTTTTTGTAAGAAAGTAGACTGCTTTTCTACAAATGTTTAATCGCTTTACCTTGCATAAACCAACGGATCTTGGGAGTTACTTCGCGTCGCCAATAGCCTGTCTTCTCTTGGAATCAGGGCTCTAAGGGATTTTAAGCATTGGTAGAATTGATCTGCCAAAAGAGCATCTGTTGCTTGAGTCAGTAGGCGTCGACTGTCAGAGTCAATCAAAATATGGCTCAACTCTTCAATGCGGGGAAGGAGTTGACTACAAGCTTCATTGGGTTGCACATCGCCGGTAAGTATTAATTGGGCGGTATAGCACAACCTTCTAACGGGTGTTTTAGCTTCTTCAGGGTGAATAGCATCCCTAAGGCGAAGTACATTTGCGTTTGGAGTCACTATTGAAAGTCTACTCCTTTTATCCCCGTTTTCAATAACGGCGCCGTTTATCAAAACTCTCTCCCTTGGCCCCAGCTTCAAAACTAAACCACTCATCTTTTTGCCCCCCGTGCACTCAATCCTTTTAGAATTGCGGCATTAATTTCTAGCAATGGTGTAATTCTTCCTTTTTGGGTCAATACTTTTGAGGTTTGCTGCTGTACAAACTCCGCTAAGTAAAAAATTCTGGCTCGAAGATCTTGCGGAAGTTCATTTCCTTCATCAGCAACGTCAACCGCCAACGTGGTCCAAAGGCGTTGATTGTCCGAAAGTGCTTCAACCAAAGCAGGATAAGATCTTGGTCCTGCTTCTGCAGCAGCTTTAATTCTGTAAGTCACACGCGCAATCAATTCGTATTCGGTTCCCCTAGGAGTCTGTGTTGTTCTTGCGTTTTTTGCGTATGCCCGCTGGGCTTGTGTCTGAACGTTCACTTCAGAACCCTTTTCTTATTCTTATCAAGAAGTTCTAGGGTGTGGAGGCCGGTTTGACCCGGCCTCCCTGTCCAATATTACTGGAATAGAGACAACAACGATTGCGGTGCCTGGTTTGCGATAGACAGCGCCTGTACGCCCAACTGTTGTTGGACTTGCAATGCTTGGAGACGTGCTGAGGCAGCTTCCATGTCCGCGTCGATCAGGGTACCAATGCCAGATTTCAAGGCGTCGGTCAGCCCAGATATGAAATCGGTCTGAGTCTCGATGCGACCTTGAGCAGAGCCAAATGCAGAGGCCGCGTCAATCGCGATCTGGATAAGCCCTTCGATATCTTCCAGTGCACTATCAGCACCACTTTGTGAAGTTACATCAACATTTGACAATTCTTCGAGTTGACCGCCGATTGTGTTACCGGCAGCAGCGAAGGTGTCCGCACGAAACGACACGTTATTGCCTGTCGTGGTGGAGCCAGTAACAGTCACGGCGCCTGTTGTCGCGTTGAAGGCCATCGAAAGTTCTGCAGTGTCAATGTCGTTCGCAGACAGATGCTTTTGTAGAAGCGTGTCCAGACCGTCGAAGACGTCTTGCGCGGTGTCACCGTCTCGCGCAACATACATGATTTCGGATGGCTTGGTCGCAGATACTGTAGAGGTGTTTGCGCTAGCCAGATCAGCCGCACCCGCAGAGAGCGTGATAGTGTATCCCACGCCAACCGCAACTTCCGACGGTACGATGGTGAATGTGGTCGTCGGCGCAGTTCCAGCGCCAGTCAGAACTGCGGCAGCGCCGGCGGCAGCGCCAGTCATCTGTGTGCCACCGGTCGCCTGAGCAGTTCCGGTAATTGCGGATGCGCTGGTGCCTAGGTCTTGTTTGTTGACAGTAATGTCGGATGCAGTGACCCCGGTTCCAGATCGGTCAAGAGACGATAGGATGTTGATACTGCCGGTTCCAATAGTTTGGACGGTGTTCGACAGGAGGTTCAAACCGTTGAACTGAGCAGCGCCTACGACGGCAGAAATCTGATTCCTGAGCGCCTCGATATCAGTCTGGATTTTGTCGCGATCAACATTTTCCTCTTGCGCAGCGACGATCTTACCCTTGATGTCGGTGAGAAGTTCCGACACGGTTTCCGCCGCTTGACGTGCGACAGCGACAGTGGACTGGCCCAGGTTCAGGCTGTCTGAAATCCCTTTGAAACCTTTGACGTCGGCTTCCATGACCTTGGAGATCGCCCAGACGGCGGAATTGTCTTTTGCGTTGGAAACTCGCTTGCCTGTTGAAATTTCTTGTTGGGTTGTCGCTAGGCTCGAATTGATTGATTTGAGAGTGTGCAGCGCCACCATGGCGCCGTTGTTCGTCAGGATGCTAGACATGATTTGTCCTTGCTGTTCAAAAGGCGCTTTACGCCCGGTTGCAATTGCCGCGAACGGCATCTCTGACGTCTTTCTGACGTATACAGCCCGATGTTTTAGTCGACCCGCGCCACCCTTTTGGTGCGCTTGCAACATCGCCCGTGATTACTAATGGAGACCTAAACTTCATGACATCAGTGCCTCAATTTTGAAGCAAATCCTCAGGCTCGGCGTTCGAGACGCTTGACTTGGGGGGCGTCGATGCTCTGCTTTCGACCGAGGGCATCGTAGGTATTGATCGATTTTCGCGCACGGTTCATGTCTCCCAGCCTCGCAGCGACGTTCCGCAGTCCGGCTAGAGCCTGGTCAAAAAGCTCTTGGTTTCTGCGCAGCCCATCGCGCAGTGGAGAGAGATGTTCGGTACTCGCGCTGCTCGCTTCAAGTCCCTGCACAAGATCTTGCTTTTCGTCCACCAGTTCGGAAATTCGGTCGAAGTCTCCAGCGAGAAGTGCGTCGCGCTCGGCGGAGATCAGAGTCTCAAGTCGTTTTTCCAGCGATTCATCAACCATCAATGCGCTCCTTCAATGATTCAAATATGGACTCGGCGAGGCCAATCCCGCCCTTTGCCGCCATCTGGCGCGCTTGCTCCAAGCGCATGAAAGAGGCAAACTGGTCCTCGCCAGTGCCACCTCCGAATCCTTCGGGAGTTTTCCCAACGCCAGCTGACTTCAGCATCTCTGCAAGAAAGTTAGCCTCCAACTCTTGAGCGGCTTCGCGCAGCTTCAGGTCTGTCGCCAATGGCGCCGTCGATGCAGGTGCAGAAACCAGCATGGTTTTATCTCCAATTCGACTCAGTTGACCCGTAATGGCGCATCTGTGGTAAAGATCTGGTAAGGATGTTCGCAGTATGTTTTCGACGTGGAAGAATTCCCGGAGCGAGCATGTTAAGCCAACTGACCAGCATACTGGGCCTGAGCCCAGCAACTGCAAAATCCTCGAGCAGCCCACCAAACGTGTCAGAGGAAGATTTTTCTGAGGTGTTTGCTCAGATTTCTGCATTGTCAGATGACGATCACGGTGTTTCCTCCGAACCCGATCTCGCAGAGCAAGGCAATGGGGAGGTCGAAGACACAGTTCATGGACAAGATGACCCTGATCAAGGCCTGGGTCAGAACGATGACGGAGCGACCGAATTCGAAGCTGACACCGATATTTTGAATGAGCAAGAACCTCCTGTTCATCATCAGGCGCGAGACGACGCTCAACCAGGTCTGGCTAAGGTGTCAGATAGAGAAACCGATAGAAGTCTGGCCGCTCCCTTATTGTCCGCAAAGATTGCCACTACGCTGGTAGGTTTATCGAATTCCACCATCAAACCTACCCCAGGTAAAGACAACCATAGTTTGGCGGATCTGCCTGGGAAGGTGCCTTTGAATGCAATTCCATCCCCGCAGGCGACTCTTTCAAAAGCTTCAGATCAAGTTTTGGCACCCAATGAAGTGGTAGAAAAACGTCTTGAAAAAGGTAATTCAAGCCAGGCTGGAAGCCAAGACATCCTGATTGATTCCAAAAAGAAACTTATAAACACGATCGAAAAAAATGAGGTTTCCAACCAACAGTTCAATGACGTGCGGACTGGGGTATCAGTGGCGAACCTCAAAGAACACGAAGTCGGTACCCTTCAAAGACCTCGTTCTCAGATAACTCCACAAGGTCATTTGCCACTGGACCTTGCGGCAGAGAGTTCACTAACAAAAGAGTCTGGTCGCGGGTTACACCCTATTCCTTCGCCCGCCGCGCAGGTGGAAATATACCAAAACACAAAGAAAATTTCTAACGCAATAGCCAAGAATGAAAATGGCTCTCTAGCAGACGGGAAACAACCTGAATACACTTCAGCTGGTGTGTCTGGACAGCAAGACAACCCGACGAAAGTTGGGCAAGATCTCCCTCGAAATTCTAAAGGACCTGCGGGTGTCTTGCCGGTTTTCCAGGCTCACACGCTAGAGCTGCCTGAAGCGACTACTAAACGCCAAGCCCCTGGTATTGAACCTGGGACACAGAATCACGAAATTACTGGGTCGCCGGAAAAATTTGCGATGCCAGCTCTTAATTCGGGCATTGGCAATAAATACCCCTCGGCCGCCGCAGCGATTCCAACGAGCGACGACACCTCGAACCCACTGGTGGGATTTGCTTTAGACAAAGCTCAGAATGCCACTAGGTTCGCAGAAGCCGCACCCGTTATTTTACCAAGGCCTGTGCCAGAGAATAAGCAGGCAGAAGTACAACTCATCCCGATTTCAAGACCTTCAGATGTTCAAAAGCCGTTTGGTCAACCTGTTTCGATAGAAAAAATTGAGAAGCCGGTTGAGACCATCAAGCCAGCACTATCCGCCGTGCCAAAACCAGAGATATTTTTCAAGTCGGTTGCCGCCTCTCCTGCAGTTGATTCTGGCGAGGAACGTCTCGCTAGAGGCACAAATCTCTGGGACTTGGCGAAACCGGAGCAACAGAAGCCCAAGATCGTTTCGGCTGTCCAGGGAAATGCTTCCCAAGGAGCGCCTGTTCCCCTTCAAGCTGGTTCCCCGATGCGGACTTCCGCCTTGTTTGGCAACGCCCAGGTGACATCTTCCACTCTTGCGGACAGCTTTGAAGAAACTGCAACGGCTGATGGCACAAACATCGGTCCATCAAGCGAGATGCGCGGCACATGGTCCCCCGTTCAAGCCACAAATTTGCCTGCCATGGCGCGAGTCGATCCTGCGCTAATCCTGAAACAGGTCGCTGATGGTATGGCCAGAATAAAGGAGGGCGGGGTCGAAATCCGTCTGTCACCGGAGGAACTGGGCCCCGTGCGCATGCAATTGGTGACTGGGGAACAAGGGTTGAGTGTGCATATCCAAGCTGATCGCCCTGAAACCCTGGATCTTCTGCGCAAACATATTGACCAATTGGCGCGCGATCTCGCCAGCATTGGTTACGAAGACGCCAGCTTCTCCTTCGGGGACGACCGACATAGGGCCGATCGTCATGACCAAATCGGTTCCGACGCAACTGAAGAGAGTGAAGCAATCGACGCTGCTACCACTGCGCAATCTCTCGCTGCCGAACGTGGTGGCTTGGACATCCGGGTATAGGTAATCTCATGACCGACATTTCAACACTTCCCCCATTGTATAGCGGCGCATCTTCACAGAGCACGCCGACCGCCACGCCAGAAAGCGACAAGGCAGTCCTGAGTTCGGATTTCGAGACGTTCCTCAAGATGTTGACGGCTCAGGTCCAGAACCAGGATCCTCTCAACCCAGTGGATTCCACCGAATATGCAACCCAGCTTGCGACGTTCTCTTCTGTGGAACAGCAAGTATTGACCAACGATCTGTTGCGCGACATGAGCTCCGCCCTGAATGGTAATGCGCTCCAAAGTCTTAGTTCCTGGATCGGGATGGAAGGATTGGTGCGTGCGCCGGCTATGTTCGAAGGCAAGCCTGTCTCCATCAGGCCAGACTATGCCGAGGGTGCGGATCGCGCAGCCCTGGTGGTCAAGAACCGCGATGGAACAGAGGTGCAGCGCTACAACATCGACGTTGGACAAGAACAGATTCTCTGGGGTGGTGCCGATGAAACCGGGGCCACGCTGCCAGAGGGTATCTATCGGTTCGATGTAGAGAGCTACGCAGGGGACAGTTTGTTGTCCACCCGTGTCGCCCAAGTCTACAGCGAGGTCCAAGAGGTTCGCAACGATGGCGGCACGATCAAGATCCGGCTGGCTGATGGTACAGAAACCACAGAGGAGCAAGTCAGCGGATTACGCGCCGTGCCAACCTGAAACTGATCTAGAGCAGCATTTGGCCCAGCAAGGTCACTGCAACCCCAGCCAAGACACCCAGCCCCACCCACTTCAATCGTGCAGGAAACGACCGTGTGCTTAGGGGAACGTCTGGTTGCGCCTGACGGATGAGGGCAGCCTCGACCAAGGTGGGCAGTCTGGGCCCAAACCGTGCCATGACAACGACCGTTTTCCATAAATCAGAGGCTGCGGCGCGCGGACCTATCGATTGCTTGATGTAGGCCTCGACAACTGGTTCCGCGACTTTCCAGATGTTCATGCGTTCGTCGAGGGAACGGGCCACGCCTTCGACCACCACCATCGTGCGTTGTAGCAGGATCAGCTCTGTACGGGTCTCCATGCCAAAGCGTTCAGTCACTTCGAACAAGTACGCCAGCAATTTGCCCATGGAGATTCGCGTGGCATCCATGCCAAAGATCGGTTCCCCAACGGCGCGAAGCGCGCGGGCGAACTCATCGACGTCGCGGTCGGCCGGCACATAGCCCGCTTCGAAATGCACTTCGGCGACCCGTTTGTAGTCGCGCTGGATGAACCCAAAGAGGATTTCCGCATAAACCCGGCGGGTATACTCGTCGATATGACCCATGATACCGAAATCATAGGCGATGATGTCCCCGTTCGGCGCGACCTTCAGGTTGCCCTGGTGCATGTCCGCATGGAAAAAACCATCGCGCAATGCGTGGTTTAGAAACAGCTGCAAAACCCGTTCTGACAATACCGCCCTGTCGTGGCCCGCGGCATCGATTGCGTCGTTGTCCCCCAAGGGTACGCCTTCGGCCCAACTCATGGTCATGACACTGCGGCCAGAGAGGCCCCAGTTGACCTGAGGCAGTTGAAAACCGTCATCATCCACCGTGTTTGCTGCAAACTCGCTGGCCGCCGCGGATTCGAGACGCAGGTCCAGCTCACCTGTTACCGTCGCTTCGAAATGGGCAATGACGTCGGTTGGGCGCAGCCGACGGGAAGATGGAGAGAGCAGCTCGATCATGCCGGCTGCGAAATGGAAAGCGTCGATATCCTTGCGAAAGGCCCGTTCGATCCCCGGGCGCAGCACCTTGACAGCCACGAGATCCCCCCGTTCGCGAAGCCGTGCCCGGTGGACCTGTGCAATGGAGGCCGCAGCCACAGGGGGACTGAACTCTGCAAACACGTCGTCGACCTCCACGCCCAGATCGAGGCTGATCTGCGCCTTTGCCTCTTCGACGGAGAACGGCGGCAGCTTGTCCTGCAAGACCCGCAACTGCATGGCCATGTCATTGCCGACCACGTCGGGCCGGGTTGACAGGATCTGGCCGAACTTGATGTAGGCCGGGCCAAGCGCGGTCAGCGCGCGCACCGCCGGGGGCATCTCCGGATTTCCTTCGTCGCCGAGCCATTTGAACGGCCAGCCGAGGATCCGGGCCGCGATGCGCAATGGGGCAGGGGCATCGAACGCGTCCAGAACCACACGCATCGCGCCCGTCCGCTCCAGCGTTGCGCCGGTGCGGATCAACCGCCATATATTGTGGGGGCCGCGCATGTCAGATTTTCCAGCCGGAATGCAGGCAGGCCACGCCCATGGTCAGGTTGCGGTACTTGGCATTTTCGAACCCCGCGCCGCGCACCATCTCGAGAAACCGGTCCTGATCCGGAAACTGCCGGATGGATTCGACAAGGTACTGATAGCTGTCCCGGTCGCCCGCGATCATCTGGCCCATCCGGGGAATGATGTGGAAAGAGTACAGATCATAGGCCCATTGCATCAGGTCATTGGGAATCTGACTGAACTCCAGCACCATCAACCGGCCGCCGGGCCGCAGCACGCGATAGGCTTCGGACAGGGCCTCTTCGGGCCGGGTCACGTTTCGGATGCCAAAGGAAATCGTGTAGACGTCAAAGCTGTTGTCGGGAAAAGGCAGGGCCATGGCGTCCCCCGCGACCCAATCCAGCTGTGCGTCCATGGCCTCTGCTTCGGCGCGTTTTCGCCCTTCGATCAGCATCGGCTCTGTCAGGTCGAGCACAACGGCCTTTGCCTGACCCGCCCGTTTGAGGAACCTGAACGAGATGTCGCCCGTCCCCCCGGCAACGTCCAGCAACCGCTGGCCCGCGCGGGGGGCCAGCCAATCCATCATCGCATCTTTCCAAAGACGGTGAATGCCAAACGACATGGCATCGTTCATCACGTCATACTTGGACGCGACAGAGCTGAACACGCCTTGGACCCGCCCTGCCTTCTCGCTTTCCGCGACCTCGGAAAATCCAAAATGCGTCGTCTTGCCGGGCTCTTGGGTCATGGCTCTTGTTGTCCTCTGCGTTCTCGCTTTCTTATAGAGCGCCAATGCGGCGTTACAATGCGAAGGACCTGACCCATGCCTGAATTGCCCGAAGTCGAGACAGTGCGTCGCGGGCTTGTCCCGGTCATGGAGGGTCAGGGGATCGCGCGCGCCGATGTAAACCGGCCGGATTTGCGGTGGCCCTTCCCCGCGGATATGGCAAATCGGCTGACCGGGGCGCGGGTCCTGCGGCTCAGGCGACGGTCGAAATACATCCTTGCAGATCTGTCGACGGCGGAGACGCTTTTGATCCATCTGGGCATGAGTGGCCGGATGCTGGTGTCAGGGGATCCGCTGGGGCAATTCGTGCATGATCACCCCGCGCCGGAGAAACACGACCACGTTGTCCTGCACATGGACAACGGCGCGCGGGTGACGTTCAATGATCCCCGGCGCTTTGGGGCCATGGACCTGATGCCAACCGACACGGCAGAGGCGCACCCGCTCTTGTCCAGCATCGGGCCGGAGCCGCTGGGCAACGGGTTCAGCGAATCTCATCTGGTTGCACAGTTGAAACCGCGCAACATGCCCATCAAATCAGCGCTTCTGGATCAGAAAATTGTCGCCGGTCTGGGCAACATATACGTTTGCGAAGCCCTGTTTCGTGGCGGCATCCACCCCGCCCGACGGGCAAAACGCATCAGCGCACAGCGGATCGAAGCCCTCGTTCCGGTGATCCGGGATGTGCTGCGGGATGCCATTGCCGCAGGGGGGTCCAGCCTGCGCGACTTTCGCCAAGCCGATGGGGAACTTGGATATTTTCAGCACAGCTTCGACGTCTATGGCCGCGAGGGGGAGGTCTGCAGGACACCGGATTGCGGCGCAACAATACGCAGGATCGTGCAATCGGGCCGGTCCTCGTTCTTCTGTCCGGATTGTCAGCGCTGAGCCCAAAGATAGGCTTGAACCAAATGAACGAAATGCTAAGGCTTCACCCCTGACGGAACCTGAGGGAGCCTTTCGCCCATGGCCTATGAGACGATCATCGTCGAAGTAGAAGACCACGTCGCCACGATGAAGCTTAACCGCCCGGATGCGTTGAACGCACTGAACGCGGAGCTTTTGAGTGAATTGAGCCATGCATTGGCGGAAGCTGACAAGAACGACAAGGTGCGCTGCATCATCGTGACCGGCTCGGCAAAGGCATTTGCCGCCGGGGCGGACATCAAGGAGATGTCCGAAAAGAGCTACGTCGAGGTGTTCCTGACGGACTACTTCGGCACGGAAGGCGACGCGATCGTGTCGACTCGCAAGCCGATTATCGCCGCTGTCTCCGGCTATGCCCTGGGCGGCGGATGTGAATTGGCAATGATGTGTGACTTTATCATCGCAGCCGACACCGCGAAGTTCGGCCAGCCCGAGATCAACCTCGGCGTGATGCCGGGTCTCGGCGGGTCGCAGCGCCTGACCCGCTTTGTGGGCAAGTCGAAAGCCATGGACATGGTCCTCACCGGACGTTTCATGGATGCCGAGGAGGCAGAGCGCTCGGGTCTTGTCAGCCGTGTGGTTCCGGCCAAGAAGCTGATGGAAGAGGCCCGTGGCGCCGCGGAGAAGATCGCCGAGAAATCGATGATCTCGACCATTGCGTGCAAGGAAGCGGTCAACCGGTCTTACGAGACAACGCTGTCCGAGGGCCTGCTCTATGAGCGCCGCCTGTTCCACGCTCTGTTTGCGACCGAGGATCAGAAGGAAGGCATGGCTGCCTTCGCCGAAAAGCGCACACCGCAGTTTCGCGACCGCTGATCCTGACCGCCCCATGGGGGCGGACACCCCGACGTTGCGACCACTTTAGGCTTGCCCGGCAAGGCTTTGGGGTCTATACGCGCCGGTCATACATGCGCGTGATGCCCGCTCAGGCAAGAATCGGCCCCGACTGGATCGGGTCCTGTCCGGTGTGGGGTCACATCCGCGTATCCATCGCTTTAGACGACCACACCAGACCGCAAGGACCAGACCATTGGCCAATACGCCCCAGTCAAAGAAACGCGCCCGTCAGGGTGAGAAACGCTACGCTGTCAACAAGGCACGCCGTTCCCGGATTCGCACCTACCTCCGCAAAGTGGAAGAAGCCATCGCCTCCGGCGATCAGGCCGTTGCACTGGCTGCGCTTCGTGAAGTGCAGCCCGAACTGATGCGCGGTGTGACCAAGGGCGTGCTGCACAAGAACACGGCCTCGCGCAAGGTCTCCCGCCTCGCGGCACGTGTGAAGGCCCTAGGCGCCTGATCTGCGACAAGAATATCAAATGCGTCCGACCGTGCATCCATGTCGCGGTCGGGCGCCGCGTAAATCTCTATCACACCACGAGATTCTTTCTCTCTTTTTCACGAGTCAAGATTTAAGTTCGGTTGCCGCCCTACATTGAGAATTGCTACCTTATGCGAGCGAGTCAGATCGCAAGGGGGGACAAGGCTGCCACTCTCGATCACCCCAAAGGTGAGAGGGAGACTTGTCAGGGCGCTTAACGGCGTTCTCGATGATATTCAGAGATTTCTCTGGCCATGTCCAAGTAACGATAAGGGTCTTGATGCCATGTGTACCGCCGGGACAGCGGTGTGTGTGGCTGATGTGACCTGTGAGCAGATGTTATTGCTCGGTCTCATGCCGCAGGGGCATTGAGATTTGTCTGTATGCCCTCCTTGCACGGCTCGTTGTCGCTCCGGCGGCATGGGGACTGGAACGAGGAAAAGCAGGCGAATGACAAAAGAACAATGGGGTGCCCTCCAAGAGCAGATCTGCAGGACTATCGGGCAAAACAACTACAAGACCTGGATAGAGCCTCTGCGCTTTCGTGGCATTGACAGTGACGGCGTGGTGACGCTGCAGGCTCCCACCAACTTCTTCGGCACATATGTGTCGCAGAACTTTGGGGATATGTTGCTGGCGCAACTGGCCTCGAACGTGCCCGCCGCGCGTCGCCTGACCTTTCAGGCGGGTATAGGCGAACCGGCATCGGCCGACGAACCTGCGCCGACACCCGCGGTCACACCGCCACTGCCGACGGCAGAGCCGACTCCGGTGACCACGTCAAAGGATCATCTGCCCGGCGCACCGTTGGACATGCGCTTTACCTTCGACACCTTTGTCGTCGGCAAGCCGAACGAACTGGCCCATGCGGCGTCAAAGCGGGTCGCGGAAGGTGGGTTGGTGACGTTCAATCCGCTCTTTCTCTATGGCGGCGTCGGGCTGGGCAAGACGCACCTGATGCATGCCATCGCCTGGGAGTTGTCGCACCGCAACCCCTCGCTGACCGTTCTGTACCTCTCTGCCGAACAGTTCATGTACCGCTTTGTGCAGGCCTTGCGCGAACGCCGGATGATGGACTTCAAGGAGATGTTCCGCTCCGTCGACGTTCTGATGGTCGACGATGTGCAGTTCATCGCCGGCAAGGACAGCACGCAAGAAGAGTTCTTTCACACGTTCAATGCGCTGGTGGATCAGAACAAGCAGATCATCATCTCTGCCGACCGTGCGCCGGATGAGATCAAGGATCTCGAGAACCGCATTCGCAGCCGTCTGCAGTCGGGTCTTGTCGTCGATCTGCACCCGACAGATTACGAACTGCGGCTGGGCATTCTTCAGTCCAAGGTCGAAGTCTATCGTGGCATGCATTCCGGATTGCAGCTCGACGATGGGGTTCTGGAATTCCTTGCCCATCGGATCAGTACAAACGTCCGGGTGCTCGAAGGGGCGCTGACCCGTTTGTTCGCCTTCGCCAGTCTTGTGGGCAAGCCGATCAACATGGATCTGGTTCAGGATTCTCTTGCCGACGTGCTGCGCGCCTCAGAGCGCAAGATTTCGATCGATGAGATTCAGCGCAAGGTTGCCGAGCACTACAATATTCGCCTCAGCGATATGATCGGTCCCAAGCGGGTGCGCAACTTTGCCCGTCCGCGACAGGTCGCGATGTATCTGTGCAAGCAGCTGACGTCACGTTCCCTGCCCGAAATCGGGCGCCGCTTTGGCGGACGGGACCACACCACCGTGATGCACGGTGTGAAACGTATCGAAGAGCTGCGCCAACAGGACGGTCAGATCGACGAAGACGTCGAATTGCTGCGCCGTGCGCTTGAGGCGTAAGCTGGGCGTGTCAAATACGCCGTTGCGGGGCCCTTGTGGTGCCGCAACGCCTTGACGGCCCGCGAAAACAATCCGACTAATTGCAAAAAACCGGGTTGGAGCGCGGCGTGACCCACGCTAACCTGCTCCTCCCGGATGTGCGGAGAGGGTTGGGGACATGAAGATCAGCATGGAACGGGCGGCGCTGTTGCGCGCCGTGGCACAGGCGCAGTCTGTTGTTGAACGCCGCAATACGATCCCGATCCTTGCCAATGTCCTGATCGAGGCGGAGGGCGAAACTGTCACCTTCCGCGCGACGGACCTGGACATCGAAGTGCTCGACAAGGCCGTGGCGCAAGTCGAGAAACCCGGGGGAACGACGGTGTCTGCCGTGACCCTGCACGAGATCGTGCGAAAACTGCCTGATGGTGCGCTGGTCAGTCTGGCCGAAGATGCAACTGCGGGCAGGCTTTCCGTCTCTGCAGGGCGGTCGCATTTCTCTCTGGCGACCCTGCCGAAAGAAGACTTCCCCGTCATGGCAACGTCGGAATACGGCTGCAACTTCAAGGCCAAGGCCGAAGTGCTGCGCCGTCTCTTCGACAAGTCCAAATTCGCGATCTCGACGGAGGAAACGCGGTACTATCTCAACGGCGTCTACATGCATGTCTCTGATGGAGATGGTGGCCGCGTTCTGCGTTGCGTTGCCACCGATGGGCATCGATTGGCCCGGATTGACGCTGAATTGCCGAAAGATGCAGAGGACATGCCAGGCGTCATTGTGCCGCGCAAGACCGTGGGCGAGATGCGCAAACTTCTGGACACGGATGACATGGATATCGCCGTGTCGGTCTCCGAGACCAAGGTCCGGTTTGCCACGCCGGACATCACGTTGACCTCAAAGGTGATCGACGGGACCTTCCCGGATTACACGCGGGTGATCCCGCAGGGCAACACACGGATGCTGGAGGTGGACGCATCCGAGTTTGCCAAGGCTGTCGACCGTGTGGCAACGGTGTCCTCCGAGCGGTCCCGCGCGGTGAAGATGCAGTTGGACGAGGACCGTCTCATACTATCTGTGAACGCCCCCGACAGCGGTGCCGCTGAAGAAGAGCTCGCAGTGGCCTATGCGGATCAACGGTTGGAGATCGGTTTCAACGCCAAGTATCTGCTAGAGATTGCGAGCCAGGTGGATCGGGAAAATGCCGTGTTCCTGTTCAACTCCGCCGGGGATCCCACGCTGATGCGCGAAGGCTCAGACACAAGCGCTGTCTATGTGGTCATGCCGATGCGGGTCTGACGCGCCGAAATCTTTCAAAGATTTCGGTCCGTTTTCTTCGAAAGAAAACGGCGCCTGACAGATGTCGCTGTTCCTCACCTCGCTCACGCTTTCGCACTACCGGTCGCACAAACGTCTTGCGCTCGACCTCGACGCGCGGCCTGTCGCGATCTTTGGACCAAATGGGGCGGGCAAGACCAATCTGATCGAGGCGGTATCCCTGTTTTCACCGGGCCGGGGTCTGAGGCGGGCCTCTGCGCTCGATATGGCGCGCCGCCCCGAGAACCTCGGCTGGAAGGTGTCAGGTGACGTGACGGTGCCAGGAGCCCGTCATGAGATATCCTTCACCTCCGAAGGCGGGGCTGCGCGCCAGGTGCAGATCGATGAGAAACCTGCCAGCCAGGTCGCGTTGGGGCGCCTTGTACGGACGGTATGGCTGGTGCCTGCAATGGACCGCCTCTGGACCGAAGGCGCAGAGGGCCGGCGTCGGTTCCTCGACCGCCTGACACTCTCGTTTTTTCCGGACCATGCCCAGATGGCGCTGGACTATGAAAAGGCCATGCGGGAACGCAACCGCCTGCTCAAGGACATGGTGCGCGACGCTCACTGGTACACTGCGCTCGAGGCCCGGATGGCGGAAAGTGGCATCGCCCTGCACGAGAACCGACAGGCCGCCCTCACGCGGCTTGCCACCGCGCAAGCCGATGCGCAGACGGCCTTTCCAGCTGCCGCGCTCACTCTCGTTCAATCGGAGGGCCGTTTGCCAGACACCGTCGCGGACTTGCGTGCCGCGCTGTCCGAGAACCGCCGTCGCGACCTGACAGCAGGGCGCACTCTGATCGGCCCCCATAGATCCGACATGCAGGGTGTCTTTGTGTCAAAGGGCGTGCCAGCCGCGGAATGTTCCACTGGGGAACAAAAGGCCCTTCTGATCTCCCTGATCCTCGCGAATGCGCGCGCGCTCGCGCAGGATGTTGGCGCACCGCCTCTGGTCTTGCTTGACGAAGTGGCAGCACACCTCGACAGGGACCGCCGCGCCGCGCTCTATGATGAAATCTGTGCATTGGGCGCCCAGGCCTGGATGACAGGAACCGAAGCGGATCTGTTCAGAGAGTTGGGGCCGCGCGCCCAGTACCTTCGTGTCACCGAGACCAGCACGGAAACCTGCGCAGAACTGCCCTGATCGCAAGGGTCAAATGCGCCCCGGCGCCCGCCGAAACAGATGCGCGGCCAATTGGAATTCGACATGGGGACTGCGCTCTAAATCTTGTGTCATTCGCGTGACATCCCCGGCCTAAACCGCTATAAATACGGACAAAATAACAAAGGAAAACGCGATGGCCGAACAGTCAGGCGCAGCGGGCGATTACGGCGCAGATTCTATCAAGGTTCTCAAGGGCTTGGAGGCGGTTCGCAAGCGCCCTGGCATGTATATCGGGGACACCGATGATGGCTCTGGCCTGCATCACATGGTTTACGAAGTGGTCGACAATGGCATCGACGAGGCCCTGGCCAAACACGCCGACTACGTGCACGTGAAAATCCACTCTGACAGCAGCGTCTCTGTGCGTGACAATGGCCGCGGCATCCCCGTGGATATTCACACCGAAGAGGGGGTCTCCGCGGCAGAGGTCATCATGACCCAGCTGCATGCGGGGGGCAAATTCGACAGCAATTCCTACAAGGTCTCCGGTGGACTTCACGGCGTGGGCGTCTCTGTCGTCAACGCATTGTCGGTCTGGCTGGAACTGCGCGTCTGGCGCAACGGCAAGGAACACTTTGCCAAGTTCGAACATGGTGAGACCACCGAACACCTGCGCGTCACGGGCGAGGCCGAAGGCGAGCAGGGCACCGAAGTGCGCTTTCTCGCTTCGACGGACACATTCTCGGACCTCAACTACAGCTTCGAAATACTTGAAAAGCGGCTGCGCGAGCTGGCGTTCCTGAATTCCGGTGTGCGCATCCTCCTCGAGGACGAGCGCCCGGCCGAAACACTCAAGACAGAACTGCATTACGAAGGTGGCGTGCGCGAGTTCGTCAAATACGTGGATCGGTCCAAGCAGGCCGTGATGCCCGAACCCATCTACATGGAAGGCGAGAAGGACAGCATCGGGGTCGAGGTCGCCATGTGGTGGAACGACAGCTACCACGAAAACGTCCTGCCGTTTACCAACAACATCCCGCAGCGCGACGGTGGCGCCCATCTCGCCGGTTTCCGTGGCGCGCTGACCCGATCCCTGCAGAAATACGCGCAGGAAAGCGGTATCGCGAAACGCGAAAAGGTGCAGTTCACCGGCGACGACGCACGTGAGGGGCTGACAGCCGTGCTTTCGGTCAAGGTCCCGGATCCAAAGTTCTCGTCCCAGACCAAGGACAAGTTGGTCTCCTCCGAAGTGCGCCCGGCCGTCGAGGGGCTCATGAACGAAAAGCTCTCCGAATGGTTCGAGGAAAACCCGGCGGAAGCGCGACAGATCGTCAGCAAGATCATCGAGGCGGCAGTGGCCCGCGAGGCGGCGCGCAAAGCCCGCGAACTGACCCGGCGCAAGACGGCGATGGACGTCAGCTTCAACGCGGCCAAGCTGAAGGATTGCTCCGAAAAGGACCCCTCCCTGACAGAGCTGTTCCTTGTCGAGGGCGACAGCGCCGGCGGTTCGGCTCAAACGGGCCGTGACCGCCGCACACAGGCCATTCTGCCGCTCCGGGGCAAGATCCTCAATGTCGAGCGCGCGCGCTTTGACCGGATGCTTGGCAGTCAGGAAATCGGTAACCTGGTGATGGCGCTGGGCACGGGTATCGGTCGGGACGAGTTTGACGTCTCAAAACTGCGCTACCACAAGATCATCATCATGACAGATGCGGACGTGGACGGCGCACATATCCGTACGCTCCTGCTGACGTTCTTCTACCGACAGATGTCCGCCCTGATCGAAGGCGGTTACCTCTACATCGCGCAGCCCCCACTCTACAAGGTCGCCCGCGGCAAGTCCGAAGTATACCTCAAGGACCAGAGCGCCCTCGAAGATTACCTCGTGCAACAGGGCATCGACGGCGCTCAACTGAAGCTCGGCTCCGGCGAAGTGATCGTTGGACAGGATCTCACCCGCGTTGTGGACGAGGCGCGACAGCTGAAGCGCGTGCTCGACGCCTTCCCCACACATTACCCGCGCCACATTCTGGAACAGGCCGCAGTGGCCGGGGCCTTTGTCCCCGGGGCAGTGGACGCCAATCTGCAAGGCGTGGCAGACAAGGTGGCCGCACGGCTTGATCTCGTGGCGCTGGAATACGAACGCGGCTGGACCGGACGCATCACACAGGACAAGGGCGTCCGCCTCGCCCGCATTCTGCGTGGCGTCGAAGAGGTGCGCACTCTGGACGGACCCGTTCTGCGCTCTGGCGAAGCACGCCGCACCGGCAGCTTCACCGAAAGCCTGCAATCCGTTTATGGCAAGACCGCCATGCTGGAACGCAAGGAGCGCCGACAGACCATCAACGGTCCGATCGAACTTCTCAAGGCCATCATGGACGAGGGCGAAAAGGGCCTGACCCTCCAGCGCTACAAGGGCCTTGGTGAAATGAACCCCGGTCAGCTCTGGGAAACCACGCTGGACCCGGACGCGCGCACGCTGCTGCAAGTCACCATCGACGACATGGCAGAAGCAGATGACCTCTTCACCAAACTCATGGGCGATGTTGTCGAACCGCGCCGTGAATTCATCCAGACAAACGCCCTGAGCGTGGAGAATCTCGACTTCTGAACCGGGCAGGCGGGTCGGCATGGCTTGACCCCCTGCAGGTTTCTCTGTTTCAAAAATACTCAAAAGGGCCCAGCCAAGGGCCCGGACCGACCGCCGGGGAGGGCGCGCAATGGATTTGTTCAAGAACCACTTCAAGGCCGCGCTTAAGGACATGCGCGTGCAGCGCGGTGTCTGGTGCTCCATGTCCGACCCGATCGCGATCGAGATGATGGCGGCCTGCGGGTATGACTGGATGTTGATCGACACGGAACACTCGGCCAATGATGCGCGCAGCATCATTCCGCTACTGCAGGCGGCCGCACCCCATCCGACATCGGTGCTGGTGCGCCCGACGGCGCTCGATCCCGCGATGATCAAGAAGATGCTGGATGCTGGCGTCCAGACCATCCTCGTTCCCTACATCCAGACGCCCGAAGAGGCCGCGCTTGCAGTCGCTTCCGTCACCTATCCCCCCGAAGGCATCCGGGGTGTCGCGGGTATGACCCGGGCAAGCGGTTTTGGCCAGATCACCGGCTATCATGCCCGCGCCCGCGAAGAGATCTGCCTGATGATCCAGCTCGAAACCGTCAGCGCCATCGCCCGGCTTGAGGAAATCTCCGCCACGCCCGGTCTGGACGGAGTGTTCATCGGTCCTGCCGATCTCGCCGCCAGCATGGGCTTTCCGGGTCAGCCCAACCATCCAGAGGTGAAGGCCGCCGTTCTCGACGCCATCCGCCGGATTCGGGCCTTGGGCTTGCCTCCCGGGGTGCTCAGCATGGATGGCGCCTTCGTCGAGGAATGCGTGGCGGCGGGCGCCATCTTTGTCAGTCAGGATCTCGACATGGTTGCCCTGCGCAAAGGCCTGTCCCGGACGTAGCGCCGCCTTCCGGCCCTGCTCGTCCACACCCCCACATGACCGCGATCCGCAAAGGAAACGGGGCGTGGACCAAAAAAAACCCGTGCACGCGGCCCGGAGCCATGCATAAACTCCTCCCAAAACGAAACAGGGAGGAAATATCATGCGTGCTGGCGTCATCGGGTTGGGCGACATGGGATCGGGTCTGGCCAAGAACCTCGCGAAGGGCGGGCTGATCACCACTGCCTTTGACATCATACCGGAAAGAATCGCTGCAATCGCCGAAGTCGGCGTCACGCCCGCCCAGAGCGTGGGAGACGTGGGAAAGGCGTCGGACGTGGTCTTTGTCATGGTGATGACCGGTGCAGACGTGCGGGATGTCATCTTTTCATCAGGCGGATTGGCCGAGACCATGCCCCGCGACGGCTGCATCATCCTTTCCGCCACAATCAAACCTGCGGAAGCGCGCGGAATTGGTGCGGATCTGGCGGACAGCGGTCTGCACCTCATCGACAGCCCGGTATCGGGCGGCTATCCCGGCGCGCAAGGTGGCACATTGACCATGATGGCGGCCGCCCCAGGCGACCTCCTTGACCGATTTGCCCCCGCGATGGAGGCCGTCTCTGCCAATATTCACCGTGTCGGAACCAAACCGGGCGAAGGCCAGACCGTCAAGGCCTGCCTGCAAAGTCTGCTGGGATCCATGTTCTCTGCCACCTTCGAAGCCGCGGCCCTCGCCGCCAAAGCCGGTGTTCCGGGACAGGTGATCCTCGACGTGTTTTCGACCTCGTCAGGGGGATGCGGCGTCGTCAACAACGCCCTCGAAAAAATCATCGACCGTCAGTTCGAAGGCACCGGCAGTCACATCAACACGATGCACAAGGATCTGACCATTTCCATGGCCTTCGCCGAAGAGATGGGCGTTCCCCTGCACACGGCGGCATCCGCGATGCAGGTCTTTACCGCTGGACGGACCAAGTATCCCAACGGTGACAACTGGGTCGCCACGCGTGTCATCGAAGAGATCATCGGCGCCGAACTGCACCGGGAGGCTGCAAAGTAACGCGTCCCATTTCTGCCCTCCCGGCGAGACCGTTCGCCGGGCAAGCCCGGGTCGGACGGTGATCTTGTCGCAGGGCTGAAGCCTGCCAGCCGATCCGCCACATACAAAGGGCGGCAGGACGGGGAACCGCATGGGTTTCCCGGATCCTGCCCGCCCACAAGGGGGCGCGCTGAAATCGCCACTGGAACAGGTGTCTGGCACGTGTCAGAAAACCTCCGATGCGCAGCGCCCTTTCATATCTTCTGGCCTTCCTGATGTCGGCCAGCCTTGCTCAGGCCGATCAGGTCACGGTTTTCGCTGCGGCCAGCCTCAAGACCGCGCTGGACGAGATCGCGGTGTCCTTTGGAGCCGAGACAGGGACCACGGTGACCCTGTCCTATGCGGGCTCTTCTGCACTGGCGCGCCAGATCGAACGTGGCGCACCGGCTGATGTCTTTTTCTCCGCCAACACGGCGTGGATGGATGTGCTGGACAGGCAGGGTCTTCTGGCACCTGACACACGTACCGACCTGTTGGGCAACCGCCTCGTTCTTGTCGCAGGCCACCCGTCAGAGCCCGAAATGCTCTCACCCGACACGGATCTGCTGTCCTGGCTGGACGGCGGCAAACTGGCCATGGCGCTGACAGAGGCCGTGCCCGCGGGACAATATGGCAAGGCCGCACTCACCCACCTGGAGCTTTGGACGGATGTCGCACCCTACGTGGCGCAAACCGACAATGTACGGGCAGCGCTGTCTCTTGTGGCCATCGGCGCGGCCCCGCTTGGGGTGGTCTATGCGACTGACGCGCGCGCCGACCCAAGGGTGCATATCCGCGGAACATTTCCAGACGCGAGCCAGCCAAAGATCACCTATCCGGTGGCCGCCGTCGCCGGACGCGCGCCTCAAGCGGCGCCCTTCCTCGATCATCTGACCACACCCGCCGCGCAGGAAATCTTCCGCCGCAACGGGTTCATTGTTCTGGCAGAGTGACGCGTGCTGGGTCTGGGTCCTCCGGAATGGCAGGCGGTGGCGCTCTCGCTCAAGGTGTCGTTCTGGGCGACACTTGTCGCGCTGCCGCTGGCGCTTTTCGTGGCCTATGCCCTCGCGCGATGGCACTTTCCGGGCAAGCAGGTGCTGAACGGCCTCGTGCATTTGCCGCTGATCCTGCCGCCGGTTGTGACCGGCTACATCCTCCTGATAGCGCTCAATCCGCGTGCGCCGCTTGGCGCTGCCCTGGACACCATCGGCATCGGGTTTGCCTTTCACTGGACAGGGGCGGCGCTGGCCGCCGGGATCATGGGGTTTCCCCTCGTGGTCCGCGCCATGCGCCTGTCGATCGAGGCGGTCGACCCGCGCCTTGAGCAGGCCGCCGAAACACTGGGTGCCTCCCGGATCTGGGTGTTCCTGACCGTGACCTTGCCGCTGATCCTCCCGGGTGTGCTGACCGGTGCGATCCTCGGCTTTGCCAAGGCGATGGGAGAGTTCGGCGCCACCATCACTTTTGTTTCCAACATTCCCGGCCAGACGCAGACGCTGCCGTCGGCGATCTATGCCTTTCTGCAAGTGCCCGGCGGTGAAAACGCAGCGCTGCGCCTCGTGTTGATTTCTGTCGCTGTGGCGATGACGGCGCTTTTGGTGTCGGAATGGCTGGCACGCCGGGTCGCTGCGCGGGTGGGTCTGTAGTGCTGGAGGTGCGTCTCAAACACCGAATCGAAGGTTTCTCGCTGGACCTTGCGTTTGATGCGCCGCCCGGCGTGACCGTCCTGTTTGGTCGGTCCGGCTCTGGAAAATCGAGCGTCATCAATGCGGTTGCCGGTCTCTTGCGACCCGCCGAGGCCCGCGTGGTCCTGCAAGACACGGTCCTTGAAGATACGCAAAACGGCATCTGGTTGCCTCCGGCCCGCCGCCGATTGGGGGTCATCTTTCAGGAGGGTCGCCTGTTTCCGCACCTCAGCGTGCGCCAGAACCTACTTTACGGGAGATGGTTCGCCCGCGCCCGAGGCCCGAACGTGGACCATGTGGTCGATATGCTTGGCATCGGGCACCTGCTGTCGCGTCGTCCCGGGGCGCTGTCCGGAGGGGAAAAGCAGCGCGTCGCCATCGGGCGTGCGCTGCTGTCCGATCCGCAGTTGATCCTCGCGGATGAGCCGCTTGCCGCCCTCGATGAAGCCCGCAAAAGCGAGATCCTGCCCTACTTCGAGAGGCTGCGCGACGAGGCGCTCTGCCCGATTCTTTACGTCAGCCATGCCCCGGCCGAAGTGGCCCGTCTGGCGTCCCGGGTGATCGTTCTGGACGCAGGGCGCGTTCAGCGACAAGGCAGCGCCGCCGAAGTCCTCGCCGATCCCGAAGTTGTGCCCGCGGGCATTCGCGGCGTCGGGGCGCTGCTTGCGGCAGAGGTCGGGCAACATCACGATGATGGCCTGACAGAGCTTTCGTCCGGGGGCGTTTCGTTGTTTCTGCCGCGCATCGCCGCGCCCGTCGGAACGACGGTCCGGGTGCGAATCGCGGCACAGGAAGTGATCCTGTCTCGCAAACGGCCCGATGGGCTTTCGGCGCTCAACATCTTGCCGGGCACTGTTGCCAGCCTGCGCGCCGGGGCTGGCCCGGGGGCGCTGGTTGCCGTGGACACGCCCGCGGGGCGCATTCTGGCGCGGGTCACGCAACGCTCTGCCGCCGCGCTTGGGCTTGCGCCTGGCGTCTCTTGTTTCGCGGTTGTGAAAACCGTGGCCATCGCGCGAGAGGACATCTCTCCGGCTTGACCGCCGCGGTACAGGGCCTAGCTGCGATCCCATGGAGAATGCATTGATCATTGGCGCCAGCGGAGGCATCGGCGGCGCTGTCGCCGAGGTCCTGACCACGCGCGGCGTGTCCGTCACCTGCCTGTCGCGGCGCGAGGATGGGCTGGATGTCACCGATGAGGGCTCTGTCTCGACCCAATTCAAACAGCTTTCGGGCGATTTTGACCTGATCCTCGTTGCGACAGGTGCGCTTGGGATCGACGGCGCATCGCCGGAGAAGACTTTGAAATCGCTGAATGGCAAGGCCCTGATGGATCAATACGCGCTCAATGCAGTGGGTCCAGCGATTGTCTTGAAACACGCGGTTCCCCTGTTGCCCCGGGGGCGCAGGGCAGTCTTTGCAGCGCTCTCGGCGCGGGTCGGGTCCATCGCCGACAACAAGCTGGGGGGCTGGTACAGTTACCGCGCGGCCAAAGCCGGGTTGAACCAGTTGATCCACGGCGCCGCGGTGGAGTTGAAACGCACCCACAAACATCTCGCCTGTGTCTGTTTGCACCCCGGAACGGTCGCGACCCGGTTCACCGCAGACTACGCTGCGCGCCATGCCACGGTCGCACCGCATGTGGCCGCGGGGCGCCTTGTTGCGGTGATAGACAAGCTCGGCCCCGCGGACACTGGCCGGTTTCTGGACTACGCCGGGCGGGAGATCCCGTGGTGAACCGCCTCGTCCTCGTTCTGGGCGATCAGTTGAGCGAAGGGTTGTCAGCCTTGTGCGCAGCGGATCCGGCACGGGATATTGTCGTGATGGCGGAGGTCAGCGACGAGACAACCTATGTGCGTCACCATCCCAAGAAGATCGCGCTGATCCTCGCGTCCATGCGCAAGTTCGCACAGCGGTTGCGGGCCGATGGCTGGGAGGTCGCCTATTCCCAACTCGACGATACGGACAACACTGGCAGCATTCCCGGTGAACTGCTGCGCCGCGCGTCACAGACTGGCGCGACGCAGGTGCTGGCGACGGAGCCCGGCGAATGGCGTCTGATCGAAGCGCTGCGCGGGACGCCGCTGGACGTCACGCTGCTGGAAGATGATCGCTTTGTCGCGTCACATGGCGAATTCGAGAGCTGGGCCAAGGGGCGCAAAGCCTTGCGGATGGAGTATTTCTACCGCGACATGCGCCGCAAGACTGGCTTGTTGATGGTGGATGGCAAACCCGTCGGCGGACAGTGGAACTTTGACCACGACAACCGCAAGCCCGCGGCCGGAGAGGTGGACGTCACGCCATTTCAAGTTGCGCCCGACCCGGTGGTCGAAGAGGTTCTGGACCTTGTCGAAGCACGTTTTGGAAATCATTTCGGGCATTTGCGGCCCTTTTGGTTTGCAACGGATCGGGACGCAGCGCTTGCGGCATTGCGCCATTTCGTGGCGACGGCTCTGCCGCGCTTTGGCGACTTTCAGGACGCGATGCTGGACGGGGAGCGGTTCCTGTATCACTCACTCTTGTCGGCCTATATCAACATCGGTCTTCTGGATCCGCTGGAAGTCTGCCAGGCGGTCGCGGAGGCTCATGACACGGGACAGGTGCCGATCAACGCGGCGGAAGGTTTCATCAGGCAGATCATTGGCTGGCGGGAATACGTGCGCGGGATCTATTTCCTCGAAGGGGCGGACTATCCCCGGCGCAACGCGCTGGACCACAAGCGTGCGCTGCCGCCACTGTATTGGGGCGCGCCGACAAAGATGGCCTGTGTTGATGCCGCCGTGCGTCAGACCGAAGAAGAGGCCTATGCGCATCACATCCAGCGCCTGATGGTAACGGGCAATTTTGGCCTGCTGGCAGGGATCGATCCGCACGCGCTGCACGAATGGTATCTCAGCGTCTACATGGATGCCTTTGAGTGGGTCGAGGCGCCGAACACGGTGGGTATGAGCCAGTTTGCCGACGGCGGAATCATCGCGTCAAAGCCCTATGTTTCCTCGGGCAATTACATCGCCAAGATGTCAAACCACTGCAAGACCTGCGCCTATGATGTGAAGACCAAGCTGGGATCGGGGGCCTGTCCGTTCAACCTGTTGTATTGGCACTTTCTTGACCGTCACCGGGAGCGATTTTCCGGCAATGCGAGGATGGGCAACATCTATCGGACCTGGGATCGGATGGATGACGAAAAACGCGCTGCCATCCTCGCGCAGGCGGATATGGTTCTTGGGCAGTTGGATGCGGGCGAGGTCGTTTGAGAAGAGGCCAAGCGGTCGTCGCATGCCTGCGGTTTGCCCGTATCGTTTGCCTGTATTGTTGGCCTGCATCGTTTGGCGGCGTCGCTTGTCCGGCGCCCCGGCTGGACGAAACGTCCAGCGGCCCACCCGCCAAGCCACGCCCTGACCCGGACCCTATCGGTTTACTGGTCGGCAGGCAGGGGCTCTGCCTCGGTTTCGCTGCCGGGCGCGGGGGTGGTTGTGCTGTTTTGTGTCAGCGCGCCGCCAATCCATTCGCCGGTGGCCTGCTCTCCGGTGGCGTAACGCATGGTGCCTTCGCCGTCGCGCTTGCCGTTCTTGAACCCGCCTTCGTAGACATCCCCGTTGGCGTAGATGGCCAGCCCGCTGCCGTTGATCTCGCCCTTTTGCCAATCGCCTTCGTAGCGGAAGCCCGAAGCCATCACGATCGTCCCTTGCCCGTGGCGCTGTCCTTCGCGGAACTGTCCTTCGTAGACGGTGCCGTCGGGGTAGGTGGCGGTGCCGCGGCCGTGGCGCTGGCCATCCTGCCAATCACCTTCGTAGCGGTAGCCATCGGGGAAGGTCATCACGCCAGTGCCGTGGTTGCGCGCGTTCTGGAAGCCTCCGACATAGGTCAACCCGTTGGGATAAGTCGCCTTTCCCTGACCGTCGATCACGCCGTCAATCCATGTGCCTTCATAGGTCGCACCATCGGGATAGGTGATCTTGCCCGTGCCATTGGCCAGATCGCCCTTGAACGCGCCTTCGTAAACCGAGCCGTCGGGATACATCACCCGACCGTCCCCTTCGATCTGGCCGGTGATCCAGTTGCCCTCGTAGCGGTAGCCGTCCTTGCCCACGAATGTGCCAAAGCCATGCCGCTGGTCGTTCTCGAACTGGCCCTCGTAGACGTCGCCGCCGGCGTAGATCACTTTGCCCTGACCCTCGCGGCGGCCATCCACCAGCTCGCCTTCGTAGGTGTCGCCATTGGGTTGCGTGAGCTTGCCTGCACCGTCGATCTGGCCGTCGCGCCATGTGCCTTCGTAGATCAGGCCGTCAGGCATGGTCAGCTTGCCGGACCCGTCGCGCGTGCCGTTGGCGACACGGCCCACGTAGACTTCGCCCTCGGCGTAGCTGATCTTGGCATCGCCTTCCTTGACGCCATTGACCCACTGACCGTCATAGACATAGCCGTTGGGGGCGGTCATCACGCCGCGTCCATGGTGCAGGGCATTACGGAACGCTCCCTCGTAGCGCATGCCGTTGGCATAGGTGGCCAGACCCTGTCCGGTGATCTTGCCGTCCAGCCAAGACCCCTCGTAGGTGCCGCCATCGGCGAAGGTGATCTTGCCCATGCCTTCCGGCTTGCCCTTGGCAAAGCTGCCCTCGTAGACGGAGCCATTCGGGAAGCGCGCGACGCCGTCGCCGCGGATCTCTCCCTGAACCCATGAGCCGGTGTATTCATAGCCGTTCGGCAGGCGATAGGTGCCTTCGCCATGTTGCAGGCCGCTGAGGAAAGTGCCTTCGTAGACGCCCCCGTCATCGTATTCCTTGGTCTGGACGTCGTCAGACTGTGCCAGTGCCACTGCGGGGAGCGCCAGCAGCGCGAACAGGGGTAGGGTGCCTTTGAATGTCATCTTCTCGCCAATTGGTATCAAGGATCAACGGTCGGGCGCACGGTACTGCGGCAGATCGTTTGGGGCAACGGGGATTCGCGGTCAGTCGCCGCAGAGCGCTTTTCACTGGCGGCTGGTCTGCTATGTGGATTGGAATGTGAGAAGGGGCACGCGATGAGCGATCACTTTCGCCTGACATTGGCACAGCTGAACCCGACCGTGGGCGATCTTGCGGGCAATGCGGCCAAGGCCCGTGCGGCCTGGGAAGAGGGGCGTGCCGCCAAGGCCGACCTCGTGGCGTTGCCGGAACTGTTCATCACCGGGTACAATGCGCAGGATCTCGTGACGAAGCCGGCCTTTCATCAGGCGGCCATGGCGGAGATCGATGCGCTGGCAGAGGCCTGCGCCGAGGGCCCCGCGCTGGCCATCGGCGGACCCTGGGTCGAGGACGGGCAGCTTTTCAACGCCTATTTCATTTGCGCGCGCGGGCGGGTCATGACCCGTGTGCTCAAGCATCACCTGCCCAACGAGACGGTCTTTGACGAGGTACGTGTCTTTGACAGCGGCATGGTCGCGGGCCCTTATGCCGTGGGCAACACGCGGGTTGGCTCCCCCATTTGCGAGGACGCATGGCACGTGGATGTGGCCGAGACGCTTGCGGAAACCGGGGCAGAGTTCCTGCTGGTGCCCAATGGCTCGCCCTATTACCGCGGCAAGTTCGACACGCGGCTCAATCACATGGTGTCCCGCGTGGTCGAGACGGGTCTGCCGCTGATCTACCTCAATATGGTGGGCGGGCAGGACGATCAGGTCTTTGACGGGGGGTCGTTTGTGCTGAACCCCGGCGGACAGATGCCTGTGAAACTGCCGGTCTTTGATACATGCATTGCGCATGTGGATTTGCACCGGACGTCCGAGGGCTGGCGCTGCGCCGAGGGACCGTTGGACAGCCACCCGGATGCCTGGGAACAGGATTACCGCGTCATGGTCGAGGCGTTGCGCGATTACATGGGCAAGACCGGGTTTTCCAAGGTGCTTCTGGGGATGTCCGGGGGCATCGATTCCGCGCTTGTCGCGACCATCGCCGTGGATGCGCTGGGTGCCGGGAACGTGCGGTGCGTGATGTTGCCCTCGGAATACACCTCGTCCGACTCTCTCGAAGATGCGGAGGCCTGTGCCAAGGCGCTGGGCGCGGCCTATGACTATGTGCCGATCTCCGGGCCGCGCGCCGCGGTGACAGAGGCGCTTGGCCCGCTGTTCGAAGGGCTTGCCCCGGACATCACCGAAGAGAACATCCAGTCGCGCCTGCGGGGTCTCTTGCTGATGGCGCTTTCGAACAAGTTCGGGGAAATGCTGCTGACCACCGGCAATAAATCCGAAGTGGCGGTGGGCTATGCGACGATCTACGGCGACATGTCCGGGGGCTATAACCCGATCAAGGATCTATACAAGACCCGCGTGTTCGAGACGTGCCGCTGGCGCAATACCCATCACCGGGATTGGATGAGCGGCCCCGACGGCGAAGTCATCCCGGACCGCATCATCACCAAGCCGCCGAGTGCAGAGCTGCGCGAGGACCAGAAAGACAGTGATTCGCTGCCGGACTACCCGGTGCTGGATGCACTGCTCGATATTCTGGTGGATCAGGACGGGTCCATCGCCGATTGCGTGGCGGCCGGATATGACCGCGCCGATGCCAAGAGGGTGGAGCACCTGCTCTACATCAGTGAATACAAGCGTTTTCAGTCCGCGCCCGGCGCCCGTCTGACGAAACGGGCTTTCTGGTTGGACCGTCGCTATCCGATCGTGAACCGGTGGCGCGACAGCTCCGGCGCGTGATGCGCGAGGGTCAGGGCACGGCGACCTCGTAGACGCTGAGGATCGGGGATTTGCCGGTGGCAAACAGGCGCGTGCCATCGCGTGAAAAGGCCAGCCCGTTCACCGGGCCGCCTTGGCTTTTGGCCACGTGATCCGCGTTGGCGAGGTCGGCCAGCCCGAGGAGTCCCGCGCCCCCGGTGGTGTATCCGGCAAAGCCAAGGTGATTGGGATCCGGGTGAAAGGCCACATCGGTCAGGAAATGCGACCCGAAACTGCCGTCAAACAGCGCATCCGCCTCAAGCGTGTCCCAGACCACGATGCGGCCAGACCGATAGGCCGCCGCCAGAAAGCGCCCATCGCCGGAAAAGACCAGTTCGGCCAGATCTGCGCCCTCTGCGCTTGTGATCACCTTGGTCGGCCCGGTGCCATCCGCGCGGTTGCTCAGGTAGACATCCCCGTCCGACCGGCCCACCGCAAGGTGAACGGCATTGGGTGATTGGGCGATCTGGCTGAACCAGATGTTGCCGGGCTGGAAGGGGATGCCCCCTAGGTAGAATGACGAGGACATCTCGGACAGCCGACCAACTTCGATCTTTGAGGCCCCTCCGACCACGGCGATCTCACCGGATGCGGGATCATAGTCATAGTCGCGCACCGGGATGGGTCGACCGCTCTTGTCGGTGCCAAAGTCATAAGGCGTTTCGTTGCCCTCGCGCACCCGGACCAACCCGCCGCCGCCCGCCATGCCGAGGAAATCGCGACCGTACAGCCCGGTGACCTCGGCGAGGCTGGTGCCCTGAGAGGCAACAACCGATTGAAAGCGCACTTCGTCGTCCAGCGTGGCCTGAAAGGCGCCAAAGGTCGCGCCGATGGTCAGCAAGGTGTTGTCTGCGTTGATCGCGATATCCTTGCCTTCGGTGGCGTAGGTGTCAGCA
Organism: Sagittula sp.; assembly: GCA_042088665.1. GTDB lineage: Bacteria > Pseudomonadota > Alphaproteobacteria > Rhodobacterales > Rhodobacteraceae > JBELMB01. The sequence continues at coordinate 96,194 of JBELMB010000001.1, forward strand.
ACGGAAAACACATCGGTGCTGCGCAAGGGCACCAATTGCAGTTCGGGTGTGTTAGGGGCTGGCTGAGGCGCATCTGCGCCCCCAAATTGTGCCTTGACGAAGGTCGTTAGTCGCCCCGTCACATTAAGAATGTCTGTCGGGGCAAAAAAGGCGATCAACACAAAAACAATGACATAAAGCGAAACGGCGACAGGCAAAAAGGACCGTGGGCGCCACATGCGCAGTGCCTCGGAGAGGATCTCTGCCCGGGCGTTGCCCTCGGGTTGCATCACGTTGAGCACACGAAGATAGGCATCCAGATCTTCGCTCTTTGTGCCGCCAAGCAAGACGGGCAGCACCTTTCCGCGCCCACGCGGCCATTTGGCCTTGGCATAGCCCAGCTCTGTCAGGGTATAGGCACCGGGTTCCACTGCCTCCGGATAAGCCAGAAAGATCATGCCGTCCGCGGATTTCACCGCCTTGCGGATCCGGTCATCAAAACTGTCACCAGCGGGCAGGTCCGACTTGTCGTGAAAGACGGTATAGCCATCGTTGCGCAATCCACTGGCCAGTTCAGCCGCCAGCTTGAGGCTATGCGCATTGCGCGACGAATAAGACAAAAAGATCTTGTGACAGAACATATCGTTTTAGGCGTGAAAAGGGTGTTCACACTCACCTATCGCTTGCAGCAGCGCGCCGCGCAAGGATTTTGCCGGTTGAGCGTTGCACTTTGGGGATCACTCCCACCACGGGTCGATGACGGCGATGTCCTCGTCCGACCAGCCAAAGTGATGCGCGATCTCATGCACCCAGACATGGGTGACCAGATCCGACAGATCCACATCACCCCGGGCGCGCCATTCCTCAAGGATGGGTTCCCGGAACAGCCAGACCGTGTCGGGAAAGGGCGCCGGGTGCGACACGGATTTCTCGGTCAGAGGGATCCCGTCATATAGCCCGGTCAGTTCCAGCGGGTCTTCAATCTCAAGATCGGCGAGCATCTCTGCCGGGGGCCAATCGACGACGCGCAAGACGATCTCTGCGGCAGCCGTTCGAAACGGGTCGGGCAGGCTGTCTTGGGCGGCTTCGGCGAGGCGCAGAAAAGCGTCAGGATCGGTTTCGGTCATGGGAGGATTTATGGCGGGGCCGGGGGCCTTGTCCATCCCACAGGCGACCTAGACCGTGGTCAGCGGATAGCCCGCCAGCACCTCGTAATGCGCGCCGTCGCGGTGCAATTCCGAGTGCATCAGCGCAAATTGCGTGCAGGTAAAGGGACCCATCACCTGACCGGCCAAAGTGGACAGACCGGGGCTGGCGTTGCGCCCTCCTTTTAACCGCGCGAGCGTCACATGGGGACGAAACCGGCGCCGCTCCATGTCGACGCCACAACCGCGCAAGCGAGACATGATCCGCGATTGCAGATCGGTCAGGGCCGCGCCGCCTTCTGCCTCCAGCCCGATGGCTTGCCCACGTCGGCCACCGAACACTGCAGCGCCGCGCAGTGTCAGTTGGACAGCGGGCGCGCGCAGCCCGTCCAACGCGTCGTGCAGGGTCTCTGCCGTGTTCTCTGTCTGATCCCCGAGAAAGGCCAGCGTCAGGTGCAGGTTTTCTTCGGCAACGGGCCGACCGACGGACAATCGGGATTGCACGGCCACGAGATGGGGCAGGGCCTCGGGCGGCATGGGCAAGGCGATGAACAGGCGCATGCGACGACCCTGCCATGGGGCTTGGCCCGGGGCCAGATGCGCTTTAGCCTGCGATGCATGAACCTGCTGCGCCGTCACCCAGACTATGCACGGTTGTTCGCCGCCCAAGTGGTGGCGCTGACCGGGACCGGCTTGATGAGCGTGGCTCTGGGCCTGCTGGCCTTTGATCTTGCAGGTGCGCAAGCCGGGCTGGTGCTCGGCATGGTGTATACGCTGAAGATGGTGGCTTATGTCGGGCTGGCCCCGCTGGCACAGGCCATGGCCGCGCGCTTGCCGCGCAAGACTGTGCTGATCGTTGCGGACCTCGCGCGGCTTGGCTGTGCTGCGGCGATGCCCTTTGTGACCGAAGTCTGGCAGGTCTATGGGCTGGTGTTCGTCTTGCAAGCCGCATCGGCCACGTTCACCCCGGCGTTTCAGGCAACCCTGCCCGATCTCCTGCCCGAAGAGAGGGACTATACCCGCGCGCTGTCGCTGTCCCGTCTGGCCTACGACCTTGAGAACCTGACAAGTCCGCTGCTGGCGGGCATGATGTTGCTGGTGATGCCCTTTTCGGGGCTCTTTGCCGGGACTGCCTTGGGGTTCCTGATCTCCCTGCTTTTGTTGCTGCGCACGGGTCTGCCCCACCAGCCGGTCACGCACAGGCCGTTTCGCGCTCGGTTGACCCGAGGTCTGCGCCTGTACCTCGCCACGCCCCGTCTGCGGGGGCTTCTTGCGTTGAACTTCTGCGCCTCGGCCTTGGGGGCTTTTGTGCTTGTGAACACCGTGGTTCTGGTGCGCGACGGATATGGCGCAGGCGAGGGGGCATTGGCGCTGGCGATGACCGCCTTTGGCGCCGGGTCCATGCTGATGGCGCTGGCAATGCCCCACGTGCTGGAACACCTCTCGGACCGGAGCGCGATGCTCCTTGCCGGAGTTACACTGGCGCTTTTCGGGCTGCTGGGCGGGACGTGGCTTTGGGTGACAGGTCTGCCGCCTGCGCTGATGGCGCTTGGGTTTCTGGCGGTGCTGGGGGCCGGGTATTCCGGGATCCTGACGCCGGGCGGGCGGCTTTTGGCACGATCTGCGCAGGGGGAGGATCGCCCCGCGCTGTTTGCGGCGCAATTCGCGCTCAGCCATATGGGCTGGCTGGTCACCTATCCTTTGGCCGGATACGCCGGGGTGACCTTTGGTCTTGGACCGACGCTGGTTGGCATGAGCCTGCTCGGCCTTGCTGCCTCGGTCATTGCCGCAAAGGTCTGGACAAGCTGACTCTCTGGCTACCACGGGTCATTTCTGGCCAAAGCACCCCGGCGCGCGGGTCAGAATTGGGTGAGCAAGGTCATCGGCAGAAGGCGCATGTAATCCTCGGGCAGGCAGAGTTGCGTGCCCTCGGACAAAACCGCCGCAGATGCAGCCGCCGCCCCGCGCCGCAGCGCCTCGGCGGGGGGATGTCCCTCCGCGAGGCTCATCGTGAACCCGCCGACAAAGCTGTCACCGGCACCGATTGCGCTGACCACGTGGTCATTGGCTGCCGTCGTATGCCAAAGCCCGTCCGGCGCTGCCAGAACGGAGCCATCCGCGCCCCGCGCGATGATCACCAGTTCCGCCGCGCCGCGTTTGCGCAGGGTTTCCGCGAATCGCAGGCTGTCGGCGCGGGTTTCCAATGCCTCGCCCGACAGGTCGCGCGCCTCGGCGCTGTCCATGCGCAGCACGTGGGGCATGGGATCCCGCCCGCCTGCCTGATGTTCGAGATGCACGCCAGAGGTGTCGACGATCACGCGCCGACCGGGCAATTTCCGGCAAGCGAGGGGAATGAACCCCGGTGGACATCTGGGCGGCATGCTGCCCGACAGCACCACATAGGCATCCGGATCGGCGGCGCTGGCCAGCACCAGCAACATGGCCTCGAGGTCTTGCTCGCTCCAACTGGGGCCGGGCAGCACAAACCGGTACTGCGCACCGCTGCTGCGATCCGTGACGGCTATGCTTTGCCGGGTGTCCCCCGGCGCCCGCAGCCGCACAATCGGCAGACCCCGTCCGCGCAGCAGCGCCTCGAGCGTATCACCCGTTGCACCACCCAGGGCCACGACGGCCTGCGCGTGTCCGCCCAACTGCCGGATGGCGCGTGCAACATTGACCCCGCCGCCGCCGGGCTCTGCCGTGGGCGGGCCGCATCGCAGCTTGGGCCCTGCCGTCACGTGATCCGTGTCGGTGGCCACGTCCAGCGCGGGATTCAAGGTTACGGTCAGGATCCGGGTCATCGCGGGTCGCCTGTTGTTTGCGTTAACTGTGACCATTTGAGCGCCCATGGCAAAGGGATTCTCATGCTGTCCATCTGCGCAGCTGCATGGCGCCGGGCGCGCAGGCAGCGGTGGACAAAAGCGGCGATGTGTGAAAACACCGCGCTTCGTCAGGAGGCCCATGTCATGACCGTCACCCGCTTTGCCCCCTCGCCCACCGGATATATCCATGTGGGCAACCTGCGCACCGCGCTGTTCAACCACCTCATCGCCCGCAAGACCGGCGGCACCTTCGTGCTGCGCATCGACGATACGGATCCTGAGCGTTCCAAGGAGACCTATGTCGATGCCATCAAGCAGGACCTTGAATGGCTTGGCCTGACCTGGGACCGGGTTGAACGCCAATCCACCCGTCTGGACCGATACGTCGCTGCGGCGGACAACCTGCGTGAGATGGGCCGCTTTTACGAGGCATGGGAAACGCCGACGGAACTGGACCTCAAGCGCAAGAAGCTGCTGAACATGGGCAAACCGCCGGTCTATGACCGCGCGGCGCTTGCTCTCGATGCGTCGGAACAGGCCGCGCTGCGAGAAGAACGCGGCAGCGGTGTCTGGCGGTTCAAGCTGGATCACGCGCGCATCGTCTGGGAAGACGGCATCCTCGGCGAAGTCTCGATCGATGCGGCAAGTGTCTCGGACCCGGTGCTGATCCGCGCCGACGGGCAGTTCCTGTATACGCTGGCATCGGTTGTTGATGACATGGACATGGGCATCACCCATGTCGTGCGCGGCAACGATCACGTGACCAACACGGCCACGCAGATCCAGATGATCCGCGCGCTGGGCGGTGAGCCGCCCGCCTTTGCGCATCACTCCCTTTTGACCGGACCACAGGGTGAGTCGCTGTCCAAGCGGCTCGGCACGCTGGCGCTGCGCGACCTTCGCGAAAACGGCGTGGAGCCAGAGGCGCTGCTGTCACTGATGGTGCGCCTCGGGTCGAGCCAGCCGGTCGAGTTGCGGATGACACTGGACGAGATCGCTGATGGTTTCGAGCTGACGCAGTTCGGATCCGCACCGACCAAATTCGATGTCGAGGATCTGTATCCGCTGACCGCCCGCAAGCTGCACGGCTTGCCGCTGGACGCTGTCGCCGACGATATCCGGGCGTTGGGTGTGCCAGACGACAAGGCCGCCCTGTTCTGGCAGATCGTGCGCGAGAATGTCACTGTTCGCAAGGACATGGATCCCTGGTGGGCGCTGTTTCGGGACGGGGCCACGGCGCTGGTGGAGGAGGATGACCGCGCCTTCCTCGAAGAGGCTTATGCGCTTCTGCCGGATCCCCCCTACGCCGCGGACACATGGTCCACCTGGACCTCCGCGGTCAAATCCGCCACGGGGCGCAAGGGCAAAACGCTGTTCATGCCCCTGCGCAAGGCGGTCACAGGACGGCAGCGCGGGCCGGAAATGGCGGATGTCATGCAGCTGTTGCAAAACAAGCCGTTGCTCTGACATGAGTGGCGGCCCTTGTCAGGGGCCAGCTCCGGGGTGAAGGTGGCCTTGGGACCGGGGGTCTGAAAGACCTTCCGGCACGTCTGCCCCACGGGCGGCGCAGTCAAGGGAGCCGTCATGGCGGAGCAGGCAAAATTCCTCACTGGTAATCTGTTCCAGCACGTGACGGTCATGTCCATGACCGCCTCGCTGGGGCTGATGGCGATCTTCGCAGTCGACTTCATCGACATGATCTTTATCGGGATGCTGGGGAACTCTGCGCTGGCGGCGGCGGTGGGCTATGCGGGTGCGATCCTCTTTTTCACCACCTCCTTCAGCATCGGGATGGCCATTGCAGCCGGCGCGCTGGTGGCCAAGGCGCTGGGCAGTGGCGAAGAGCACATGGCCTCGCGCCGCGCCACCACGGCCCTGTTCTACGGGGTGATCTTTGGTGCCTTGTTCGCGGCCACGGTCTGGATATTCACGCCGTTTCTCGTGGGTCTTCTGGGGGCGGAGGGCGAAGTGGCCGACCTTGCCAGCAGCTACCTGCGGATCATCGTGCCCAGCTTGCCGGTGCTGGTGGCGGGCATGATCGGAGGCGCGATCCTGCGCGCCCATGGCGATGCGCGCCGTTCGATGATGGCGACCATCTCCGGAGGTGTGGTGAACGCGGTTCTGGACCCGATCCTGATCTTCGGGCTGGATCTTGAACTGACCGGGGCTGCCTTGGCGAGCGTCGCGGCACGCTTTGCGATTGCCTATTTCTCCATTGCGCCGGTGATCCGGTTTTATGGCGGCTTTGACAAACCCACTCCGGACGAGGCGAAGGTCGATTTTCCCGTGATCCTCGGCATTGCTGTTCCGGCGATCCTGACGCAGTTGGCGACGCCTGTGGGGCAGGCCTTTGTCACCCGCACCATGGCAGAGTTCGGCGAATCCGCCGTGGCCGGGATGGCCGTCGTGGGACGCCTGACGCCACTGGCTTTTGCTGTGATCTTTGCCCTCTCCGGCGCGGTCGGGCCGATTATCGGGCAGAATTTCGGCGCGGGTCACAACGATCGCGTGCGGGGTGCCTTCAACGCCGGGGTTCTGTTTGTCGGGATCTACGTGGTGCTTGCGGCGCTTGCGCTCTTTGCGCTGCGCGGCAGTATCGCGGATCTGTTTCAGGCAGAGGGCCTCGCGCGGGAGCTGGTGTTCCTGTTTTGCGGTCCGCTGGCGCTGGCCTTCTTTTTCAACGGGGTCATCTTCATGTCCAATGCCTCGTTCAACAACCTCGGTCATCCGTTCTACTCGACATGGGTGAACTGGGGGCGCCACACCTTGGGCACTGTGCCCTTCATCACGCTGGGGGCCTGGGTCATGGGCGCACCGGGCGTGCTGATCGGACAGGCCGCCGGTGGCGTGGTCTTTGGCCTCATCGCATGGGTTCTGGCCCGGCGTGTCATGGAAAATCCCGAGACGGTGGAACGCGATCCCTACCAGCGTCAGGCCCGCCAGCACGCGCTGTTCAACTTGCGGAAATGATCCGCCTGCACCCAAGGGCGGCCAGCTTCTCGTCGACCAAACCGATGATTTCATCGTCGGGGCGTGTCGCGCGGCTGTAGAGGGGCGCGGCACGGTCGTCGAGGATCGGGGCCTGCCAGCCATCCGTGCTGTCAAAGAACTGCTGCGCGCCCTTTGTACCATAGACCTTGCTGTATCCCTCGATCACCGTGTCGAGATAGCTCAGCAGGATCGGATTGTCCGCGCCAGGGGCCTGAATGACCTCCGGTGAGATGGCGTAAATCGCAATCTCTTCTGCCGGGCTCTCGTGCTGGATCCGGGATGTCTGCCGGGATGTCTGCCGGGATGTCTGCCGGGATGTCTGCATGTGTCTCTCATAGGCCGCCTCGCGGGAATCGAGGCCCGCCCAGCCGTCTTCGGGAACCGGGGCAATCAGCCCGTCAAGCGTCGCAGAAGTGTCTCGTACGGCTGACAGGTAACACAAAGCCCGTTCCGGCCTCGCCACCCATGCCCGGCGCCATCCATGCGCATAGGCCTTAAAAACTGGTTTAAAATCATGCGTAGACGCATTGACGAGTGAGCCGTAACCGAAGAAATATGCATGAGGCATGCGTCAACTATGGCTGACAATTGATGTATGTCAAATGCGTCGTCAGACATTGATGGCATAAGGCCGTTGAGACGAATGCTATTGGAGGACCGCCCGTGCGTGTCACAAAAAGAACCAACATCGCGATGCGCGTGTTGATGTATTGTGCGGCCAACATGGGGCGACTTGTCACCAAGCACGAGATTGCCCTCGTCTGCAATGCCTCGGAAAACCACCTTGCGCAGGTCATCAACCAGTTGGCGCAACTTGGGTATCTGCATACGCAGCGTGGTCGCAACGGTGGGCTGGAACTGTCCCGCCCCGCGAGTGAAATCGTCATTGGTGACGTCTTTCGCCATCTCGAACAGCCGGTGCCTCTGGCAGAATGCTTTGCCGATGTGGACAACACCTGTCCGCTGACGGAGGCCTGCCGCCTGCGCACGCTGCTCTCTGATGCGGCCAATGCGTTCTACGAGACGCTTGATCCGATCACGCTTGATTCGCTGGTCTGCGACAACGGTCCGTTGCTGGAGATCATCTCCATGCCCACGCGCTGCACCGCAAAGCCCGAGACCGCGGGCGGCTGAGATCGGCTCACCGGGACCGGCCTGTTCAAGACCGTGATTTCCAAGGTCGGGATGTCCATGGCCGGGCAAACGGGCTCCTGCAAGACGAGACACCCGCGCCCATGATCGGGCGGCTTGTCAACTGACATGGCTTGGACTAGCGTGAGGGGTACCATAACGGGAGAACCGGGCAGATGGCTCGGTGCCGAAGGCGCAACCGCCCCGGAAACGCTCAGGCCACAGGGACCGTTATGGGACAGACACTCTGGAGAGTGGCGCAACAGGCGTCCGCCGAAGGGATAACGATCTCAGGCCAAAGGACAGAGGGGGCAGGACGGGCGTTTTTCGGCGCCTGACACTGCTCCGGCGCGATGTCGTTTCGGGGATCGAACGACAGGGACGCGCATGACCGAGACCGGTGCACACTCCGGGGCAGAGACCCAGCCAGACGAGTTGAAAACCACCGCGCTCAATGGGTTGCACCGTGCGCTGGGTGCAAAGATGGTGCCGTTCGCCGGTTACGAGATGCCGGTACAATACAGCCTTGGCGTCATGAAAGAGCATGAACATACGCGTCGTGCCGCGGGCCTGTTCGACGTGTCACACATGGGGCAGGTGATCCTGCGGGGTGCAGGGCTGGACGCCGCGTTGGAACGGATCCTGCCAGTGGATGTTTCGGGCCTCGCCGTTGGGCGCCAGCGCTACGGCTTCTTCACCAATACCGCCGGTGGGATCGAGGACGATCTGATGGTCGCACGGCGCGAGGACCACCTCTTCATGGTGGTGAATGCTGCCCGCAAATCGGTCGATCTGTCTCTGCTGCGCAGCGCTTTGGAACCTGAGGGCATCACCGTCAAGCAACTTGAAAACCGCGCGCTTCTGGCGCTGCAAGGCCCGCAGTCCGAGGCGGTTCTGGCGGAGCAATGCCCGATGGTGCGGGACATGGCCTTTATGGATGTGGCGACGCTGCCGGTGGGGGGCGCGGAATGCTGGGTGTCGCGGTCCGGCTACACGGGCGAGGACGGGTTCGAGATTTCCGTGCCGATCGCTGCGGCGGAGGATGTGGCGCGATCCCTTCTTGCGGATGGGCGGGTTTCGCCCATCGGTCTGGGCGCACGTGACAGTCTGCGACTGGAGGCGGGGCTCTGCCTGTACGGTCAGGACATCGACGCGCAGACCACCCCGGTGGAAGCCGGGGTGTCCTGGGCCATGGGCAAGCGGCGACGCAGCGAGTGTGGCTACCCGGGGGCCGAGGTCATCGCGGGTCAACTGGCCGAGGGACCGACGCGCAAACGCGTTGGCCTGCGCCCGCTTGGGCGTGCCCCGATGCGCGCGGGCGTGCCGCTTTTTGCCGACGAAACCGGTGAAACCCCGGTGGGGCAGGTCTGTTCCGGAGGGTTCGGCCCAACGGTCGGGGCGCCGGTGGCCATGGGCTATGTCAGCGCGGCGAGCGCAGCACCGGGCAGCCGCCTCTGGGGCGAAGTCCGCGGCAAGCGGCTGGCGGTCGATGTGACGCGCCTGCCCTTTGTGCCTGCAAATTTCAAACGGTGACGCAACAGGAGACAGCGATGAAATTCACCGAAGAGCATGAATGGCTCGAGATCGAAGGCGACCTTGTCATCGTGGGCATCACGACCCACGCGGCAGAGCAACTGGGCGATGTCGTCTTTGTTGAACTGCCCGACGAGGGCACCGAAGTGGTCAAGGACGACGAAGTTGTCGTGATCGAATCGGTCAAGGCGGCCTCGGACATCCTTGCACCGCTGGATGGCGAGATCGTCGAAGTGAACGAGGCAATCGTCGGCGAGCCGGGCAAAGTGAACGAGGACCCTGAAGGGGCCGCATGGTTCTTCAAGATGCGGGTCGCGGACCCGTCTGCCATGGACGACATGATGGATGCCGCGGCCTACAAGGCATTCATAGCCTGAGCGTCGGGGCGCAGGTCGGGATGACGGAAAGGGCCCGGGGTCAACCCCGGGCAACATGGCTCCCGCGCGGGTGATCGCCGGAGCCGTCCCCGTCAGAGGGGATCAAGGGAGGTAAGCCATGCAATGGGACGCCACGCAGGAAGCGATGTGGGGGGAGGTCGGAACGGGCCTCTCACACAAGATTTTTGACCGGTTCGAACGTTTCGAGGACGCTCTTGGCGATGTCCTTGGCCAATTCGACGCGGTGCGGATGGCAGATCTGCGGGCCCTGTTGGAAGGCATGTTGAAAAGCGAAGAAGATGCGCGGGAGCTTTGGACGCGATCCGGGGCTGGCATTGCCTTCAATGACGCCAAGGGCGCGCGTATGGGGCTCTTGATGGTGTTGGAAGCGGTGAAGGCCCGCGCGGAGGGTTTGAAATGACGTATGAACCTATCGATTACCTGCCGTATGACTTTGCCAACCGGCGCCACATTGGGCCCTCGCCGCAGGAGATGGATCAGATGTGCACCTTGCTGGGGGTGGGCGATCTTGATCAGTTGATTTCTGAAACGGTGCCAGAAGAGATCCGCCAGGCGCAACCGCTGGATTTCGGCAAACCCTTGTCCGAGCGGGAACTGATCTACCGCCTGCGACAGGTGGCCGAGAAAAACACCGTGCTCACCTCTCTGATCGGGCAGGGGTATCATGGCACGGTCACACCGCCCGCGATCCAGCGCAACATCCTCGAGAACCCGGCCTGGTACACTGCCTATACGCCTTACCAGCCGGAAATCAGTCAGGGTCGGCTCGAAGCGCTGCTGAATTTCCAGACGATGATCTGCGACCTGACCGGGCTGGATGTGGCGAACGCCTCTTTGCTGGATGAGGCCACCGCCTGTGCAGAGGCCATGACCATGGCGCAGCGCGTGTCGAAATCAAAAGCACGCGCGTTCTTTGTCGATGAAAACTGTCATCCTCAGAACATCGCGGTGATGCGCACCCGTGCCGCCCCCCTGGGGATCGAATTGCGCATCGGCGCGCCGGAGGACCTGCAGGCCGAGGAGGTGTTTGGCGCGATCTTCCAGTATCCGGGCACCTTCGGTCACTTGCGTGATCTCACCACACAGATGGAGGCGCTGCATGGCGCGCGCGCGTTGGGCATCGTCTCAGCCGATCCAATGGCGCTGTGCCTGCTGAAGGAACCCGCCGCAATGGGGGCCGATATCGCGGTCGGATCGACCCAGCGGTTCGGTGTCCCGGTGGGGTTCGGGGGGCCGCACGCAGCCTATATGGCGTGCCGTGACACCCACAAGCGGGCAATGCCGGGGCGCATCGTCGGCGTCTCTGTCGACAGCCATGGCAACCGTGCCTACCGATTGAGCCTGCAAACCCGCGAGCAACATATTCGCCGCGAAAAGGCGACCTCCAACGTCTGTACGGCGCAGGCGCTCTTGGCGGTCATGGCCTCGTTCTACGCGGTGTTCCACGGTCCAAAAGGCCTGCGCGCCATCGCCCAGCGCATCCACCGCAAGACTGTCCGGCTGGCCAAGGGCCTCGAAGCCGCCGGGTTCAAAGTCGAGCCAGCGGCCTATTTCGACACGATCACCGTGGATGTCGGGCTCTTGCAGCAGGGCGTTCTGCAGGCCGCGGTGCGTGAGGGGCTGAACCTGCGCCGGGTCGGCACCACGCGTGTCGGCATCTCGCTGGACGAACGCACCCGTCCTGCCACGATCGAAGCTGTATGGCGTGCGTTCGGGCTTGTGCGTGATGACGATCCCTCGGAGTCCGAATACCGCTTGCCCGATGTCTTGGTGCGCCAGACGCCGTATCTTGAACACGACGTTTTTCACATGAACCGGGCCGAGACCGAAATGATGCGCTATATGCGCAGGCTGGCGGACCGTGATCTGGCGCTCGACCGCGCGATGATCCCGCTTGGTTCCTGCACGATGAAGCTGAACGCCGCAGTCGAGATGATGCCGGTCAGCTGGCGCGAATTCTCGATGATCCATCCCTATGCGCCGCGCGATCAGGCGCGTGGGTATGACGAGATGATCACCGATCTGTCGGCCAAACTGTGTGATATCACCGGATACGATGACCTCTCCATGCAGCCGAATTCTGGTGCACAGGGGGAATATGCCGGCCTCTTGACGATTCGCGACTGGCAGCGCGCCCGGGGCGAAGGCCACCGAAACGTCTGCCTGATCCCGGTCAATGCCCATGGGACGAACCCGGCCTCCGCGCAGATGGTCGGGTGGAAAGTGGTGCCGGTGGCCTGTGACGCGCAGGGGTCCATCGATCTGGAGGATTTCGCGGCGAAGGCCCAAAAGCACGCGACCGATCTTGCCGCCTGCATGATCACCTATCCTTCGACGCATGGCGTCTTCGAGACGACCGTCAAGCAGGTTTGTGAGATCACTCATAGGTATGGTGGGCAGGTCTATATCGACGGGGCCAACATGAACGCCATGGTCGGCCTGTCGCGCCCCGGCGATCTGGGCGGCGACGTCAGTCACCTCAACCTGCACAAGACGTTTTGCATTCCACATGGCGGCGGTGGCCCCGGCATGGGGCCGATCGGGGTCAAGGCGCACCTTGCGCCGCATCTGCCAGCAGATCCCCAAAGCGCGCAGGAAGGCGCGGTGAGTGCCGCGCCCTTTGGATCGCCGTCACTGTTGCCGATCTCCTGGGCCTATGTGCTCATGATGAGCGGCGAAGGTCTCACGCAGGCGACGCGGGTGGCGATCCTGAACGCCAACTACATCGCCCGGCGGCTGGAGGGCGCTTATGACGTGCTCTATCGTGGTGACACGGGGTGGGTGGCACATGAATGCATCCTCGACACGCGGCCCTTTCAGGACAGTGCAGGTGTGACCGTCGAAGATATCGCCAAGCGTCTGATGGATGCGGGGTTTCATGCGCCCACCATGAGCTGGCCCGTGGCGGGCACATTGATGGTGGAACCGACGGAGAGTGAGACCAAGGCAGAGTTGGACCGGTTCTGCGACGCCATGCTGGCCATCCGCGAAGAGATCCGCGCCATCGAAGAGGGACGCATCGACCGGGATCTCAACCCGCTGAAGCTGGCCCCCCACACGATGGAAGACCTCGTGCGGGACTGGGACAGACCCTATTCACGCGAACAGGGGTGTTTCCCGCCCGGTGCCTTTCGTGTCGACAAATACTGGCCGCCGGTGAACCGGGTCGACAATGTCTTTGGCGACCGCAACCTCGTGTGCACCTGCCCGCCCATGACCAGTTACGCGGAAGCGGCGGAGTAGGCTGTGCGGCGCGTTACAGCGTGATATCGACGTTGAGGGCGGATTTGAACGCTGCGGCAATCTTCGGGCCATCCCCATCGGCGATGACGATTTCGCGTAACTCGTCGCGGTATCTTGCGCCGGCGGGTTTGATAGACAATCTCCTTGCATCGGTCCAAGTCAGGTAACCGTTGGCGTTCTTCCAACGGTTCAGTTTTGCGATCAATGAAGATTTTTTCGTATTTGGGTCAAAGGCTTCTGCCAGCTTCAGCAGCGTCTTTTGTCCTATGGGTCCGGCAATCTGCTCTGCATAGGCAAAGGCCAGCAGCAGCAGGTAGTCATAGGCGTCGCTCTGCTTCCGACGGGATTGCACGGCTTTATTCTGTAGGTTTCCACCAGATGTGGTGGTTGTTTTGGGTTGATCTACCATTCCGCTTGGGGCAGAATTAGTTATAGCAGTTGTTTTGATTATCGGCTTTTCATGAGGCGCTTCGGCAACAGGATGCCTAGTCGCTAGTTGTTCGGCTGTCGCATATTGTTGCAGGACAGTTCTAAGGATGCTAAGCCGAATGGAGAATTCTGGCGTCAGATCAGGGGTTTCGAGGCTTCCGTTAAGGTGATCGCGATACAAAGGCAAAATTTTGACAAGCATCTCCGTGGCCGAGGCTATCTCGGCCAATGCGTCGTGCTCGTCGTTTTGGCTCATGTCCCCACACTCCGCCTGACCTGATTGCGCGCACTATCTTGTGCGACCCTTCGGTGTCGAAGCGTCGCAGATCTGGCGAATGCGCAGCATTAGATCGCAGCACTTGCGATCGGTTTCGATGGCCTTTCATACCAATGCAAAGCGTCTGGATTGACCGATTCTCAGTACTTTACGCAAGTAAAGATAGCATACGATATCATTGCCGAACAAACGTTAGTTTTTGAAATAACCGCAGTGCCTCTCCAATCAGTGCCGATGTTCGGACATCGCAGCCGGAAAGAGCCCTGAATATCAAGCAAATTCAACATGTTAGTGGTAGTCCTGGGTGCACGAACACTGTGCGCAACAAGGAGACCCCAATGACCCAAGAAACGCTCACGCTGACCGCTATCGCGCTGTTGGCATTGATCGTGATGATCTTAATTCTCAAGAAGCAGGTGAACCCTGACCGCAAGACCCTGACCTTCCTCGCCAAGGCGGTTTTTGCCGCAACGGTGGCCTTGATTGCCGCATATAACCTGTTTTGAGCGCCGCTGAACAAAAAGGGCAAGCCCCAGCGCTGGGGCTTGCCCTTTCCACAACTTGAGCGATGAAGGCCCTCTAGGCGTCGACCGTTGCATCCTCGACCAGAAACGCAAACACGTTCCGCACGGTGTTCCACGTCGCCTCGTTGGCGGCGGCCAGCAGATAGCCGGAGGTCAGGCCTCCGTGATATTCGGATCCGTCCAGCATGGCCACGTGACCACCCGCGGCACGGATCGCAACCACACCGGCGGGCTGGTCCCAGGGTGTCAGTTTCGCGAACAGGACAAAATCGAAATGCCCCTGCGCGACCATGCGCGCCTCATGACAGGCGCAGCGCAGGGAGGTGATGCGCAGGAAATCCGGGTAGGTCGCAGCCATCTGCGCGCGCTTGTCCACCGGGATCAGCGACAGCGGCACATAGCCCATGATCTCGGACTGGCTGCCGCCTTTCGAGGTCGAAATCTCGCGCCGCATCTGGCGCGGCATCTGCAAGACCGCGGGGCCTTCGGTGTCGGCGATGATCACGTCGTTCACGATCGGATCATGCAGCAGCCCGAACACCGGCCGCCCAAAGCGCATGACCGACAGCATCACGCCGAACAGCGGCAGGCCCTTGGCGTAGTTCCAGGTGCCGTCCACCGGGTCGATGCTGAAGCACAGCTCTGCCTCGGCAATCTTTTCAATGATCTTTGGGTTCTCGCTGGCGTGCTCTTCGCCAACGATCAGCGCGTGCGGAAACATCGCCTGAAGGGCGCGCGTCATCATCGCCTCCGCGCCCTTGTCGGCCTCGGTCACGAGGTCCTGTGCATCGGCCTTGGTCGCGATCTGGTGACCCGACAGACGGCGAAAGCGCGGCAGGATTTCTGCCCGCGCGGCACGGCGCACCAGGTTGAGGATCTGGGCACGCTGCGCAGGGGTCAGCGGGGCAGTCACGGGCATCGGCAGGGAATCGGTCATGTCAAACATCGCACGGTTGCTGCAGTTGCAAAATGAAGTGACAGTCCACGCCCCACGGATCAAGGGCGCAGGATGCACTTTTACTCCCCGCTACTCGCGGGCGCGCAAGACGCGGGCAGGGCGGGTCGCCAGCGGCCTCCAGGCAAAGAGCAAACCGGCCGCCAGTGTCGCGAGGATCCCGCCCAGAATCACGGCCAGCGCATTGGTCCAGATCACGGCAAAGCCGGTGTCCATCACGAAAGTCATCACCGCCCAACCGCCGCCGATCCCGGCTGCCAGCGCAACCAGCCCCGCGCCAGCCCCCAAAAGCGCCGAGCGCAGCGCAAAGCTTTGCAGGATGCGGGACCGCGAGGCGCCCAGCGTCTTGAGCACGGCGGATTCGTAGGTACGCGCGCCTTCGCCCGCGGCCGCGGCGCCGATCAGGACAAGGAACCCGGTCAAGAGCGTCGCCGCCGCCCCCCAGCGCACCGCCTCACCAATTCCGGCGAGCAGATCACTGACCCGTTCGATGGCGTCGCGAACGCGAATCGCGGTGATGTTGGGATAGGCATTGGCGAGATCCCGCAGGATCTGCGCTTCCGCGGCTTCTTTGGCATAGACGGTCGAGATGAAGGTATGCGGCGCGCCGGACAGGGCGCCGGGGTTCATCGTCAGAATGAAACCGATCCCCGCGGTGGAAAAATCAACCTCCCGAAAAGATGTGATCTCTGCCGTGATATCGCGCCCAAGAATGTTGATCGTGATCTCGTCACCCAGTGCAAGGCCCATCTCTGCGCCTTCCTCGGCGGCAAAGGAGACCTGCGGCGGGCCGCTGTAGCCTTCGGGCCACCATGTGCCGGATGTGACGGTGGTGCGCTCATCCGGCGTGGCGGCATAGGTCACGCCCCGGTCGCCTCTCAGAACCCAATGGCTGCCTGCGACTTCGGCAGCGGGCTGCCCGTTGATCCGCGTGATGATGCCCCGCAGCATCGGTGCACTGTCGATGCGCGAGACCGCGTCGTCCTGTTCCAGTCGTTCCAGATAGCCGGGCATCTGGTCCTTCTGGATGTCGACAAAGAAGTAGGAGGGCGCGACCGCGGGCAGATCCCGGGCGATGGCTGCGCGCAGGTTGCCGTCGATTTGCCCGATGGCCGCCAGCACCGACAGGCCCAGACCAAGCGACAAGACCACGGCGGAGGCGCTTTCCCGTGGTCCACCGATGGCCCCAAGCGCCCAGCGCAGCGCCGGGCGACCACGCGCCGCGGCAGTGCTGCGCCGCGCCAGAACGCGGATCAGGGCCGCAGCGCCGACCAGCAAGAGCAGCGCCGCGAGGATCCCACCGGCAGTCCAGAGCGTCAGCGCCGGGTCCCCGGAAAACACTGCGGCCACGCCGACCAGCGCGGCCAGCAGCACAACGGTCGCCACGAGATAGCGCGCGGCTGGCAGTCGGCCGGTGCTGTCCAGCGCATCGCGGAACAGGGTCGCCGCGCGCACATCCTCTGCCCGCGCAAGAGGCCAGAGCGTGAACAGCAGCGCGGTCAGCACACCATAGAGAGCTGCCTCCCAAAGGGGGGCCGCATACAGAGTGAACAGCGTTGGCAAGGGCAGCGCATCGGAAATCAATGGCGCAAACAACAGCGGCACCGCGGCCCCCAAGGCGAGCCCCAGCGCGATGCCGACAACGGACAGGGCACCGGTTTGCAGAAAATACGTCAGAAAGATCACGTCCCGCGTGGCCCCCAGCGTGCGCAGGGTCGCGATGACAGAGGTCTTGCGTGCGAGATAGGCACGCACCGCGGCAGAGACGCCGATCCCCCCGACGGCCAGCCCAGACAGTCCGACGAGCACGAGAAACCGGCCCAAGCGCTCCACGAAGCGTGCAATGCCCGGTGCCCCGTTGCGTGCGTCACGCCAGCTCAGACCGTTTTCCTCGAACCTGTCGCGCGCCTCCTTGGCAAGCGCGTCAAGGTCCGTGTCGGGCGGCAGATCAAGCCGGTATTGCGTCTCGAACAGGGAGCCCGGCGACAAAAGTCCGGAGTCCGCAAGATCTTGGGTCAACACGATCGTCCGCGGCCCAAGGCCAAATCCATCGCCGGCATCGTCCGGTTCTGTCGCAATGGTGGCGCGCAGTGTGAACGCCTGCGTGCCCAGCCGAAAGCTGTCCCCCGGCGCAAGACCCAGCCTGTCTGCCAGCACAGGTGCCATCACGGCGCCCTTGTCGGCGAGCGCCTCTCCGATGGGCAGGGCCGGGTCCAACGTGATCTCTCCCAGCAGTGGATAGGCGTTGTCGACTGATTTCAGCTGCGTCAGCCCGCGCTCTGTCACACCGTCCCGTGTGACGGTTGCCATTGACCGAAAGTCGGTGACTTCGGACACCTCATCGGCGACCTCTTCGAGCCATGCGCGTTCTGTTTCGGTCGCAAATCGGTATGTGAACTCGACTTGCGCATCGCCCCCGAGCAGGATCGCCCCTTGATCCGCAAGACCTGCCTCGATGGCAGAGCGCACGGAGCCGACCCCGGCAATCGCGGCAACGCCCAGGGCGAGGCAGGCGATAAAGATCCGGAACCCGCGCAGGCCGCCGCGCAGCTCTCGTCGGGCAAAACGCGCCGCGGTCGAAAGGCTCATTCCGCGGCCCTCATCCCCGGTGCCTGCGTGTCCACGCGCCCGTCGCGCAGGCGTACAACCCGGTCACAGCGCGCGGCAAGGTCTGTGGCATGCGTGACCAGCACAAGCGTCACCCCATGTTCCGCCGAGAGGCCAAAGAGCAGGTCCATGATGGCCTCGCCATTGCTGCCGTCGAGGTTGCCCGTGGGTTCATCCGCCAAAAGGATGCCGGGGCGTGGGGCCATGGCGCGGGCCAGCGCTGTGCGTTGCTGCTCCCCTCCGGACATCTGGGCCGGGTAATGGTCCGCGCGGTGGCCCAGACCCACCTGGTCCAGCATCTGCTGCGCCTGGTCAAAGGCGTCCCGGTTGCCCGCCAGTTCCAGCGGCGTCGCCACGTTTTCAAGCGCGGTCATCGTGGGAATCAGGTGAAAGCTCTGGAACACGACACCCATGTGATCGCGCCGGAACCGCGCCAACGCGTCTTCGTCAAGCGCGGTCAGGTCATGACCAAGGGCGCGCACGCTGCCGGATGTGGCCTGCTCCAGCCCGCCCATGACCATCAACAGAGAGGATTTTCCCGAACCCGACGGCCCGATCAGGCCAACGGTCTCGCCTGCGGCCACGTCAAGGGTGATACCATGCAGGATTTCCACCATTCCGGCATTGCCCCTCAGGCTGAGGGTGACATCTTGAAGAGACAGAACGGGATCGGGCATGGGAGCGCTCCGGAAATGTTGCGACGTTTTACATATGGTCTGCGGGGACGCCTCAACAAGGCGTTGGTTCCGGTTGTGATGTTATGGATGCACCTCGGGAGCGCCGCAGAGGCGGATCGCGTCCACCTGCTCGCGCTTGGCGACAGTCTGACACAAGGCTACGGGCTGATCGAGCAAGAGGGTTTTGTCCCGCAACTGCGCGACTGGCTGACAGAGCGAGGTCACGACGTCCGCATCGTGAATGGCGGCGTGTCGGGGGATACCACGGCTGGGGGTCTTTCGCGGGTGGAGTGGTCCCTGACGCCAGAGATTCAGGGGATGATCGTCGCGCTGGGGGGCAATGACCTCTTGCGAGGTCTCGATCCGGCCGTGTCGCGCAGCAATCTTGAGGGCATTCTGAAAGTGGCAGAAGCGCGGGGCCTTGAGGTGCTGCTGATCGGTATGTCTGCGCCGGGCAACTATGGACCGGAGTACAAGGCGGCCTTTGATGGCATGTATCCCGCCCTTGCGGAGGCCTATGGCACGCTCCATCTTGCCAGTTTCTTTGCTGGGCTGATGTCCGATCAGGGTGCGCCCGAAGATATGCGGGCCTTCATGCAGCCCGATGGCATTCATCCCAATGCCAAGGGGGTCAAGGCCATCGTGGACGTGGTCGGACCACTAACCGAAACGTTGGTCCAGCGAATTGCGCCTTAGATGCGCTGCGCTGGTTCCCGTGCTTCTCTCGTGACAGTGCAGGGGTTGGTCCCACACCCGTTTCGGTGAGGGGGCGCGCCATGGCAAAAGTGATCAAGCCGAAGCTGACCGCAAAGCCTACGCCAAGATAGAGCCCCAGCGCGGAGGCGAAGGACAGGCCGAGGATGATCCAAGCCATCCCTGCTGTGACGAAGCCGACGATGCTTCCGATGATCAATGCGACAATGGCCATGGCAACTCCTTTGTGCCAAGCGTACTGCCGGGAATCCTAACGGCCCGTTAAGAGAGGGTCTCAGAGGCCTAAGGGGTGCGTGTGAATTGGTTCAAATGCCCCTGATCGCCCGCCAGAGAAAGCCGGGCATGCGCAACGCCATCTGTTGCAGGATCGTGCCATATTCTGTCTCTCCCGCGAGCAGTTGCAAGTATTGGGTCTTGAGCGTGCGAGAGCGCCGGAAACTGCGGATAAAGGTCGGGCGCAGAGCCTCGCGGAACATGATGTGTCGCAGCATTCGAGCTTGCCCGAGGCTGATGTGGATCGGTTTGAGAGCACGGCGATAGCGGCTGAGGGCAGTGTCTGGCCGTCCCGCATTCAGTGCCTGCGCAACCGAGCGTGCGGCAAGTGCGCCGCTGTGCATGGCATGTGCGATCCCTTCGCCAGTGACCGGATCGACCAACCCTGCGGCGTCCCCGGCCAGTAGGATTCGGCCTTTTCCCGGCACCCGACGAAAGGCGCCAAACGGCAGGAATTGCCCTTTCGGTTTCAACGTGTCCGTGACGCCCAGCGTCTTCAGATAGGTCTGGAGCATGGATTTCATGTCTGCGTTTCTGGCAAGCACTCCGCCGACCCCGATGGTGGTCCCGCAAGTCTTTGGAAACTGCCAGCCATACCCCCAGGCCGCCGCCCCAAAGTCGATGCGCAGGTCTGTTTCGGGGTCAACGCCTGGCCGCTCCACTTCGAGAGCAAATCCAATCTTGCCCCGGTCGAAGGCTTCGCCGAAAAGCAGCCGCGCCGTCGGGCTGTTCACACCATCTGCGGCCACCACTACAGGCGCCTTCAATTGGCGGTGACCCAGATCCACCGAGGGTGCAGCCGGATCAAGCACACCACTGCAGCCCGTGAAATCCATGACACCAGCGGAAACCGCCGCCTTTAAAAGGGCAGCGTCAAAACTGTGCCGCATTATGAGGTGCAGGGGCGGCGCCCCTTGGGCGCCACCGATGTCCTCTTCAAAAGCAAAGAACCGAAAACTGTCGCGCCGCTCAAAAGGCACATCAGGCAAGGAGCAACCAAAGACCTCGGCATGTCGTTTGATCGCTCGACCTGACAGCGCACCGCCGCAGAGTTTGTCCCGAGGGAAGCGAGCCTTGTCCACGAGTGCCACGGCAAGGCCAAGGTCTGCCGCAGTTCTCGCACAAGCGGCGCCGGACGGGCCGGCGCCGAGAACAATCAGGTCAAATTGATCCCGCTTTGGGCGGGATGTCACAGCACGGTGACTTTGGTGCCCCGCGGCACTCGGTCATAAAGATCAATCACATGCTCATTGATCATACGTATACAGCCATTGGATACGGACCGTCCAATGGATCGGGGGGCGGTTGTGCCGTGGATACGAAAGTAGGTGTCGCGACCATTCTGGAAGAGATACAACGCCCGCGCGCCCAAAGGATTTCCCGGCCCACCCGGTTCGACATAGTCGTTATCCTTGAACTTTGCATATTCTGACGGATCACGCTCGATCATCTCGTTCGTAGGGCGCCAGGTCGGCCATTCCTTTTTTACCTGGATGACGGCCTCGCCAGAGAATTCAAGCCCAGCTTTGCCTACACCGACGCCGTAGCGCATCGCTTGCCCAGGTGCGTCGATGTAGTAAAGGAAATGCGCTCTCGGAAGGACGAGGATCTGGCCGGGCGCCATATCGGCTTTCATGCCTACGCGCTGGGGACGGAAAACAGGGTCTACTTCAAAAGCATGTGCCGGCAACGCGGCGGTTGCTGCGGCAGCAGCGATCATCGTGCGACGGGTGATCATGGCAGCACTCTCTGGTCATAAAAACGGTAAGACGGGTGGTGTCGTTATGTTTCCCACTGCGCTCTGAAAATCAATCCCGTCTGCGGGATTCGTTGGCTCACGAAGCTGTGTGGATCGTACACTGTGGTGGTATCTGTGATATAATGATGACAGAAAACCTCATTCCGTGGGGACTTCGGCGTTTCGACCAGCGAGAATCACGCTTACCAGATATCCGGCTTCGGGTGTCATGCGCGCCATGATCTCTGCCGCCGAATCGGCTTTCATACGGCCGAGGAACCCAGCGGCGAATTCCGCGTCCATCTGTTCGAACAGCGCTGCGGCCTGCTTTGGCTTCATCGACGCATAGACATCCGTCAACTGGGTCAGATCATCTTCAGCGGCAGTTTGGGCCAATGCTATGGTGTCACGGAGCTGCTGCTCGGCACTTTCCAACTGTGCGAGTTTCTTGTCGATTTTCTCTTCGGCAAATCGAATTGTTTGCATGTGCATCGCAACCGCGCGCTCCTTTTCCTTGAGGCGTGCCTCGCGCTTGTTCAGTGACCTCACCAGTCCCTCAATATCGGCCTCCGTGATAATTCTGGTGCCATCCGCCCCTTCGAACGCAACTTGTGAGTCGCTTGGGGACATGTCGTTTTGAGCACTGGCGTCCTGCGCTACGCTGTTCAGATTCGACCCTGCTTCCGATGTATCCTCTCGCGCGATTGCCTCGCCTGCACCGATGCCAACCCTCACAACGGCGGAAGCCAGCAGTAGCGCCCCGATGGCGGCCAGAGCGCCGCGGGTCTTGCGACGTTTCGACTTCGGTTTGTGAGGTTTGGATGCAGATGGTTTCGCTTGTCTTGCCTGCGACATGCTTTGGATCCTCCGTCAGGCCCTAGTTGCGCGAATGGCGGACGAAAACCGGTTCCGCGTTCTCAGGTTTGGGGGGGGGCGATTTTTGTGGAAGGTCGTGCATCGAAGCCACCAGCAATTCCAATCGTCGCGCCACGTCTTCTGCGCGATCTGTCAACTCTTCAAGCGACTTTGACGAATCACCAGCGCTCTGCTGTGCAGACGTTAACGTCTTTGAAAGGTCGTCGACCTGCGCCGAAAGAATCGCAACAGCGCCTCCAACGCCGTCTTCCAGATCGGTGAACCGTGTGAGGCGCCTCGCGAGGACAAAGCAATAGAACCCCGCACCAATTGCTCCAGCGACCAGCAATATATCTGCAATGACTTCCATTTTCGACTCCTTCAGTTCAGGACGAATTCAAGGACGAGAAGGTCGCGAATGCGCCCTTCGCCAGCCACAAGACGCACACGGCGAAGCATGTGCCCGCGCAAGCGCAACAAGGCCCCCTGAGCTTCGATGTCGCTAGGTTCCAACGCCCGGAGGTAACTGTTGAGCACGTCTAGTATCCTCGGCATTATGCTTTCAACTTCAGCAGCGTGTTTCGAAGGAACTTCGAGACTAGCGCGAAACCGCAAATGCTTGGCCTGTGCTTTTGGCCCCAAAGATACAGTGATTTGAGGCACTTCCACGAAAGCAATATCGGGAAGTGGGACCGTTTCGAAAGCTTCATCTGACGCATGGGAATCACTTTGGGCAGTGTCTTCTCCCTGTGGCGGGTTCCCACCAAGCAGCCCGGACTGGACTGCATAAAATCCGCCGCCACCCCCGAGGAGCGCAAGGACAAGGCCGATGATCATCGGCAGTTTGGAGGGCTTCTTTTCTGCGACCTCTGCGCCGTCAACCGTAGTGTCCGACATATTCAACCTCATTTCTGGTTCTTCGTCGTTATAGGCCGAAAGGGGCTAACTGATTGTTAAGCCCAATGCGCCAATGTTCTGGACAACCGAACAGAACGTTTGGAGCGGAGGTCGTATTGAGCCAGATTTTGAACAGCTGGAATGCCTTGAGCGTGCGTCAGCGTGCGGTGGTGGTTGGTGCAACTCTGGCCGTGATGCTCGCGGTCTGGGGCATGGCGCGGATGGCCTCGGCGCCAAATTACACGCTTTTGTATGCGGGCCTGGAAAATGGCGCCGCTGGGGAGGTGGTCAATGCTCTCGAAGCACGTAATGTGCCATATCAAGTGCGCGCCGGCGCAATTTTTGTTCCCGATGCCAACCGGGATGCCTTGCGTCTGACTTTGGCGAGCGAGGGTCTACCGGCAAATGGTGGTCAGGGTTATGAAATCCTCGATGACTTGACCGGTTTCGGTACAACGTCGCAGATGTTCGACGCGGCATATTGGCGGGCAAAAGAAGGCGAACTGGCGCGGACCATCGTGTCAAACCCCAAAATTGCAACAGCCCGCGTCCATATCGCCAATAGCTCTTCCAACCCATTCCAACGCGACGTTTCCCCAACAGCTTCGATTGCGGTCTCGACCACCAATGGGGTGATTTCCACCCAGCAGGCCCGTGCATTGAAGTTCCTGGTGGCTTCCGCAGTTCCGAATCTCGATCCGGAATCAGTCGCTGTCATTGATGGTCAAGGTGGGTTGATCGGTGCCGAGGCCGAAAATGGTGCCGGGCCGAGTGCGGATGACCGGGCGGCGTTGCTGCGCGATCGCGTACAACGCCTTATGGAAGCAAGGGTCGGTACGGGAAACGCGGTTGTCGAAGTCAGCGTCGACACGGTCACCGAAAGCGAATTGATTCGCGAACGCAGCTTTGATCCTGAAGCGCGCGTCGTGATCTCGACCGATACCGAGGAACGTACTGACCAAGCCGAGAACTCGGGCGGTGGCGATGTGACGGTTGCCTCTAACTTGCCGGATGGGGACGCAGGTGGCGGCGACGCGTCCAACTCCCAAAAGGCAGAAACGCGTGAACGGATCAACTATGAAGTTTCTGAAACAACGCGCGAAATTACGCGTGTGCCTGGCGCGATCAAACGCTTGACGGTGGCCGTATTGGTCAATGGCTCCTACGAAACCGACGCTGAGGGCGCGCAAGACTTCGTCCCTTTGCCGGAAGAAGAACTGGTGGCGTTGCGGGATCTAGTGGCGTCAGCCGTCGGTTTTGACGAGGCGCGAGGCGACCAAATCACACTGCGGTCCCTACCCTTTGAACGACCGGAGGGACTGGGCACAGGTCCGTTGGAACCTGGCCTTTTCACCGGTTCAATCGACACGATGAGACTCATCCAGATCGGTGTGCTGGCATTCGTGGCATTGATCCTTGGTTTGTTTGTTCTGCGACCGATCCTGTCGCGAGGTGATGATGCCAATGCATTGGACACTTCTGGCGGTGCTTTGCCCGCACCCGCACCTGCCTCCGGTGATGCGCTAGACGGTGAAATCGAACCTCTGGGTGGGTTCGACAACCTGCCTGTCATGGCAGACGGACCAGACTTTGGAGGTATGGGCATGGTCGACTTTGATGCCCCGCCCGAAGAAGACCCGGTCGACCGGCTTCGGACTCTGATTGCGGAACGCAAGACAGAGACCGTCGAAATTCTGCGTAGTTGGCTTGAGGATGACAAGGAGAGCGCAAATTGACCGAACTTCAGGATCTTCTTGAAGACTTCGGTTGCGCCGTTCCAGAAGTCAACGCCGCCTCTATTCTCGACGCGTCCAGCGTGAGCGAGGCTGAACTGGAGGGGCAAAAGCTGGAATCCTTCGAAAAAGGATACCGGGCGGGATGGGATGACGCGATTGCCGCTCAAGCTGATGATCGCACGCGTATTTCCAGCGCTCTCGGCCAACACTTGCAAGATCTCTCGTTCACCTATCACGAGGCCTACGGCCAGGTTCTTGCGTCGCTGACACCGCTCCTGTCGGAACTGGTAGAGACTTTTCTGCCGCAAGTCGCTCGCGCCACCATTGGAATGCACATTGCAGAACATCTGGAAAAATTGACTGCCGACATTGCCAATTGCGAAGTCGAAATCGCGGTATCGCCAGACAATATGGAGGCAGTTGCACCTCATCTAGAAGGCTCATTTGGTTTCCCGATCAAATTGGTGACTGACGACACCTTGGCAAATGAACAAGCCGATATTCGGTTCGGTGACCAGGAGCGGCAGATCGATCTCGGCGACCTTGCCAAATCCGTAAACGAGGCGGTGCAGGGCTTTGCCCACGACAACCAAAGGAAGGTTAACAATGGATAACGCGCAACCCGGTGCTCGTGGGGATACGGCGACGCCTTTTACCTCGGTCCCGATCGAGATCACTGTGTCTGTCGGGCGCGCACGCCCTCTCGTCCGTGAACTTCTGCAACTTAACGAAGGGTCGGTGCTGACGCTAGACAAGCAACTCGACGACCCAGTGGAGCTTTACGTTGGCGAAAAACTGATAGGGATCGGAGTTCTGGAAGTCGTCGAAGGTGACGGGCAGGGACAGCTTGCCGTCCGCCTCACTGAAGTTGTCGACCTGCAGACAACGGCCTGATCGATGACCTTGCTCAGAAGGGCTCTGGTAGCAATGGCTTTGCTTATGGCGTTGGCGTTTCCAGCGCAGGCACAATCCATTGCAATCGATCTTGGCGAAGGTGGTTCGGTGACCGCGACGACGGTTCAGTTGATTGCTGTAATCACACTGTTGAGCCTCGCACCTGGAATCGCCATTATGGTGACCTGTTTTCCTTTCATGGTGACGGTGCTTGCAATTTTGCGGCAAGCCATTGGGTTGCAGCAATCTCCGCCGAACATGCTGATTGTCAGTCTTGCGTTGTTCTTGACATTTTTCGTTATGGAACCCGTTTTTACAGAAGCATGGGAAGACGGCGTAAAACCACTGTTGAACGAAGAAATCGAATTGGAAGAAGGCGCGCTGAAAGCCATGGCGCCTGTGCGCGTCTTCATGGTGGGTCGCCTTGATCCAGATACTTTCTACGAATTGGCTGAATTGAGACCGGATGCGCAAAACATCGTTCTGGCACCAGAGGCACCGCTCAGCGTCCTGATCCCCAGCTTCATGTTGTCGGAAATCTCGCGCGCGTTTCAGGTGGGATTCTTGATCTTTCTCCCGTTCCTGATCATCGATCTCGTCGTGGCTGCAGTGCTGATGTCGATGGGCATGATGATGGTGCCGCCTGCAGTTGTGTCACTGCCTTTCAAACTGGGGTTCTTTGTCATTGCAGATGGGTGGGCTCTGCTTTCTGGTAGCCTTGTCCGCAGTTACTTTTGACGTCTGTCCCTCTTCCAGACGGAGCGCCCCCAAGAAACGAAGCCGACATCTCTTCATCGGATCTTTTGCGACAGAGAAATCTTGAGCAAGGTGGGCATGGCCGAAACTGCATGTCCGATGTCCCATCGCCGAAACGAAGTATTGGATCGCCCCTTCGACAACCGGTGCAGCGCCCGTAGCGCGGGGTTGACCCCGCGTTTCTTCAGGGGTCGGGTTGGATGTCAATGGTGGTCCTTTGGTGAAAAGGCTGCTCTGGCGCACATTCAACGGATGGGAAACCCGGAGTGTTGATTGCGTTGGGGAAACCCTGGGCTTCCAGACACAGACCACCGAAGGGGGCATGGGGCGCGCCGTCGGACGCAGGGCCACAATCCCGCAAAGTATTGGATGTATAGACCTGCAAGCCCGGCGCATCTGTTGTCAAGGACAGGCGCATCCCGTCCGGGGACAGAGCTTCTGCCTGGGGCGCTCCTCCTGACAAGACATAGTTCAGGTCATAGCCGATCCGATCCGGGTCAGCCTCTTCCAAAAAACGCATCTCACGGAAATCGAACCGGCTGCCTGCCACGGGCTGAATCTGCCCGGTCGGCAAAAGATCCGCGTCGGTTGGTGTCACGGCATCCGCAGCAATGCGTAGCCGATGCTTGCGAATGTCACCCTCTCCGGCGAGGTTGAAATAGACGTGCTGCGCAAGATTGACCGGCGTGGGCCGGTCGCTATGTGCATGCATTTCCCATGTCAGGGCCGATCCGTTGAGTGTCATGTTGACTTCGACATCCAAAGCGCCCGGATAGCCCTGGTCCAGATGTGGGCTGTGCAGGTGAAAGGAAACACCTTTGGGTCCGTCCGGGACCATGCGCCAATGCCGCCAGCCAAACCCGCCCGGCCCGCCGTGAATATGAATTGCCCCTCCCGCAGAATTGCCAGGCAGGGTCCAATGTGCGCCATCCAGATCGAACGCGGCACCCGAGATCCGGTTGGCAACCCGCCCGACAACAACCCCCATGGAAACGGGATTGCTGCGATAGGTTTCCCTGTCGGCATAGCCAAGGACCACCGGGCGCCCGCCAACGCGCCAATCCTGTATCGCACAACCCACTGACAGAACGGTGATTTCCGTATCATGATCTCGCAAGACATGGGCCTCGATAGGTGTCTGGTCAGGTTCCGCCATGCATCCCTCCGTCCCCGGGCATCGGATTTCACGCAACAGGGCGCCGACCAAGAGGTCGCGACCTGCGCCTAGAGATCCGGCATATCCTTGTCCACATCCGCGTGCAAATGCCGTTCACCACGGGCCTCTGCCAGAGCGATCTGCTTTTGCCGTTCGCGAAACCGCTGCTTGTCTTGGTCTGACGTCTCTTCCCGACACAGGTGACAGGACACGCCGTGTTCGTATTCCGGGCGGTCGCGGTCGGCGGGCAAGATCGGCCGTCGACAGGCGTAGCAAAGAAGGTGCGGACCTTCGCGCATCCCATGTTCGACCGAAACGCGCCCGTCGAAAACAAAGCACGACCCCTGCCACGTTGTCTCTGTTTCGGGCACGTCCTCAAGGTACTTCAGAATGCCGCCCTTCAGGTGAAAGACATCCTCGACCCCTTGGCTCAACAGGTAATTTGTTGATTTCTCACAACGAATTCCCCCGGTGCAGAACATCGCGATGCGCTTGTTGTGAAACCGTTCCTTGTTGGCCTCCCACCACGCGGGAAAAGCGCCAAAACTCTCGGTTTGTGGATTGATGGCGCCGTCAAAGGTGCCAATGGCCACTTCGTAGTCGTTGCGCGTGTCGATCACGGCGACATCCGGGCTTTGGATCAGGGCATTCCAGTCAGACGGCGCCACGTAATGCCCGACGCGCGCCCGCGGATCGACCCCGGGCTGGCCCATGGTCACGATCTCTTTCTTCAGGCGGACTTTCATTCGGGCGAAGGGGCGCTCCGCCGCGGTCGAGCATTTCCACTCCAGATCTGCGCAACCGGGCAGGGCCCGGATATGCGCCAGCAGGCGGTCGATTCCGTCCTTCGGGCCGGCCACGGTTCCGTTGATGCCCTCTTGCGCGAGCAGCAGCGTGCCGGTGACCTTCTCCGCCTGGCAAAGCGCCAGCAGCGGCGGGCGCAGTGTTTCAGGGGCATCGAAACGGGTGAAGTGATAAAGCGCGCAAACGGTCAGCATGGCGGTCGGATAGGCAAGCCCGCCCATTCAGGCAACTGTTTATTCTGCCGCAAGCGCCAACCCGTGCACCACGGCGGTAAAGACTTCGGTGTCGACCGGCGTGGCATCGGGCAAGGCCTGCGCCAAGGCCCGGCGCACCGTGGACAGCAGGCTGGACCCACCGACAAAGACGACCTGATCGACGGAGGCCGGGTTGCACCCTGCGTCGTCAATGCAGGCCAGCGCGGTCTTGGCGATCTCGCCCGCATAGCTGTCAAGCGCCGCTGCCAGATCCGTGGACGTCAGGGTGACGGAGAGGCCGCGCTCGACGTCCTTGAGGTCGATCACGCCGCGTGGCTGCCCATTGGCGGCAATCTTGCCGGCCTCGACCGCATAGGCCACGTCGTGACCAAGATGCGATTCCAGAACATCGGCCAGACGCTCGAAGAGGGCAGGTTCCGGGGCGAGCCGGATCCAGCGCTGAACCTCGCGCAAGAGCGCGCCATCGTAGACAAAGGGGATCTTTTCCCACGCCGCAAGATCGTGAAATACCGCACGAGGCGCTGCATGGGTCCGCGCGCCCAGTTCCGCGCCGATCTGCGCGCCGTAGCCCAGCAGGGGCATGGCGTGGGCGAGGCTCAGCACGCGGTCGAAATCCGTTCCGCCAAGGCGCAGGCCGCGGCTTGCCAACATCCGCGTCTCGCCACCGGCCCGTTCGCACAGGGTAAAGTCCGAGGTGCCGCCGCCGATATCGACAATCAGCATCCGTCCCGTGCCATCCGCGGCAAGCGCTGCGGCCTCCGGCTCGGGCAGGAAGTCGACGGCCTCGAACCCGGCGAGCATGTAGGCCTCTGTCAGATCCTCAAGCGCCTGCGCGTGCCGTTCCTCTGATGCAGAGTGAAAGCGCACCGGCCGTCCGGACAGCGCGGTGTCAAAACGCATCCCGGTGTGGGCTTCGGCGCGCGCGCGGATCTCTGTCAGAAAGCGGGCGATGACTTCGATCAGGGTCACGCGTTCGTTCAAGAGACGCCTTTGTTCGCGGGCCAACGGTGTGCCGAGGATGGACTTCAGCGCCCGCATGAACCGCCCTTCCAATCCGTCGCGCATGGCGAGGGCAGCAGCCGAGCCGTAGATATAGCGGCGCGCGGTGAAATCCACGAAAACCGCCGTTGGCAGGGTTGCGGCGTCGGGTTCCAGTGGAATGACGTAGGGTTTGCCTGCGGCCATCACGCCGGCCGCCGTGTTCGATGTTCCGAAGTCCAGCCCAAGCTTTGCCATGCCCTGTCCCTTGCCCTGTCCTGTTGGCCCGCGCCGTCCCAAAGTCGCGTCGCATAGCGATTTGTTCCCGCCATGGCAATTCCTTTTGCATGCGCCTAGGGTGATCCCTGCCGATGGGGATCGCAGCGCAGCCAGGGACGGCCGGTATTGCCAAGGAGCGCGTCACCCGTTTTGACATCTGTCGTCAGACCCCGGATCCGGACCGCGCAGCACATCCGGAAAATGCAGCCAGGAGATACAGCGATGCA
This sequence comes from Sagittula sp., assembly GCA_042088665.1. Classification (GTDB taxonomy): domain Bacteria; phylum Pseudomonadota; class Alphaproteobacteria; order Rhodobacterales; family Rhodobacteraceae; genus JBELMB01. Next base: position 126,427 of record JBELMB010000001.1, read on the forward strand.
CGCTCTTATTGTAATCGATGTCCAGAATGACTTCTGCCCCGGCGGGGCGCTCGCCGTTGCTGGCGGGGACGAGATCATCGCCCCGATCAACAGCCTTATGCCGACCTTCGACGCGGTGGTCCTGACCCAGGATTGGCACCCGGCGGGGCACTCTTCATTTGCCGGGTCGCATGACGGCAAGGCGCCGTTCGACATGATCGACATGCCTTATGGACCGCAGGTTCTCTGGCCAGAGCATTGCGTGCAGGGCAGTGCAGGTGCCGCGTTTCATGCGCAGCTTGACGTGGACCGGGCCGATCTGGTCATCCGCAAGGGCTTTCGGCCGCAGATCGACAGCTATTCTGCCTTTTTCGAGAACGATCATGAAACCCCCACCGGGCTGGACGGCTATCTGCGCACCCGTGGCATCACGCGGCTGACCATGGTGGGGCTGGCGCTGGACTATTGCGTCAACTTTTCTGCGGTGGACGCGGCGAGGTTGGGGTTTGAAGTGACCGTGCGCCGCGATCTTACTCGGGCGATCGACCTCGCCGGATCTCTCGCCACCGCCAATGAAGGGATGACAGCCGCCGGGGTCACTCTGAGCGGGGCTTGATCCTTTGTTCATCTTGACGCGATAGCAGGGGCGCAAAGGAACGTTGTGACCAGATCATGAGTTTGCCGCCTGACGCCCACGCGAATGCCCTGGCTCAGTACAATGCGCGCTATGGCAAGCCTGCGTTGTTCCTGCGCTATGCCCGTGTCCGCATGCGGCAGATCCCGATCCGGCAGGTGGCGACGGTCTTTGGCAGCATCGGTGTCTGGCACATTGTTTCGCCTGCGATGGCGCTGGTCTGCATCGGCCTGGCCCTCGTAGGAGAGGCGGTGGACGCTGGAACGCTGCTTTACGCGCAGCGGCGCGTGATGCAAGGCGGTGGCTTTGACAAAGCGCTTGAATGGCTGACCGCCCTGTCCGGCGGTCTGCAATCCGCAACCATCGCCAGCTGCGTGATGATCCTCTTGCTGATGGCGCCGACCACGGGTGGTGCCCTCGTTGCCTTGTTCTTCCTTGCGACGGCGATCATCAATGCAGGTCTCGTGCTCAGTCACCACAAGAGCGCCGCATGGACAAAAATGGCGGTCCTGCTGTCCTGCATCCCGATCTACCTTGTGATCTTGTTTGTCTCCGCGCGGGAAACGGCGGCGGTCGACCAGCTGATCATCGGGATTTCGATGCTGATGCTGTTCTTTGTCACCTTCACCTTTCTTGATGCGATGTACCGCAGTTGGCAAAGACGTCTTGCCAATGAATGGGCGCTGATGGAAGGCACGGCCAAACTGGACGCCGCGAACGGCGATCTGGTGGAGGCGCAGCAGCAGGCAGAGCAGGCCGCGCAGGCAAAGTCCGCCTTTCTCGCCACCATGAGCCATGAGATCCGCACTCCCCTGAATGCAGTGGTCGGTATGTGCGACCTGCTGTCCGAGCGTGAGATGGACAAGGAAGGCCTCAACCAGGTGGAGACGATCCGCACGGCCTCGACCGCGCTGTTGCAGATCATCAACGATGTGCTGGATCTGTCGCGGCTGGAGGCGGATCGCATGACGTTCGAGGCGCGACCCTTTGATCTGGCCGAGTGTATTCGGGGGGCTGTCAGCCTTTTGACGCCGCTGGCGCGGGAAAAGGGGCTGCACCTTGTTTTGGAGGGGCTTGAAACGCTGCCCCGGCGGGCCTCTGCGGATGCCGGGCGACTGCGCCAGATCCTTGTGAACCTTCTTGGCAATGCGATCAAATTCTCTGCCGAGTGCGAAATCCACCTTTCAGCGACCGCTTTGCCCGAAGAGGGTGGATGGCGCCTTGTCATCCGGGTGCAGGACACTGGCATTGGCGTGCCGATGGACCGGGCAGAGGCGATCTTTGAGGAGTTTCGACAGGCGGATACGGCAACCACGCGGCGCTATGGCGGAACCGGGCTTGGGTTGCCGATCTCTCGCGCCATGGCGCGGCACATGGGCGGCGACATCCGGCTGCAACCGCCCGGGCCGCACCCGGGGGCTTGTTTCGAACTGAGCCTGAGGCTCGACGCGTCGGAGGAACCGGCAGAGGAGGTCGAACAGACCGCCATATCGACGGAGTTCCACGCGCCGCTCAGCGTGCTTCTGGCTGATGACAATGCCACCAATCGCTTGATGGTGCGCAGTTTTCTAAAAGACATGCCGGTCGCTCTGGAAGAGGCTGTTGATGGCCGCGAAGCAGTCGAAATGTGCCGCCACTTGCAGCCCGACGTGGTGCTGATGGATATGTCCATGCCGGAACTGGACGGGTTGCAGGCGAGCCGCGCGATCCGGGCCTTGCCGATCCGGCAACCGATGATCGTCGCGATCACTGCAAACGCCTTTGAGTCGGATCGTCAGGCCTGTCGGGACGCGGGGATGGAGGGCTTTTTGTCCAAGCCGTTGCGCAAGGCGGTGCTGCTGGGCTGCCTCGCGGATCTGTCGCGCGGGGAGAAACCTCTTTCCCATCCGGGCGGCAATGCCGTATCAGGTCAGGATGCGGCCACGGGGAGGGAAGCGTGGACATCGCCACCAGAGTCTGGAACCACAAGTGGAAAATCGATCCGATCGTCCGGTCGCTGATCGATACGGATTTTTACAAGCTCCTGATGTGTCAGTCGGTGTTTCGCAACACGCGCGACACGCAGGTGACCTTCAGCCTGATCAACCGATCCATGGATGTGCCGCTTGCGCGACTGATTGACGAGGGGGAACTGCGAGAGCAGTTGGATCACATCCGGTCCCTGTCCCTGTCGCGCGGGGAAAGCACATGGCTGCGCGGTAACACGTTCTATGGCAAGCGCCAGATGTTCCGACCCGATTTCATGGAGTGGTTCGAGGGGTTGCGTCTGCCTCCGTATCACCTTGAGCGGGTGGGCGATCAATATGAGCTGACTTTTGAGGGCGCATGGCCCGAGGTCATGTTGTGGGAAATCCCGGCGCTGGCGGTGTTGATGGAATTGCGGGGGCGTGCGGTGCTGAACGGCATGGGTCGTTTCGAGTTGCAGGTGATGTACGCGCGGGCAATGACCAAGCTTTGGCAAAAGGTCGAGCGCCTTCGGCAAGTGGATGGGCTGCGCATTGCGGATTTCGGCACGCGGCGGCGTCACAGCTTTTTGTGGCAGGACTGGTGCGTGCAAGCGATGCTGGAAGGGTTGGGGCCGGCTTTTGTCGGAACATCGAATTGCCTGATCGCAAAGAATCGCGACCTCGAAGCCATTGGGACAAACGCGCATGAATTGCCCATGGTCTATGCGGCCTTGGCCGAGGACGACGCAAAGCTGGCCCGGGCGCCTTACACCGTGCTGGAGGATTGGCAGGAGGAGCATGAAGGCAATCTGCGGATCATTCTGCCCGACACCTACGGAACGGAGGAATTCCTGAAGCACGCGCCTGACTGGCTGGCGGGTTGGACGGGGATGCGCATTGACAGCGGCGATCCTGCGACGGGGGCCGAAATCGCGATCCGTTGGTGGCGGGACCGTGGCGAGGATCCCCGTGAAAAGCTGCTGATCTTTTCCGACGGTCTGGATGCTGAAAAGATCGTGGAGTTGCATGAGCAGTTTGTCGGTCGGGTGCGGGTTTCTTTTGGCTGGGGCACTTTGCTGACCAATGATTTCAGAGGCTTGGCGACTGATGATCGGCTTGCACCCTTCAGTCTTGTCTGCAAGGCGGTGCGCGCGGATGGCCGGCCGACGGTCAAACTGTCGGATAATCCCAACAAGGCGATGGGGCCAGAGGCAGAGATTGCGCGCTACAAGCGGGTTTTTGGCATCGGACAGCAAGACGCGATGGAAGTGGTGGTCTGACGGCCCGCGCCGCTCGTCGCCGCTGGCAACTTCGCCCCGCCCGCCGTCCCGTGGGCGCCTTTGCCGACAGGGCAGGATGCTTGGGCTGCCGGGTCAGGGAAGGGCGCGAGACGGCGTTCATGCGGCCCAGTGTTAAAGCGGCCCAGCGTTCAACCGGTCCTGAGTTCAAGCCGCGCTGTTCAGCCAGCCTTTGTCAGCGCATCGATTGCCTTCAGGCCCTGCAGGAGCGCCGCCAATCCGTCGACGGGAACCATGTTGGGGCCATCGCAGGGCGCATTGTCCGGATCCTCATGGGTTTCCATAAAGATCGCAGCACAGCCCACCGCAAGAGCCGCTCGGGCCAAAGGCGCCACGAATTCGCGCTGCCCGTCCGTCGAGGTGCCTTTCCCGCCGGGCAATTGCACCGAATGGGTTGCGTCGAAGACCACCGGGTAGCCGGTCTGCGCCATGATCGGCAGCGCTCGCATGTCGCTGACCAGCATGTTGTAGCCAAAGCTTGCCCCGCGTTCGCAGAGCATGATGTTCTCATTGCCGGTGGAGGCGATTTTTGCTGCCACGTTCTGCATGTCCCAAGGGGCCAGGAACTGCCCCTTTTTCACGTTCAGGGGTTTGCCTGTCTCGCCTGCTGCGAGCAGCAGGTCCGTCTGACGTGACAGGAAGGCAGGGATCTGCAGAACATCAACGGCGTCGGCCACCGGCGCGCAATGCTCTGATGTGTGGATATCGGTCAGCACCGGCACGCCAAACTCGTCGCGGATCTTGGACAGGATCGTCAGGCCCTCGTCCATCCCGATGCCGCGCGCGCCAGACAGCGACGAGCGGTTCGCCTTGTCATAGCTGGATTTGTAGATCCATGGCATCCCGTCCGTGGCGGCGGCGATGCGCTCTGCCATCATGCGGGCATGCGCCAGGCTCTCGATCTGGCAGGGGCCCGCGATCAGGGTAAAGGGTCGGGTGTTGGAGACAGCCAACCCGTTGACCGAAACGGTTCTTGCGTTGGTCATGCCAGACCCTCCTTGAGCAGGACGTTTTCGATGCGCGCCACATCGACCGGGTTGTTGAGTTCCCAGAACACGCGACCGCGGGCCTCGACGGGAACGCAGGTCACTGGCACGCCGTTTTCGAGAAACCGCAGCTGTTCGAGACCTTCGGCGCGTTCCAGCGGGCCTTCGGGGAAGGTGCCATAGGCGGTCAGCGCCGCGGGACGATAAGCGTAGACGCCGACGTGGTGCCAGACCTCCGGTGGGGCGTCGAGGTCACCGACGTAAGGCAGCACTTCCTTTGAGAAGTAGAGCGCACTGCCATCGGTGCGCGCGACCGCAGTGGTGCCGCCCACCCGGCCTTCCTTGCGGTCGGTCACGAAGTTGCGCAGGGTCTCGGCATCGCATCGCAGGATCGGTGTGGCCATCTGAACGGCGCTGTCCTGCATGCGCGCGATCAGGGCCTCGACAAACCATGACGGGGTCAACGGGGCATCGCCCTGCAGGTTGACCACGCAATCCGGCGTCTGAGACAATTGCGCCAGTGCTTCGGCGCAACGCTCTGTCCCGTTGCGCGCCGTCTCGGAGGTGATCAGCACATCGGCCCCAAAGCCATGCGCCGCGTCCGCGATGCGGCTGTCATCCGTCAGCACATAGCAGGCGTCGGCCCCGTCGACCGCGCGGGCCGCATCCCAGGCCCTTTGGATCAGTGTCTTGGCCTCTCCGGTCGCACCGGTCAGGGGCACCAGAGGTTTTCCGGGATAGCGCGACGACGCGTAGCGCGCGGGAATGAAGATCACGGTTTTCATGCGACACCTGCCCGCAGGGCATCGTGGATGTGCAGAAGACCGCACAATTGCGGCCCCTCCGTCACCAGCAATACCGTGCGCTTGTTCTGGTTCATCACGCCCAAGGCCTCGATCAAGAGGGTCTGGGGTGTCGTGGTCAGCGGATTGCGGGTCGCCACATCACCCGCGGTCTGCCCCATCAGGCCAGACATGTTCCGCCGCAGGTCACCGTCGGTGATGATCCCGGCGAGGCTCTCTCCCTCGATCAATGCAGCGACGCCAAAGCCCTTTTGGGTCATCTCCAGCAGGGTCTCGGACATGGGGGTGTCCGGGTGGACGACGGGTAGTTCGGCGCCGCGATGCATCACCGCGGCCACGCGCAAAAGCTGCGCGCCCAGCGTGCCACCGGGGTGAAACGCGGCAAAGCTTTCCCGGTCAAACCCACGGTGCTCCATCATTGCCACGGCCAGCGCATCGCCAAGGGCCATGGCCAGCGTGGTGGACGTGGTGGGCGCCATGCCGATGGCGCAGGCCTCCGGCGCATCGGGCAAAAGCAGGACATGCTCCGCCGCTTGGGCCAGAGTGCTGTGCGCGCCCTTTGTCATGGCAATCAGCGGCACCGCAAAGCGCGCGCAATGGGCGATCATATCCGACAACTCGCGCGTTTCGCCGGAGTTGGAAATCAGGATGACGGCGTCGGAGGGCGTGATCATGCCAAGGTCGCCATGGCTGGCCTCACCCGGGTGCACGACCTGCGCAGGAGACCCGGTGGAGGCAAAAGTGGCGGCGATCTTTCCCGCCACGTGACCGGATTTGCCCATGCCCGAGACAATGATGCGCCCCTGCACCGCCAAGAGCGTGCCAACCACGGCGTCAAAGCTGTCCGGCAAGGCCTGCGCCAACTGATCAAGAGCGGCGCTTTCGACGGTCAGCACGCGGCGCGCGGTTTGTGAAGGAGAAGCAGGAGGGGTTGTCGACATCATCCAACGCTTTGACAACGGGGTTCCCGGGTCTCTAGCCTGTTCGTGAGTCCTTGTCCAATGCAGGCGACACCGCGTGGATGATGCTTGTTGCCCAGGCGGCGCGGGCGGTGTGACTGAACCGACCCCCTGTGTGGTGATTGACCTGATGCGCGCCCGACGGGTGCAAACAACTGTACAGCGTGGCGAAATTGACGCGCTCTGGGGGTGCGCGCTTTGGCTATTCGCTTGTGGAAGCGGGGAGGGGACGGCCTGCGGAAACCAGATCTGCGATGACTTGGGCATCCAGGCAGCAGGTTTTGTTCTGAAGAGGGGGGATTGACCCCCGGCGCAGCAGGGTACCTGGATCTGACGCGCCTTAGCGACAAGGGGCAAGGCCGCAACAAACCACGAATTATCCGGGCAAACCTCTTTCATGCTGCGCCATGCCCATGTTACCTAGAAATCGCCCGGGGGGGCCTGAACGTTGAGGACCGCGATGCTTCGTGTCTCCGTCATGGCTGTGGTGGCCATGCTTTCCGTTACCCCACCCGCGCTGGCCCAAGGCCGCGAAGTGCTGGGGCATGGCCGGTTGAGCACAAATGACCTCTTGGGGGATTTTGGGGATCGCTGGCAGACGGGATCCGTCATTTCGTCACGTGTTGTGGCCCGGGGCTGGACCGGGATCCTGCCGTCCAAGCCGTTTGACCTGTTGGAGTACCGTCTCGGCGGGCAGGTGATGTCACCCGAATTCCTGCGCGTGCCTGCACCAGGGGACCGTCCTTTTGCGGGGGCGCTGTCGCTGGGTCTGCACACGCATTTCTTGCGCGGCCGAACAGAGTTTGCGCTGGGCGCTGATGTCGTTGCAACCGGCGCGCAGACCGGATTGGGCGATCTGCAGACCGCCATTCATGATGGGCTGGGTGTCATTCCGGCCTCCAAGGCTGTGCTGTCGAACCAGGTGGAAAATGGCGTGCATCCCACGCTGGTCACCGAGGCCGGGCGGACCTTTTCCCTTGGGGGTCAGGCGGTCGTACGTCCCTTTGCCGAGGCACGCTGGGGGGTGGAAACACTGGCGCGCATCGGTGCGGATGTGACCATCGGCGCCGTTGGCCAAGGTGAGTTGTTGGTGCGTGATCCCGTCACCGGTCAACGTTATCGTTCTGTTACCAACCCTCTGGCAGGGTTCAGTTATGTGTTTGGCGCCGATGTGGCGCATGTGGACAGTTCCGTGTTTCTGCCCAGTTCCAAGGGCGTTGTCATGACCGAAACGCGCAACCGCGTGCGGGCCGGTCTGCATTGGCAAAACGATGACAAGGCGGCCTTCTACGGCGTGACCTGGTTGTCGGAAGAATTCGAGGCGCAAGACAGTGGCCAGGTGGTTGGCTCAGTGCGTCTGAACTTGAGTTTTTGATTCTGTCACGGGTTGTGTGGTCAACAATTACGCGCGGATCGATTGAGTGGTATAGAGATGGTCTCGAAAGTATAGTCTCTGTATGCAGGTCCGGGCAAATTCGTTAATATATCGTTAATGAATACACGAATAACGTGTGAGTAGGCAGGATATACAGGTATGGGAACGGGCTATCGGGGCACGTTCGTCATCTCCTGGTCGCAGACGGATATAGACGGTCTCGAGGCCGCACCCACGTCTGCACTGACCGTCGGGGCCGCTTGGTCCTGGCGCGGGGAACCGGTGCGGGTCGATGGCCCGTCCTCGGTGCTCAGGCTTGACCAGGCCGATGGCGAGGCAGATTTGCGCAGACGCGCCGCACGCATGGTGCGGCGTCTGGTTGGGGCGGCGGTGACGCAAACCGCACGCCCGGATGAGGTCGAGGTCGAGCACCCCCTGACCGACTCCAGTTTTGTCGTGACGGATGGTGCACAAAGCTACACGGTGACCTTGATCGAGGTGGGACGCGGGGCACGGCCCCTGCTGATGTTCCTCGACGAAATCCCGCCCGCGGGCCGGGACCTGTGGATCGTGCATCACAATCTGGACCCGGTCGGCAGCCATGCCAGCGGAGAGCAAGCCAGCGGCGTCATCTGTTTCACGCCGGGCACGCGGATCCGGACGCCTCATGGCCCGATCCTTGTCGAAGATCTGCGCGAAGGCGACATGGTTCAGACCAAGGACAGCGGTCCCCAGGAAATCCAGTGGATCGGGTCGCGCCGGATGACGGGCGCCCGTCTCTTTGCGATGCCCAAGCTGCGCCCGATCCGCATCCGGCCCGGCGCTTTTGGCATAGGCGAACCGGACGAGGAATTCCTCGTGTCTCCCGAACATCGTATGGTGGTCAAAGGGGTCGTCGCGCGGGCCCTGTTCAACACGCCCGAAGTCCTCGTGGCCGCGCGTGATCTCGTGAACGGGGACTCCGTGCGCCTCGACACACACGCCAAGGAAGTGACCTATGTGCACCTCCTCTTGCCCCGGCACGAAGTGCTGTTCGCGAACGGTGTGGAAACCGAGAGCTTTCACCCGGCAAACACGGCATTTTCCACCATCGGCGAAGAAGACCGTGCGCGCTTGTTGTTGCGGTTGCCGCAGGCGGGAGAGAACCCGCATACATACGGGTCTTATGCACGCCGCAACCTGTCGAGTTCAGAAGCGGCGATCCTCTTGCATGAGGCGGCCTGAAGCAACACTGCGGGTCGCGAAAAGGAAACAGGCTAAGGCGGCGTTTGCACAATGGCGATTTGCGTTGGATTGCCGGCTGGGATCATCGCAAACGGCCGAGTTTCGCATCAGATCGCAGGCCAAACGGCTGTGCTTTGCCAGTGCGCCCTCAGACCGCGTCGACATCCCTCTCCCTACCGCCCTTTATTCTTGGGCGATTCGGATAAATTATTGCTAACACATCCAGAAAATCCGCAGGTCCGTCGGCGTGACGGGGTCTCCGACGCCTTGACAGAGCACAGCGTCAGTCGCGGATTTCGCTCGGTTTTACACCCCACATTGCGCGCTTGGGCGCCCATCCGCGATACCCTGCCGCTGTCACGCGGCACCAATTCAGGCCGCACTCCCCCAAACGCGCAATCACGCCGCGTTCCAGACGGGCATTGATCTGGCTGTTGGCGTCAGGGCGTTGGTACAGCGCAAGCAAATCTTCTTCGACAATCACCGTGCGCACGCCGGACAAGAGCGCGTAATGCACCCAACCGCCGGCGCCGTCGCGGTCGCGCACGCGGCGCCAATGGCCGTGCTCTGCCGTGACCTCCAGCGGCATGTCGCGCCGCTTGAACACCCAGTCGATGCGGTGGCTCAAGGAGGGGCCTCGGCGCACGTTGCCCTCGGTGGTTTTCAGCGAAACATACCGCGGCATCGGCAGGTTGGTGACGGGGCCGCGCTCTGCGGACAACACGAGGGATGGCAAAAGAAGCAACGCGATCAGCGTCGTGATGAATGATCTTGTCATGGGCCTGCTCGATTAAATGCGGCGGGGTTCTTGTGCCCCGTCCTGTCATGCCTCAGGTTAGCGCAAAGAGCGCCTTTGGGAGAAGCTTGGGGAGAGCATAGATGCCATCAAAACGTCTGAGTGTTGTTGTGACGCGACGCTTGCCTGAAGTGGTGGAAACCCGCTTGTCGGAGTTGTTCGACGTCAAGCTGCGCAGTGACGACACGCCGATGTCCCGCGATGCCCTCGTTGAGGCCGTGCGCGATGCGGATGTGCTGGTGCCGACGGTGACCGATCAGATCGACGCTGGGCTGATTGGACAGGCGGGGGACCGGCTAAAGTTGATTGCCAACTACGGGGCTGGCTTTGACCATATCGATGTCTCTACCGCGCGGTCCCGGGGCATTCTCGTCTCGAACACGCCCGGTGTGGTGACTGATGATACCGCAGATATGGTCATGGCCCTGATGCTGGGCGTGACGCGACGCCTGCAAGAAGGGCTGAACGTCATGCAGGACGGCAGCTGGCAAGGCTGGGCGCCCACGTCGTTTCTGGGCGGGCGGCTTGGCGGCAAACGGCTAGGCATTCTCGGGATGGGCCGCATCGGGCAGGCTGTGGCGCGCCGCGCTTCTGCCTTTGGCATGCAGATCCACTATCACAACCGTCGCCGTTTGCGCCCCGAGGTCGAGGAACAGATGGAGGCCACCTTTTGGGAAAGCCTCGACCAGATGGTTGCCCGTATGGATGTGATCAGTGTGAATTGTCCCTCGACCCCGTCGACCTTTCACCTGCTGAATGCGCGCCGCCTGCAATTGATGAAGCGCAACGCCGTGATCGTGAACACCTCGCGCGGGGAAGTGATCGACGAGAACGCTCTCGTGCGGGTGCTGAAGTCGCAGCAACTGGCCGGCGCTGGGCTGGACGTCTACGAGCACGGGCATCGCGGCAACCCGGAACTGCGGGCCATGCCGAATGTGGTGATGTTGCCGCACATGGGATCTGCCACGCGCGAGGGTCGCGTGGAAATGGGTGAGAAAGTGATCATCAACGTCAAGACCTATGCCGATGGGCACCGCCCACCGGACCAGGTCTTGCCTGCAATGCTCTAGACCCGGTTCGAATCCCTTTTCCGGTTCTCCAACACATGATTGAATGATGCTCTGATCAAGCAATCATGGAGTGATGTGATGCGCAGTTTGGGAGGGATCGCCGTGATGTGTGTCCTGGCCACCGGGGCCTGGGCACAGCAATCTGCGGATGGTGTGGATCCAGAGCAGGAGGGCCTCGCCGCGGGTGGCTTTGAGGTGATTTCCGACGAGGTCGCGCACTCTTTGGCGGCAAAGTCTGCCGGAAAGCCAGTGGCCGCCCAGAAATGGATGGTCGCCGCCGCCAACCCCCATGCGGTTCAGGCCGGGGCGGATGTTCTGCGTGCGGGCGGCACCGCGGCGGATGCCATGGTCGCGGTTCAGGCCATGCTGGGTCTGGTTGAGCCGCAAAGCTCGGGGCTTGGCGGCGGAGCCTTTCTTGTCTGGCATGATGGCGAAACGGGTGAGATCACGACCCTTGACGGACGCGAAACAGCGCCGCTTGCCGCCACGCCGCGCCTGTTCCAGACGGCGCAGGGCGAGCGCATGGGTTTTTGGGATGCGGTGATCGGCGGGCGCTCTGTTGGGACACCGGGCACGCCCGCGCTGATGGAAGCGGCGCACGCCAAATGGGGCAAGGCCGCGTGGTCCGGCCTTTTTGACCCGACGATCGCGCTGGCCGAAGAGGGGTTCACCGTTTCACCAAGGCTGGCAGGCCTCGTCGCAGGAGGGGCGGAACGCCTTGCCCGTCATGCGTCGACCGCGGCTTACTTTCTGCCCGAAGGCACGCCGGTTGCCGCGGGCGACACGCTCTTAAATCCTGATTATGCCAATGTTCTCAAAGCAATCGCTGCAAATGGGGCCGAGGCATTCTACACTGGTGAGATTGCGCAGGGCATCGTCGATACGGTGCAGGGTTTTGCCGAGAACCCTGGATTTCTCAGCATGCAAGATCTCGCTCTCTACAAGGTACCGGAGCGTCCCGCGGTCTGCGCCACGTTCCGCGGGCATGAGGTTTGCGGGATGGGGCCGCCGTCCTCCGGGGCGCTGACCGTGGGCCAGATCCTCGGGATGCTGGACAGTTTTAAACCGGGCGCGGCGGACGATCCCCAGACATGGCGGCGGATCGGAGATGCCTCCCGCCTCGCTTTTGCGGATCGCGGGCGCTACATGGCCGACAGCGATTTCGTCCCCATGCCGACCAAGGGCCTGGTCGACCCGGCCTATCTGGCTCAGCGGGCAGAGGCCTTGACCGCAGATAGCGCCCTGACCGAAGTTGTCCCCGGCGACCCGGCCTGGGACCATGCGATGCTTTGGGCCGATGACGAGAGCCTTGAGCTGCCGTCGACGTCTCATATCTCGATCGTCGACCAATACGGAAATGCGCTTTCGATGACGACCACCATCGAGAACGGCTTTGGCTCGCGCCTGATGACGCAGGGGTTCCTGCTGAACAACGAGCTGACGGATTTCTCTTTCCGGTCGCACCGCGACGGGGTGGCGATTGCCAATGCTGTGGCCCCGGGCAAGCGGCCGCGGTCGTCCATGAGCCCGACCATCGTGCGCAAGGACGGCGCGCCGGTGCTTGTGGTGGGCTCGCCCGGCGGGTCGCGGATCATTGGTTACACAGCAAAGACCATCATTGCGCATCTGGACTGGGGCATGGACGTTCAGGCGGCAGTGAGCCTGCCGCACGCGGTCAATCGGTTTGGCACCTATGACCTCGAGAAGGGCACAGCGTTCGAAGCCTTGCAAGCGCCGCTGGAGGCGATGGGCTTTGAGGTCAATCTGCGTGGCCTGACCTCTGGTCTGCATGCGATATCCATTGGGCCGGATGGCCTGTTGGGGGGCGCGGATCCGCGTCGCGAAGGCATCGCGCTGGGCGAATGACCCTGCGGCGGGCCGTTTCCAAATAGCAACGGGCGGCCAGAGCCGCCCGTTCCACGTTTTCCTCCCGGTCGCCTTGCGACCAGTCGGCGTTGGTTACTGCCCGGCCTTGCGCAAGATGTTGTTGATCATCGAGCGCTTTTCGCTCTCGGTGTCGCCGGAGTTCTGGATGGAGACGATGCGGTTGATGTCGGCGATGGTCAGGTTCGACATGCCGCCCACGTCCATCTGCATCCGGCTCAGGTCGTTGAACAGGGCGCCGGTGAGCGCGTTCAGTTCCTGCTGCATGGCGGTCGCGGGAATGGCTGTGGTGATGATCAGGGCTGCGGCTGTCAGGGTGCGTTTCATGGTGTTTTCCTCTCAGGAGCATTTCTCCAACCCGGTATTGAGTTGGTATGTGTAAATTGTCCCAGAAAGCGCTGATCGTGAAATGACAAAACCCTCACAGAATAAAGGGTGCTATGTGAATTGAAATAATGGCAATGGTTCCTGGAAGTTGAAGTTTCATATTCTGAGAAATATTTAAGACATTGAAAAATATATGTAAAAAATGAAACTTTGTTGATACCTTCGAGAGATTCTGAGAGGGAATCTTGTTCAAATTACAATATTACCAAGGGTCAACAAAATGTGGTTCAAAGAGATATGTTATCTGGAATAAATTAGGCCCCCGTCCTGAAAAGACGAGGGCCTCGGTTGGGATGAGAGGATCGGAGATGGCCGGTATTTGGCGGCTCTTGTTACGCCTCTTTGAAAACAAGGGCGCTACCATTGATACAGTGCAGGGTCGTCCCTTTCACGGTGAGGACATGGCCCAGATGGCTGCCGCAGCGGCGACAGTGCGCCTCGATCACGGGACGTTCGGATCCCATGCCGCCAAAGATGTCCTGCCCGGTCAGGATGCTGTTCTCTTCGGCCAGGTGAAAAAAGGCCCAGCCAATGTCGTCATGCTGCGTCTTGGTCGCGGAGGAAAACACCGGCAAGTCGCAGCCCTTGCACTGATAGATGCCTGAAGCGGTTTCAAAGACGTTGATATTGGAGTGCGGGACCTCTGTGCCGCCTTCGCGCAGCACGAAATGCTCTTCGTCCGTGAGCCGTGCGCGCCATTCGGCATCGGTGCGGGTCACTTCGTATGGAAAGCTGTCAGAGGCGGCGGTGCCAGCGAGGGCGGGCAGGCCGAGGCTGGCCGGAACCAGCGTGATCGGGACAAGAGAGGCGGAGCCGAGGAAGGCGCGGCGCGAAGGGAGAGGGCGGGTCATGAGGGATATCCTTGGTTGCTGACGCCTCGAGGGTACGGGGTGTCCCGCTCTCAAACATCCGAACTCTGCGTCAGAAACGGCACACGCCCGATCTCGGGATCGGGCGCGCTCTGTCATGCGTGAGGCATGTTTCAGCCGATGTCCTTGTAGGAAATCTCGCGCGCGTCGGCACCCGGTCCGACGCGGTCGCGACGGGTGATGAGCCGGTTCAGTGCCTGAATATAGGCCAGCGCCGAGGCAACCACCGTGTCGGTGTTGGCCGACTGGCCTGTCGCGATGACCCCGTCCTCCTCGAGCCGGACGGAAACCGTGGCCTGTGCATCCGTGCCCTCGGTGACCGCGCTGACCTGATACAGTTGCAGCCGCGCCTTGTTGGGGTGCAATTTGCGGATCGCCTTGAAGGAGGCATCGACCGGGCCGTCCCCCTGACTGTCGGCGCTGTGCTCTGCGCCGCCCACTTCCATCTCGATCTGGGCTTCGGCGGGGCCGCCGGTGCCGCAGATCACCTTGAGGTTCACCAGTTCCAGCGCCTCGTCTTCGCCTTCGCCAGATGTCGAGACCAGCGCGAGGATGTCGTCGTCAAAGACCTCCTTCTTGCGATCGGCGAGTTCCTTGAACCGGACAAAGATGTCCTTGAGCTGGTTGTCGCCCACCTCGATCCCGAGATCCTTGAGTTTGGCCCGCAAGGCCGCACGACCGGAGTGTTTGCCAAGCGGCAGCGAGGTGCCGGCGATGCCCACATCTTCCGGGCGCATGATCTCGAAGGTTTCGGCGTTCTTGAGCATGCCGTCCTGATGGATGCCGCTTTCGTGGGCAAAGGCGTTCTTGCCGACGATGGCCTTGTTGAACTGCACCGCAAAGCCGGAGACGGTCGAGACCCGGCGCGAGATATGCATGATCTTTTTCGTGTCGATGCCGGTGTAGAAGGGCATGATATCGCTGCGCACCTTGAGCGCCATGACCACCTCTTCGAGGGCGGTGTTGCCGGCGCGCTCACCCAGGCCGTTGATGGTGCATTCGATCTGCCGTGCACCGCCTGCGACGGCGGCAAGGGAGTTCGCGGTCGCCATGCCGAGGTCATTGTGACAATGGGTGGCAAAGATCACATCGCCGGCGCCGGGCACCTCGTTGATCAGGCGGCGGATCAGGTCGGCGCTTTCCACCGGGGCGGTATAGCCAACCGTATCGGGGATGTTGATGGTCGAGGCACCTGCCTTGATCGCGATCTCGACCACGCGGGCGAGATAGTCCCATTCCGTCCGGGTGGCATCCATCGGCGACCATTGCACATTGTCACACAAGTTGCGGGCACGTGTGACGGACTGTTCGATCACATCCGCCATCTCGTCCATGGTCAGGTTCGGAATGG
This sequence comes from Sagittula sp., assembly GCA_042088665.1. Lineage (GTDB taxonomy): Bacteria > Pseudomonadota > Alphaproteobacteria > Rhodobacterales > Rhodobacteraceae > JBELMB01. Next base: position 141,988 of record JBELMB010000001.1, read on the forward strand.
CCCGGTGCAACGGCGACGTGCCGATAAAGGTGTGGATGCGTGGGCGTTGGGCGTGTTTGACCGCCTCCCAGCAGCGGTCGATGTCCGCATCCCGCGCCCGTGCCAGCCCGCAAATCACCGCATTGCGGGAGCGTTCGGCGATTTCCGACACGGCGCGAAAATCCCCTTCGGAGGCGATGGGAAATCCCGCCTCGATGATGTCGACACCCATGTCGTCGAGCAGCTCGGCGATCTCCAGCTTTTCGTCATGGGTCATGGTTGCGCCGGGGCTTTGTTCACCATCGCGCAGGGTGGTGTCAAAGATGACGACCTTGTCTTTGGTCGCGTCGGAGGCGGTGTTCTGGGCTGTATCAGTCATGGCTTGGTCTTTCAGTCAGATATGCGGTTTCGGCGCGGGCACACGGTCCGCGTCGCCTGAATTGGGTTCGCCCTTCGGCTCGATGAGCAGCACTTTCACTTCGCTGTCCGCGCGGGGCCGGTGGACCTGGCCCGCGGGCACGACAACGATCTCGCCCGCGCGCACCGTCACTGGATCGCGGTCGTCATACTCCATGACCATCTCGCCTTCGAGCACGAGAAAGAAGTCATCGGTCGTGTCATGTCGATGAAAGGGAAACGCGCCCTGAAATTTTACCACCATGACGTCATTGCCATTGTAGCCGGTGACCACGTGGGGGTCCCAGTGGGTAGAGAAAAGCGCCAGCTTTTCCACCAGATTGATCGGGGTCATCGTGAAATCCTAACTCATCTGTAGCGCGGGGGCGTGAAGGGGTCGGCGCGTTACAAAGCTCCTCTGAGCACGCGCGCCGAGGGGGCCACGCTCAGAGGCGAGTTAGCAGTAGTAGGTCGCGGCATACCAGATCGCGCGCACAAAGTGCGGGATATGGGCACGGCGCCAAGGGGCGCGGGGTGCACGGGGTATGGACCATGGTCGTCATGAACGCGACTATACCCGGCCCTTGGTAAATGAAAACCCATCTTTGTGGCGAATTCGCGCCCGATCCGCGCCGCATTGCTTTGATGAAAGTGGATTGTGAGGCATACTCCTGACAAAGCAAGAACAGGGCAGAGCAATGATCAGAACATGGGTAATCGCCTGTGCGATGGCCTTGGCGTTGGTGCCAGGCTTCGTGACGGCGGAACAACAAAGCGCCAAGGTCTACGTTTTTGGGAACTCGCTGGTGCATCACCTGAGCGAGCAGGCAGAGCATACCAACGTCCCCTACTGGATGAACCTGATGGCGCGCGAAGATGGGCGCGAGCTGCGGCTGGACGGGCAATGGGGCTTTATGCGCAACTTTGCCGACGGGCTGCCACCCACCTCGAACTGGTCGTTTGACGGTGTACGCGGGGTCTGGTCCCCGAACCGCGGCGGTTTTGGCACGGCGGGCTTTGACGCGGTGCTGGTGACGCCTGCGAATTTCATCCAGTACCAATTGCCGGATGTGCCCTATGACGGCGAAAACCCCAGCGGCGAAAGCCCGGTGGGCGCGATGCAGCGCCTTATGGACTGGGTCCACAAGGAAAGCCCGGCGACCAAGCTGTATGTCTACGAAGGCTGGGCCGAGATGGAAGGCGTCGTTGGCCGCTTCCCTCCGCGCGAACGCGGCTTCGAACGCTATCACGAGCTGAATCAGGGGGAGTACCACCAATGGTACGAGGACCTGATAAACGTGATGCAGGTCACCCGCCCCGACTATGACGTGACGCTGATCCCGGTCGCCAAGGTGCTGGCGGAGCTGATGGCGCGCGGTGGGCCGCTCGCGGATGTGCCGCCCGAAGCGCTTTATGAAGACAGCGCGCCGCACGGGACGCCGACACTTTATTTCCTTGCGGCGATGGTCACTTATGCCTGGATCTTTGAGGCGCCGCCACCGGCGGGCTACCAGCCGCCCGCGACATTGCACCCGGATCTTGTTTCCAATTACGCCGCGATTGCAGAGCAGATCTGGGCCGCCACGCCCAAGTTCGAGGCCCGCGCTCCCGGCACGGGGGAGGGTGGCGCCGCGGCGGATCCCTTGCCCCAGCGCCAGACCGTGGCCCTGCCGCCCAGCGGGTTGCGCCCCGAGGGCGTGCCCTCTCTGGGGCTGGGTCTCAACGGCATTTCCGACTGGTCGACCCAGCATCCCTTCCTTGATTTCATGAAAAGCGCCCGGGGCTGGGTTGGTCACACCCGGGAAACCTGGGGTGCTGTCAGCTCGGCAGAGTTGCGCGCGGGCGGCCACCTCGACACGAATGACTGGCCGGTGAGCATCCCTGACGGGGTCACCGCGCTTGAATCGGTCTTCTTCACGGATCAGAGCGAGGAACAGGAGTGGCTGCGCGGCGATTACGTGCTGACCTATGAGGGGTCTGGTGACCTCGAAATCGTCGGCCGCGCCAAGCGCGTGCGCTACGAACCGGGCCGCATCACCTTTCGCTACGAACCGGGTGAGGGGCTGATCGGCCTGCGCCTCGAAGAGATCTCTGCCACCGATCCGATTCGCAACATCAAGATCCTCAAGGAAGACCACGTGGCGCTCTATGAGGCTGGGGCACTGTTCAATCCCACGTTCCTTGAGACGATCGAGGACGCGCGCTCCATCCGGTTCATGGACTGGATGATCACCAACGGATCGCCCATCGGCACATGGGAAGAACGCCCGACCATGGAAGTCGCCAGTTGGTCCGAATGGGGTGTGCCGGTCGAAGTCATGGTGCGGCTCGCCAATGTGATCGGTGCCGATCCATGGTTCAACATGCCCCATCGTGCCGATGACGACTACGTGCGCCGCTTTGCCGAACTGGTAAAGCGGGACCTTGATCCGCGGCTTCAGGTCTATGTCGAGTATTCCAACGAGGTCTGGAACCAGATCTTCCCACAGACGGTCTGGGCCCGTGAGCGCGCGGCAGAGATGTGGGGGCCCAGTGACATGGGCTGGATGCAGTTCTACGGGCTGCGCGCGGCGCAGATGATGGACATCTGGACAGAGATCTACGGCCCCGACGCCGAAGGCCGGTTGATCCGCGTCATGGCAACACATACCGGCTGGCCCGAACTGGAAGAGACCATCCTAAAGGCGCCGCTGGCCTTCCTGACGCTTGGCAAACTGCCGGGCGAAAGCTTTGATGCTTATGCCGTCACGGGGTATTTCGGCTACGAGATGGGCACCGAAGAAATGGCCCAGCGGATGGAAGCCTGGCTCGATCAGTCCGAGGCAGAGGCCACCGCCGCAGGCGAAGCGCAGGGCCTGCGCCGTGTCGCCCTGCGGGAATTCGTGAAAGAGGTCCGTTTCGAGGGGGCGATCGCGCCCGTTGCACTTGCCCTGCAGGAAGGCTCTCTGCGGCAACTGGTCGAAGAGGTGTTCCCCTATCACGCCGAGGCCGCCCGCCGTCACGGGCTGCAGATGGTGATGTACGAGGGGGGCACGCACGTCAGTGGCCACATGGAACAGGTCAACAACGAGCGCCTGACAGAGTTCTTTACCACCTTCAACTACACGCCCGAGATGGCCAAGCTGTACGAGATCCTGCTGGGCGGCTGGGCCTCCTCCGGCGGGACGCTTTTCAACGCCTTTGTGGATGTGGCGCCTGCGACGAAGTGGGGATCCTGGGGGGCGTTGCGGCACCTTGATGATGACAACCCGCGGTGGGACATGCTGATGGCGTACAACGCGTCTGGCCCGCAATGGGACTCGCGGCCAGAGGCGGTCTTTGCCAATGGCGTCACGGTGATCGAGGGGGCCGGGCAGCAACGTCTTGAAGGCACCCCCGAAGAGGATTTCCTGATCGCGGGGCCCGGGGATGACACGATCTTTGGTGGCGGTGGTGGCGATGTGATCCACGGCGGCACGGGTCGCGACACCGTGGTGCTGCCGGGCACGCAAGCGAGCTACAGCTTTACCCAGGCGGGCAACATGATCTTTGTGCGCAGCAGCGCGGGCGTCGCGCAGATGACCAGTGTCGAGGTCTTGCAGTTCGAGGATGCCCCCGGCGACCGGCTTGAGACCGCGCAACTGGGCGGCTGACCGACCGGCAGCAGTCAAGCGCGCGTTGTGTCAGGATGTGTCAGGTATCCGCGTCCAGCGCGTGCTGAATTTCCTCAACGAGGGTTTCCGCCCCAAGAGAGGCGCGGAAGCTCTGCTCGATATGGTCGCGCCCGGCCACCGACAGCCGCATCAGCGCATCCGGGTCATTGGCCAATGTCCGGATCGTGCGCGCCAGTTGGCCGGGGTTCTTCGGCTCGACCAGATACCCCGTTGAGCCATCTGCGATCAATTCGGGTACGCCACCTGCATCGGTTCCGATGGTGGGCACGCCCATTGACATGGCCTCCATATAGGCGACGCCCAGCGGCTCGTGCCACGACGCGAGCACAAAGACATGCGCTTCTTCCAGCTTGGCCTTCACGTCTTCGGCGGAAATCGCGCCAAGCAGTTTCACGTGGTCCTGCAGGCGCAGTTTCTTGAGGTGATCCTCCAACTCCAGCCGGTAGCCGGACCCGCCATCGTCATCCTCGCCCGCGATCTCGACACGGACGTCCACGCCCTGGTCGATCAGCTGACGGGTGGCGGACATCAGGTCCTGATGCCCCTTGACCACGTTCAGCCGTCCGCAGGCAAAGATGCGGATCGGACGCCCATGCTCTGGCGGGGTATAGGGCGAGGTGCGCGACATGGCCTCGGTGTCGACGCCCATGGGGCGGACCGGGATGCGGTCCGGCAAGTCGGGGGCCAGCGCTTCGTGCACTTCGCCCAGCAGTTTTTGCGTGATCACGGTGGCAAATCTTGCGCGGCGCCATTTGAACCGCTGCCCCGGCCCATAGTCCGACATCGGCCCATGCAGGGTCAGCGAATAGCGCGGCCCGCCCATACGCTCCGCCAACGCGGCAATCAACGCCGAGCGCGCCGCGGAATGCGCGTGCACATGGTCCAGCTTGAGCCGCCGCGCATGGGCGACAAGGCGGTCTGCCGCCGCCAAAGACATGACCACGTCCTTGCTGAAACCCGATCCTTCGGACAGCATCCACGCCGGCAGCCCCTTGGGCAACAGTCGGATCAGCGCAGTTGCGGCATGCAGCGGGTCGATGCGGCCAAGGTAGGTCGTGCGCGCCATCGCCTCTTCGGACCACCCATGAGAGATCAGCCGCGCGGGTGGTTTGCGCGTCGAAAAGATGTGCACAGAGTGGCCCATCTCTTCGAGCACTTTTATTTCGCGCCAGAAGAAGATGTGCGTTTGTCCCGGAAATTGCGGGACAATGTAACCAATGCTCAAGCCTTTCGGCACGTGTCATTCCTTGAAGGTGGCAGCCCGCTCGCCCCACGGGTAACGAAAGTATTTTCGGGGATTTCATCTTTTGGCCATAGTTAACTGGAAAGACCGCCAAAGACGGAGCGTGGTTTTTACCAAGGTGTGTCCCCGGGGGAACGGGTTGTGCAAAAGGAAGACCGCAACGTGCAAAAGCGCCTGTCCATTGTTCTGCCCGCCAGCAACGAAGAGGCGTTGATCCCAACGTGTCTGCGCGCCATCCTTGCGTCAGATTGGCCGGGTTCTCAAGGGGTTGAGGTGATTCTCGTGGCAAATGGCTGCCGGGATGACACGGCCGGGGCAGCAAGGCGATTCTCTGATGATTTTAACGCCCGCGGCTGGGTGCTGAAGGTTGTTGAACGGGCCGAGGGCGGCAAGCTTGCGGCGCTGAATGCCGGTGACGCCGAGGCAGGTGCGGGGTCGCGCATATATCTCGATGCAGATGTCACCGTCAGCCCGCCCCTCCTTGCGCAATTGGCGGAAGCCCTTGACGTCGATGCGCCGCGCTACGCCAGTGGCACACTTGCCATCACGGCCAAAGGCGCCGTGAGCCGGGCCTATGCGCGCATCTGGCGGCAGGTGCCCTTCATGCGCGCAGGCGTGCCGGGCTGCGGGCTTTTTGCGGTCAACGCAGCGGGGCGCGCACGCTGGGATGCCTTCCCCGACATCATCTCTGACGACACATTTGTGCGCCTGAGCTTTGCCCCGAGCGAACGATTTTCGGTGACAGGGGCCTATGACTGGCCCATCGCAGAGGGCTTTGGCACGTTGGTGAAAGTGCGCCGCCGACAGGACGCGGGCGTGGCAGAGATCGAACAGCGCTATCCCGCGCTTCTGGCGAACGATGACAAGGCTCCGTTCCCGGTGCAGGAAAAGCTGGCTCTGGCGCTGAAGGATCCGCTGGGCTTTGCGGTCTACACGGGCGTGGCGCTGGCGGTCAAACTGACCCCCAATCGCGCCAAGGGCTGGAGCAGAGGCAGGTGAGCGCGCTGTTCGCCGGTCTGCGTGGAAAAAGCCTTGGCGCGCGGGTCTTGCGATCGTCTTTGTTGACGGTGGGCGGCTTTGGCTTCAGCCAGATGGTGCGGCTGGCCTCGAACCTGATCCTCACGCGGTTGCTGTTTCCCGAGGCCTTCGGGCTCATGGCGCTGGTCATGGTCTTCCTGATGGGTCTGGGCCAGTTCTCCGACGTTGGCGTGACGCCCGCGATCATGCAGTCAAAGCGGGGGGACGACCGTAATTTCCTCGACACTGCTTGGACCCTGTCGGTCATACGCGGCGGCGCGCTCTGGCTGGTGGCCTGTGCGCTGGCATGGCCCGTGGCCTGGCTATACGAGACGCCGGACCTTGCGATGATCCTGCCGGTGGCGTCTCTGGTCCTGCTGATCGACGGCTTCGGGCCAACGCGCATGATCACCGCCAATCGGCATCTCATGCTGGGTCGGGTGACTGTCCTCGATATGATCACCCAGCTTTCGGGCGTGCTGACCGCCGTCGCGCTGGCATGGTGGTGGGGATCCGTCTGGGCCCTTGTCCTGTCAAACCTGCTGGGCGCCTGCGTGCAGGTGGTGATCAACTGGTGTTTCCTGCCCGGGGTACCGGATCGTTTCCGCTGGGAACGGGCTGCGGCCAACGAATTGATCCGGTTTGGAAAATGGGTCTTTCTCGCAACCGTTTGCGGGTTCTTCTACAGTCAGGCAGACAAGCTGCTGATCGGCAAATATGCAGATCTGGAGCTGTTCGGCATCTACAACATCGGGTTTTTCTGGGCGGCCTTTCCATGGCTCCTTGGCAATATGGTCACGCTCAAGATCCTGATCCCCATCTACCGCGAAACCCCCCCGAAAGAGAGCCGGGCCAACTACCTGAAACTGCGCAAGATGCGGTTCGTGGTCTCTGCTCTGCTGATGCTTTTTGTCGGAGCGTTCGCCTTGCTCGGTGTCTGGCTGGTGGATCTGCTTTATGACCCGAGGTACGCGGTGGCCGGTGCGGTCGCAGTGGTGCTGGCCTGCGCGCAGATGCCCGCGCTGATCGTGCTGACCTACGATCAGGCGGCGCTGGCGGCGGGAGATTCGAAACGGTTCTTTGTGCTGGCGCTGGTGCGCGCGGTCCTGATGAACCTGTGTCTGGGCATTGGCCTGTGGCAGGGCGGTCTGCCGGGCGGTCTTGTGGGCATGGCATGCGCCTATCTCGCGGCCTATCCGGCGGTGGTCTGGCTGGCCCGGCGCATGGGGGCCTGGGATGCGCTGCATGACGCGCTCTATATGGTGCTGGCCGCCTGTCTCGCGGCGTTCGCCCTTTGGATGAACTGGGAGGCCGTGCTCACTTTGACGGCGTTGTGACCGGTCGCAGAGCGGGCGCGCCTTTGGTATATGGTCTTTAACCCGAAGAAGGCTGACGGTCCGCCGTCGATTCCGGCATTGTTGCGCACAACAGGGGGAACCGGGGTAGAATGCGACCGGCGCCGGGCCGATTTCCTAAAAATGGCCGCATTCATCGCGCATTCGTCGTCCACAAGGACCACACGTGAACTCAAGGGGTGAGGCTGTCATGACGGTCACCGGCTACAGTGACAACGACATCGCAATTGTCGGAATGGCGGCGCATCTGCCCGGTGCGCCGGACATCGCGACCTATTGGCAGAACCTGCGCGATGGCGTTTCCTCGATCCGGCGCCTGTCCGAAGAGGCCCTGCGCGACGCTGGCGAAGACGCTGGCCTGATCCGTCACCGTGACTATGTGCCATTTGCAGCGCCACTGGACGGGTTTGCCGACTTCGACGCGGAATTCTTTGGCTTTTCGCCCAAGGAAGCGGCCATCATGGACCCCCAGCACCGGCAGTTCCTTGAAACGGCTTGGGAAGCGCTGGAAACCGCCGGGCATGTGCCGGAACGGTTTCCCGGCCAGATCGGTGTGTTTGCGGGCTGCGGGATGGGCAGCTATTTCTATTTCAACGTCTGTTCGAACCCCGATCTGGTCGACAACACGGGCATGTTCCTGTTGCGCCACACGGGCAACGACAAGGATTTCATGACCACGCGGCTCAGCCATGTGCTGGACCTCAAGGGCCCGTCGATCAATCTGCAAACCGCCTGCTCGACCTCTCTGGTGGCGACGCATTACGCGGTGCAGGCGCTGTTGAACGGCGAATGCGACATGGCGCTGGCCGGGGGTGTGACGATCGAGCTGCCGCAGGGCCGCGGCTATCTCTACAAGGAAAACGAGATCCTCTCGCCCGACGGCGCCTGCCATGCCTTTGACCACCGTGCGCAGGGCACGGTGTTCGGCTCTGGCGCGGGTGTCGTCGTGCTGCGGCGCATGGCGGATGCGATGGCCGATGGCGACCACATCTGGGCCGTGATCAAGGGCTCGGCCGTCAACAATGACGGCGCGCAAAAGGCTGGCTACCTCGCCCCGTCGGTCGAAGGGCAGGCCGTCGCGGTCGCCGAGGCGCAGGCCATCGCCGGTGTCTCGTCGGAGACCGTGGATTACGTGGAATGTCACGGCACGGGCACTTATCTGGGCGATCCCATCGAGGTCGCCGCCCTGACCGAGGCGTTTCGCACGACCTCTGACGTGGTGGGCCACTGCCGCATCGGGTCGGTCAAGACCAACATCGGTCATCTGGACACCGCGGCAGGGGTCGCGAGCCTGATCAAGGCCGGTCTCGCGCTGCACAACAAGCAGATGCCGCCCTCGTTGGGGTTCGAGGCACCGAACCCGGCCATCGATTTCGACAGCTCGCCGTTTCGCGTGAACGACAGGCTGACGCCCTGGGTCCGTGGCGCGCATCCGCGCCGTGCCGGGGTCAACAGCCTTGGCGTGGGCGGAACCAATGCCCATGTGGTGCTGGAAGAAGCGCCCGAGCGCGGGGCCAGCGGCCAGAGCGACTGGCCCTTCCAGATCCTGACCGTCTCGGCAAAGTCGAAATCCGCGCTGGAGGACAACGCCAGCCAGCTTGCCGCCCATCTTCGCGCGCATCCGGAACAAGACCTCGCCGACGTGGCCTGGACCCTGCACACTGGCCGCCGCGCCTTTGAAAAGCGCATGGTCGTCGTCGCGCGCGATCACGCCGAAGCCGCCGACCTGCTGGAAGGCAGCGCCCCGCGCCGTCAACACCTGCACACCGGTCTGGACCGTGCCGAAGTGGTTTTCATGTTTCCCGGAGGGGGCGCGCAATATGCGGGCATGGCGCGCGATCTCTATGAGACAGAGCCGGTCTTTGCGGATTGGATGGACCGGGGGCTTGACCACCTCGCGACGCTGACCGATGCCGACACCCGCGCGCTCTGGTTGCCGTCTGAGGCCGATCGCGCCGCCGCGGATGCCGCGCTCCTGACACCCTCGCTGCAACTGCCGCTGATCATGATCACCGAAGTTGCGCTGGCCCGCTTGTGGATGAGCTGGGGCATCACGCCCAGCGCGCTGACCGGTCATTCCATGGGCGAAAACACCGCTGCCTGCGTGGCCGGGGTGATGTCCTTTGAGGATTGCATCGGGCTTGTGCATCTGCGCGGTCAGCTGTTTGACACGGTGCCCGCGGGCGGGATGCTCTCTGTCGGGCTGGCGGCCGAGGATCTGCAACCGCTTCTTGGGGATGATCTGGACCTTGGCGCTGTCAACGCGCCAGAGCTGTCCGTCGCCTCCGGCCCGCAGGCTGCACTGGATGCGCTGGAGGCGCGGCTCAAGGACCGCGACATCGATTGCCAGCGCATCAACATCGCCATCGCCGCCCATAGCCGCATGCTGGAGCCGATCCTTGACCGTTTCGGCGCCTACCTGCGTGGCATCCAGCTGCACGCGCCGCAGATCCCGCTGACGTCCAACCGCACCGGCACCTTGATGACCGCGGCGCAGGCCACCGATCCCGACTACTGGGTCAGCCACCTGCGTGGCAGCGTGCTGTTTGCCGACGGTCTTGGCACCCTTGCGCGCGACAATCGCGTCTTTCTCGAAGTGGGACCGGGCAAGGCGCTCAGCGCGCTGGCGCGGCAGCATCCAGACATCAGCGCCAATCAGGTGCTGTCTTCGTTGCGCCACCGTGACGACCTGGTCGAAGACGACAAGCACATGTTCGAAGTGCTGGGCCGGCTCGCCGCCCTTGGGGTCACGATCGACTGGCCGCAGATCTGGGGGGATGCGCCGCGTCACCGCGTGGTGCTGCCGACCTATGCCTTTCAGCGCAGCCGCTACTTTATCGCGCCGGGCGAGGCGCAGGACCTGCGCGCGCCCCGACACCTGACCCGCACCGACGAGATCACGGATTGGGGCTGGGCTCCCGTCTGGCGCCCCCGCGCCGCGAATGTGGCGGTCGACGTGATCGGTGCTCTGGACGAGGCCGATCCGCAGACATGGCTCTTTCTGGCCGATGAGACCGGCATGGCCGCCCGCCTTGCCAAACGCCTTGAGGCGACGGGACACAGCGTCGTCCTCGTGACACCGGGTGATGCCTTTGCCCGGCTGAAGAACGGCAACTACCTGCTTGCGCCCGAACGTGGCCGCGAAGGGTATGACCAACTGATGGTGGATCTGGGCGCGCGGGGGCTCTTGCCCGATCGGATCGCGCATTTCTGGTTGCTCACCGAGGGAGAGACGCATCGCCCCGGGTCCAGCTTTTTCCACCGCGTGCAGGAGCAGGGTTTTTACAGCCTGCTGTTCCTTGCGCAGGCGATCGAGTCCGAAAACCTGCCGCGCCCGCTGCATATCAGCGTTGTGACCAATGGCGCGGCCCGGTTGCGCGACGAGGCGTTGCCCTATCCGGCCAAGGCAACCATCGCAGGCCCGGCCCGGGTCATGCCCCGCGAACTGAACGGCGTGACGGTCAGCACGCTGGACGTGCAAGTGCCGGAGCAGGCCGAGGCGCCGTTCTGGGCGCGCGCCAAGGCCGTCGCCGCCGTGGCAGAGGCCCGCAGGGCGCTGGATCTGCGCGTGCTCGAAGATCTGATGGCCGCCCCGGCGGACAGCATCGCCGCCCTGCGCGGCGACCGGCGGTTCGAATGCACCATGACTCCCAAGGCTTTGGACCCGGTCGCGCAGCCCATGGCAGAGGGCGAGACCGTCCTGATCACCGGTGGCTTTGGTGGCATCGGCCAGACGCTGGCGCAGGATCTTGCCAAGCGGAACGCGAAAATCGCGCTGCTTGCGCGCAAGGCCCTGCCCGCGCGCGACACATGGGATACCTACCTGCGCCGTCACGCGCCGCAGGACCCGATCTCGCAACGTATCCGCGCTGTTCAGGCGCTTGAGACTGCGGGCGCAGAGGTCATGACCCTCGCCGGTGACGTCTGCAACGCCACGCAGATGCGCAAGATCCGGGACGAGGTCACGGCCCGCCTTGGCCCGATCAACGGCGTGATCCATGGCGCAGGCGTGATCGACGACGCACCGATGCTGGCCAAGACCCCGGCCTCGGTCGAGGATGTCTTTACGCCCAAGATCCATGGCACCGAAGTGCTGGGCGAAGTGTTCCCCGATGGCGATCTCGACTGGATGGTGCTGTTCAGCTCTTCGTCGACGGTCACGGCACCGGCGGGGCAGGTGGACTATGTCGCCGCCAATGAGTTCCTCAACGCCTTTGCGCAGGCGCGCAGCGGCAAGACCCGCGTGATTGCTCTCAACTGGGGCATCTGGAACGAGGTTGGCATGGCCGCAGAGGCCGTCGCGGCCCGCTCTGGTGATCTGCCCAGACCGCCGGTCGAGCCGGTCGACCTGCCGATGCTCGACGAGATGACCTTTGACGCGCAGGGCAACCGGATCTTCAAGGCGCGTTACTCTGCCGAGGACTGGTGGATCGACGAACACCGCACCAAGGCCGGGGATGCGCTGATGCCGGGCACCGGGTATCTGACCCTCGCCGCCCATGCATTGACCGCCCACAGCGAAGAAGGCCCGTTCGAGCTGCGCGACCTTGCGTTTCTGCGGCCCCTCAAGGTGGCAGATCAGGGCACGCGCGGCATGCGCCTGCGGTTGAGCCGCAGCGATGAGGGGTATGCGTTCGAGGTGCAGGCCGACGTCACGCTGAACGGACGGCAAGGCTTTGCCGCCGTGGCGCAGGGAGATCTGCGCCTGTTGCCCTTGCCACAGCCCGAACCGCTGGACCTCAACGCAATCTGGACGCGCTGCGGCACACCGTTGCACGCCGCGGGTGGCAAGCTGATTGCCGCGCAGGAAGTGCACCTTGCCTTTGGCCCGCGCTGGCGGGTGCTGGATGCCCGCGCGCTGGGCGATGGCGAAGGCATTGCACGCCTCAGCCTGCCCGCAGAGGCGCTGGGCGACGGGTGCCAGTTGCATCCCGCGCTGCTCGACATCTCGACCGGATGGGCGATGGACCTGATCGCGGGTTACCAGCCGACGCATCTCTGGGTGCCGGTGCGCTATGCCTCCGTGCGCGTGCATGGCCCGCTGCCCACCGAGGTCATCTCGTGGGTGCGCAACGCCTCTGACAACCGTGCCGATGCGGAAACCGCAAACTTTGACGTCACGCTGTGCGACACGAACGGCCGCGTGGTGATGGAGATCAACGGCTTTACCATCCGCAAGCTTGAAAACCTCGACCTGCTGCGCGCCGCGCCGCGCCTCACCGCCGCCGAAGTGGAAACCGAGGACACCGCAGGCCCGCAGGCCTTGTCGCCTGCCGAAGAGCGTCTGGCCCATAATCTCAGCCAGGGGATCCTGCCGCAGGAGGGCGTCGAGGCCTTCCATCGCGTGCTGGCCGGTCCGCTGCGTCAGGTGGTTGTCTCTTCGATGGACCTTGATGCGCTGACCCGGCAGGTCGCCGCCTCCAGCACCGAGGCCGAGGCAGGCCAGACCTTTGATCGTCCGCAACTCGACAGCGATTTCGTGGCCCCCGAGGGCGAGATCGAAAGCCGCCTCGCAGGTTTCTGGGAAGAGCTTCTGGGCGTGTCGAACGTCGGCGTCGAGGACAGCTTTTTCGACCTCGGAGGGCATTCGCTGATCGCGGTCCGGCTCTTTGCCATGGTCAAAAAGGCCTTTCGCGTGGATTTCCCGATCTCTGTCCTCTTTGAGGCACCGACGATCCGCGCCTGTGCCCAACTGATCGAAGCCCAGATCGGCCCGATGGATGGCACGCCCGAAAGCGCAGCGCCCAAGGCACCAGAGCGGCGGTTCAAGCACCTCGTGGCGATGCATGATGGCGACGGCGGCGCGCGTGCGCCGTTCTTCCTGATCGCGGGCATGTTCGGCAACGTGTTGAACCTGCGCCATCTGGCGCATCTGCTGGGCGCTGACCGCCCATTCTACGGGCTGCAGGCCAGAGGGCTCTACGGTGGCGAGGCCCCGCATGACAGCATCGAAGAGGCGGCACGCGACTACATCGCCGAGATCCGTCAGGTGCAGCCCGAGGGCCCCTACATGCTGGGCGGCTTCTCCGGAGGCGGGATCACTGCCTACGAGGCCGCGCGTCAGCTGGAGGCCGCGGGGGAACGGGTGTCGCTCGTGGTGATGCTGGACACGCCGCTGCCGCAACGCCGTCCCCTGACCACCGCTGACCGGTTGATCATCCAATGGCATCAGGCGCGCGAAAAAGGCCCGCTTTATCCGCTGATCTGGGCAAGGAACCGGATCGCATGGGAAATCGTCAAGCGCCGCGATACCGGCGAAACCGAGGTCGAACACGCCTTCCACAACGCCGAGATCGAGTCTGCCTTCTACCGCGCCATCGCCTCTTATCAGGTGCAGCCATGGAACGGGCCGGTGACCCTGTACCGCCCACCGCTCAGCGGCAAATGGACGGTCTCTGGCGGCAAGCTGGTCAATGATGAACGGACATATGTCCTGCACGACAACGATTGGGGATCGGTGGTGCCCGGGGTCGAGGTCTTTGAGGTGCCGGGGGACCACGACTCGATGGTGCTGGAACCCAACGTGCGCGTTCTTGCGGGCCTTATGCGAGATGCCATCGACGCGGCAGAGACCCGTGTCCACGCGCGCGGTGAGATCGTCGCCTTTCCAACGCATGCGGCGGAGTGAGCCATGACCCGATTGCTTGTCGTTTCACTGAACTACCGCACCGCGGAGATGACCCTGCGCTCTGTGCGCGCGGCTCTCAAGGCCATGCAGGGGCTGGAGGCGGAACTCGTCATCGTCGACAACGACAGCGGCGACGGCTCCTTTGAGGCGATGCGCGACACGGTTGCCGCCGAAGGTCTGCCAGTCCGGGTGCTGCAATCGGGCCATAACGGCGGCTTTGGCGCAGGCAACAACGTGGGCATCCGCGCCGGCCTGTCTGACGGCAGCGCGCCGGAGTATGTCTACCTGCTGAACTCGGACGCCTTCCCGGCGCGGAATGCGCTGCGGGACCTGTTGGCGCACCTTGATAGCCATCCCGAGGCAGGCTTTGTCGGCAGTTACATCCACGGCGAGGACGGCGTGCCACATGTGACCGCTTTTAGGTTTCCCTCCGTCTGGTCAGAGATCGAAGGCGCATTGCGCTTCGGTCCGGTCTCGCGGATGCTGGCCGCAAGACGCGTGCCTCTCGGCGTGCCGGAGGCCACGCAGCGTGTCGACTGGCTGGCCGGGGCCTCGCTGATGATGCGCCGGTCCGTGCTGGACGAGATCGGCCTCTTTGACGAGACCTTCTTCTTGTATTTCGAAGAAACCGACCTGTGCCTGCGCGCCGCCCGTGCGGGGCATGAAACCCACTATGTCCGCAGCAGCGAAGTGGCGCACATCGGTTCTGTTTCCACCGGGATGAAGCGTTGGACGCGCATCCCGGGCTTCTGGCTGGACAGCCGCTGGCACTATTTTGCCAAGAACCACGGCCGTCTCTACGCGGCCACCGCCACGCTTGCGCATGCTGTCGCCGGTGCGCTGTGGCGGTTGCGCGTGGTGATCCAGCGCAAACCCCCCGCAGATCCGCCGCATTTCCTGCGCGATATGCTGCACCATGATCTCAAGGCCCTGCTGTCGCCCTCTGCGACAGGCACCGGGGCACAGGAACGGAAGGACCGTCATGTCTCGGCTTGAACTCGTTGTGATGGGCAATCAGTCGCTTTTGGTGCAATGCACCGAAACGGCGCTGGAGCGTGGACATCTGGTCAAGGCGGTGGTGACCACTGACGCCGACATCGGCAACTGGGCGATGGGCCGTGGCCTGCGGGTCGAGGCACCGGGTGGTGATCTGGCGGGACGGCTGGGCGGCCATGACTGGCTGCTGTCCATTGCCAACCTGATGATCATCCCCGAGGACGTGCTGGCCTGTGCCCGGCACGGTGCCGTGAATTTCCACGATGGCCCCTTGCCGCGCCACGCCGGTCTGAACGCGCCGATCTGGGCCATGCTGGAGGGCGAGACGCGCCACGGCATCACCTGGCACCTGATCGAAGGGGGCGTCGACGAAGGCGCGATCCTGACGCAGGAGCCCTTTGAGATCACGCCACAGGACACCGCGCTGACGCTGAACACGAAGGCTTATGAGGCGGCGCTGACCTCTTTCCCGCGGCTGATGACGCAGCTTGAACAGGGCCCGACCCCGATGCCGCAGGACCTGACGTCCCGCAGCTACCATGGGTTGACCGCCCGCCCTGTGGGGTTTGGACTGCTGGATCTGAGCCTGCCCGCCACTGTGCTGGAACGACAGGTCCGTGCGCTGGATCATGGTCCCTATTGGAATCCGCTCTGCGCGGCCAAGCTGCAGGGGCGTGATGCGCTTTGGCTTGTGGGCGGCGCCCGACTGATCGACAGCTATGCAGCGCCGGGCACCGTCGTTTCCGTCGACGATGACAGCCTGACCGTTGCCTGTGGCGCGCAAGCGCTGGTCCTGACCGGCCTGACGCGCATGTGTGGGACGCCCGCGGCGGCCCGTGATGTGGCCAATGAGGCCGATATGCTGCCCCTCATCGGCGTCGATGTGCTGAAGGCCGCCGATGCCGCTAGCGCCCGTGTCACCCGGACCGAGGCCGTGACGCGCCGCGCCTTTGCCAGCTTTGCCCCCGCCACGCTGTCTGAAGATGGGGTGGGCGAAGATGGGGGGCCCGAAGATGCAGGCTCCGAGGGCGATCTCCGGATCCGTCCGCTGGTGCTTTCCGGCGATGCCCTGACCGCTGTCGCACTCTGGGCAAAGCGGCTGAGCGGGCAGGATACCGTGGATCTCGCCTATGGCGATGCAGGGCTGACACAGGCCGCGGAGACCGGTCTTGTCGCTCCCTGGGCCTTGCTGCGCGCCGGACCTCAGGGTCTGGATCTTGACCGGGCGCGTCCTTTTGCGACCGACCTCTTTGCCCGCGCGCCAGAGCTGTCCTGGCCGCAGACCCCTGCTATCGGCGTCAGCCAAGAGGGCCATGTCCCCGGCACCGCCATCACGCTGATCCTCGCCGACGCACCGCGGTTCAGCTTTGACACCAGCCGCGTGAGCGTGGTTCAGGCGGAGCTTCTGGCGGCGCGGCTTGAACTGTGGTCGGCTGCGCCCGATGAGGGCCTTCCCGAGGCCGAGCGCGCGCAACTGATCGATGCGGCCAACGACACCACGACGCCGCATGACCGCAGCCTGACCATGCAGGCCGCCTTTGAGGCGCAGGTCGCAAGGACGCCCGAGGCCACGGCCCTGATCTTTGAGAACCAGCGCCTGACCTACGCAGAGGTCAACGCCCGCGCCAACCAGCAGGCGCATCTGTTGCGTGAGATGGGCGTCGCACCGGGCCGGGTCGTGGGTCTGTGCCTGTCGCGTTCGCCGGATCTTTTGATCGGCGCTTTGGCGGTGCTGAAGGCCGGAGGCGCCTATCTTCCCATGGATCCGTCTTACCCGGCGGATCGCCTGCAGCATTTCGTCGAGGACAGCGGCGCCGGGGTGATCCTGACTCAGACCGCGCTGCGCGACCATCTGCCCAGCCACAGGGCACAGGTTCTGGTTCTGGATGCAGAGCCCCGGCTGGCGGCCATGCCCGACAGCAGTCCGGGGGAGACAAGCGCGCCAGAGGATCTGGCCTACCTGATCTATACATCCGGCTCCACCGGCAAACCCAAGGGTGTGATGATCGAGCACCGCAATGTGCTGAACTTCTACACCGGCATGGACGCGCATATCCCGGCGCAGGGCACATGGCTCGCGGTCACTTCGCTGAGCTTTGACATCTCTGTGCTGGAACTGTTCTGGACCACGGCGCGCGGCATGACCGTCGTGTTGACCGGGGACGAGGACCGCGGCCTGATCTCCAACGGTCCGCTGCCAACAAAGGGCGGCATGGACTATTCGATCTACTACTGGGGCAACGACGACGGCGTCGGTCGGGACAAGTACAATCTGCTTCTTGAAGGCGCCAAATTCGCCGATCAGAACGGGTTTTGCGCGGTCTGGACGCCGGAGCGGCACTTTCACGCCTTTGGCGGTCCCTATCCGAACCCCTCGGTCACGGGGGCTGCGGTCGCTGCGGTCACGCAGAACATTGCCGTGCGGGCCGGATCCGTCGTCGCGCCGCTGCACCATCCCGCCCGCATCGCCGAAGAATGGGCGGTGATCGACAACCTGACCAATGGCCGTGCCGGTATGGCCTTTGCCAGTGGCTGGCAACCGGATGATTTCATCCTGCGCCCCGAGAACACCCCGCCCGAGAACAAGCCTGCCATGATGCGCGACCTCGAGACGGTGCGCAAACTCTGGCGTGGCGAGGCGGTTGGCTTCCCGCGCAAGGATGGCGCGCTGCACGAGGTGGTCACACAGCCCCGCCCGGTGTCAAAGGAACTGCCGGTCTGGGTCACCACCGCGGGCAATCCCAAGACCTGGGAAGAGGCGGGGCGCAATGGCTGCAACGTCTTGACCCACCTGCTGGGCCAATCGGTCGAAGAGGTCGGCGGCAAGATCAAGCTGTATCACGCCGCGCTGCGCGAGGCGGGACATGACCCCAAGGATTTCTCCGTAACGCTGATGCTGCACACCTATATCGCAGCATCGCGCGAAGAGGCACGCGACATCGCCCGCGGCCCGATGAAGGATTATCTGAATTCCGCCGCTGGCCTGATCAAGCAATACGCATGGGCCTTCCCGGCGTTCAAGCGCCCTGAGGGGGCGTCCAATGCCTTTGACCTTCAGCTTGACGGGCTGGAGCCGGAAGAGCTGGACGCGATCCTCGATTTCGCCTTCGAGCGCTACTTCAACGACAGCGGTCTGTTTGGCACCGTGGAGGACGCGCTGGCCCGGACCGAGCAGGTCAAGGCCATCGGCGTGACAGAGATCGCCTGCCTCATCGACTATGGCATCCCGCGCGAGATGGTTCTCGACGGGTTTGTGCCCTTGGCAGAGGTCGTGCGCGAGGCCAATGCCACCAAGGAACTGGCAGAGGATGATTTCTCCATCGCGGCGCAGATCATGCGCCACGACGTGACCCACCTGCAATGCACCCCCTCGATGGCGCGGATGATCGCGATGAACACCGAGGCACGGCAGGCACTGGCACAGGTCGAGCATCTCTACTTCGGGGGGGAGCCGCTGCCAGGCGCCCTTGTCCGGGAGTTTGCAGAGATCACCGATGCCAGTGTCACCAACATGTACGGCCCCACCGAAACGACAATCTGGTCCTCCTGCTCGCGGGCCACGTCGGGTGAGGGCGTCATGCCGATCGGCGCGCCGCTGGCCAACCAGCAGCTTTACATCCTCGACGAAGAGGGTGCGCCGGTCGGTTTCGGTCAGGAAGGCGAGCTTTGGATCGGGGGCGAGGGTGTGACCCGCGGGTATCACGGGCGCCCCGATCTGACAGAGGCGCGCTTTGTGCCGAACCCCTTCCACGCAGGGCGCATGTATCGCACCGGCGATCTCGTGCGACGGCGCTTTGGCGGCAGCATCGATTTCATCGGTCGGGTCGACACGCAGGTCAAGCTGCGCGGTTACCGCATCGAATTGGGCGAGATCGAAGGCGCGCTCGAAGCGCAGGCGGGCGTCACACAGGCGGTGGTCCTCGCGCGCGAAGACGTGCCCGGCGATGTTCGCCTCGTGGGATACTACACCGGTGAGGCGAGGTCGGAAGCCGATCTGAAGGCTGCACTGCGTGAGGGGTTGCCCGCGTTCATGGTGCCGGGCCGCTTTGTTCACCTGAAGTCCTTCCCGCTGACCCCCAACAAGAAAGTCGACGGCAAGGCGCTGCCCAAACCGCAAAGTGCCGCCCCGGCAGCGCGCCCTGATGTGGCCACAGCTCCGGAGGCGCCAGCGGTGCCCCAAGTGGCTGCGCCCGCCCCTGTGGCCATCGCTCCGGCGGCTGTTGCCACGGGAACGCCTGCCCCGGTCGATGTGTCCAAGATCGAGGCACAGGTTGCCGCGATCTGGGAGCGGTTTCTGGGTGTGGCCAAGCCGCGGCCGTCGGACAATTTCTTTGATCTTGGCGGCCATTCCTTGCTGGCGGTGCAGGTGCACCGTGCGTTGCGCGAGGAGCTTGGCGCGGCGAAGCTGTCGATCACCGACATCTTCCGCCTGCCGGTGCTTGCTGATCTGAGCGAGCGGCTGGCCGGGATGGTCTCTGCCAAGCCTGCTGCCCCTGCGCAGGTGGCGCCAGTCTCGCCTCCGGCCGCGCCGACCCCTGTTGCAGCGCCTCCGGTGCCTGCTGCGCCCGTCGCGGTTGTGCAAACGCCGGTGGCAACCGCACCGGTCGGGTCGCGCGCCCATGCTCGGCAAGAGGCCATGGCCCGGCGCCGGGCCATGCGCGCCAGCCGCTGACGGTCGGCCCGTCACACCAGTTCGCGGATCCGGATCACCACCGGGCCCGCACCCCGTAGCAAGTTCGCTGTATTGCTCTGCAGTGCCCGCGGCACTGCCTTTTTGGCACCTTTGGATTGCATCGCATCGTCAACCGGCACCGCATTGCTTGTGTTGCTTGCGACGGCATCCTTCCCTTAAGACTGCGACAACCCCTCATCCCGGCAGCCTGCGGGGATCACGTCTGATACGAGATGGTCGCAGCCCATGATGCCTTCACTCAATGCCCTACATCTCTTGACAGAGGAACTGAGTCTGCCCGGCCTCCATTGGGGGCATGCCGAGGTTGGCGAACGGGCAGAGCTGTTCCTGCCGGAGCGGCAAGCCATCGCGCGTGCGGTGCCCAAACGTCAGATCGAATTCATGGCAGGCCGGATCGCCGTGCGCCGGGCGCTGGCCCGCATGGGTCGCCCCGAAGAGGCCATCGCCGCCGGAACCGACCGTGCGCCGGTCTGGCCACAGGGGCTGTGCGGGTCGATCAGCCATGCCGCGGGACTGGCAGTGGCCGTGATCGCCGAAGCCCCGGCAGAGATCGGTGTCGACATCGAAGAGGACATGCCCCTCGACGAGGCGCTGATTTCAGAGATCTGTCGCCCCGAAGAGCGCGCGCTTGTCCCACGGCTGAAACAGGGCCTGTTCGCGCGTCGGGTGTTTTCCGCCAAGGAAGCGGCCTACAAGGCGCAATACCCCGGCACCGGTCTGGTGTTTGGATTTCATGCCATGACGGTCGATCTTGACGCTGGCAAGGCGGTCTATGCGGACCACCGTGATCTCGCCACACTCGCGCCCGAATCGCGCCGCCCGATTCCCATCGCGCAGCGGTGTCGGGACGGCATGATTTTGTCACTTTCCATTCGATTTGGATAAAGCCGTCATGACGCCTGACATGTTTCGGCATAGTTCCGCCACACATCTGCCTAAGTTTCTGGGACTAAGGCAGAAATACGGCGTTGGTTCAGCCCCGGAGAACGCTCTGTTTCCATGTTGAGGCAGTCTTGCCCATGGCGGAATTGTGGCAATTGTTCTAAATATTGTCGCGAAGACGGCGCGTTTCACTTGTGGTTGGTCCAATTCCTGTTCGGCAGGGGGCCGGGGTGGAACAGACCTCTTCCGCATTGGGGGCCAACTTTGCGGGAGCAGATGAGATGAACCAGTTCCAGAGTATCGGTGAGATCTTCGCCGCAATACGTCGCCGCGCGTGGATCATCCTTGTGATCACACTTGTTGGCTGCGTCATTTCTGTCAACTACGCGTTGACCCAGAAAAAGATCTATGAGGCCACCGCGGTGGTCCAGATCGAGGATGGGCGCGTGTCTGATACGGTGGCCGGTGCCGTTGCGACGACCAACAATGCGTCTCGAAGGTTGCGGCTGATCGAACAGAGACTGATGTCGCGCGACAACCTCGTGCGGATCATGGACAAACATGACCTGTTCAATGATGTGCCGGATCGTACCGTAAACGAACGCGTCTACATGATGCGGCAGGCTGCGCAGATCAACGAAATCGTCAATCCGACGCCGGTCTTCACACCGGGGGGCAATGCGCCCTCGGGCTTGATGATCTCGGTGACGCTTGGGGATCCGCTGAAGGCCGCTGACCTTGCCAACGAATTGATGGACTCTGTGATTTCCCAGTCCCGTGACCGTTCCGTGGCCCGGGCCCGTGAAACGCTTGCCTTCTTCGTGAACGAAGAGGCACGGGTGAGCGAACAGATCGAGCGGCTTGAGGGCGAAATATCGACCTTCAAGCGAACCAATGGCACGCAGCTTCCGACCGGTGTCGTGGACTTGCGGTCACAACTGTCGAGCCTGCGGGAAACCGATCTGGAACTGGACCAGCAGATCATCACGATCGAGACGACCTCGGGCCGTCAGCGGTCGGACGTGGTGGAACGTCAGGTTGCGCTGGTCGAGGAGCAAAAGGCCCTGATTGCGGACCGTGTGGCCCAGATCCAGGTGCAGATCGAAGGCGCACCCGAAGTCGAACGCGAGTTGGGCCGCCTTGAGCGGGAAATGGACAAGCTGCAAGACCAGTACAGCATCATCTCCCGTCGAAAGGCCGAGGCGGAGATGGGTCAGGCCCTTCAGGACCGTCAAGCCACCGACCGTTTCGAAGTGCTCGAAACAGCGCTGGTTCCCGAGACCCCGGTTTCGTCGAGCCGCAAGAAGGTGGCCATGATGGGTGGCGTGCTCAGCCTGATGGCCGGAATCGCGTTGGCCTTTGTGCTGGAACTGATGAACCCGGCCATCCGCAACGTGCAGCAGATGGAACGCTTGTTGGGCATCCAGCCGGTCGTCGCCATCCCCGTGGTGGCCAACCGTCAGGATCGGATGAAGCGGGGTCTGCGCTTTGCTGTCACCGGCTTTGGGGTCTTTGCCTTCGTCGGGGCGGTTGCCGGATTGCTGGCCAGCTTTGGGGACCGCATCCTGCCAAGACGCACAGCCCGTCAGTAGACCAAGCGCCCGAAAGATCGGGCCACCCTGTCGTACTGACCGGAATCTGGGTGGGGGCACTCGGGTCGGGGGCAACGGCTGGGGCACCCGCGGCGGTCTCGGGGGAGATCGCCGCGGGTTTAACCTTTTGGGGATGTTGTGCCAGTGTCAGGTGGCCAGACTCAGGCGCTGCCAAAGCAAACCGCCCCGACATTCCCCAACCTCCACACGTCTGGCGCGTATCCATTGGGTGAAAACGACGGATCCAGACGCAGACGAACAGGCTCAGGGGCCTGTGCGCGGGGGTCTTTCCGTCCTTGGCTGGCTCAGTAGGTGTAGCTGCCGACCGGCGTGCCTTCGGCCTTGTTCAGGACCATGCCCAGCAAGGGGGTGTCCTTGCCCATGCGCCGCTCGACTTCCTTGATCTCGCGCTCGGTGGTCAGTCCACCGCCAAGCACCAGCAAGACGCCGTCGAAATTCGGGCGAAAGGCGATCACATCGTCGTAAAACAGCGCCGGAGGCAGGTCAAAGAGCATCACATCGGCATTCAGATCCGACTCGATCCGGTCAAGCGCGTCAGCACAACGCGGATCCTGAAGCAGTTCTGAGGCATAGGGCTCCACCACCGTGTTCAGCGCAAAGGCAATGTTGCGGCCCGCATTGATCGCGTTTGGCCCCATGCGCATGAAGTGGTCTTCGGGCGCGACGGTGCCACGCAGCACATCGCCCAGCGCCGTGGGGCTCTGGTTGCCCATGACGTTGTAAAGGCTGGGCCGGCGCATGTCGAAATCCATCAGCACCGTGCGGGTGTTTTCCTGCCGCGACAAGGTGATGGCCAGATTGGCAGCGGTGAATGTCTTGCCGCAGTCCTTGCCCGGGGAGGTGATGGCCACACGTTTCCAGCCGTTTTCGTTCAGGGCATGCATGAGCCGCGTGCGCAGAACGTCAAAGGTGGTGTGGGCGGGATCCAGACGGTCCGCCGTGATGATGCGGTTGCGGTTGAGGTGGCCAAGATCGACGGCCATTTCCGGCACCCGATCCCAGACACCATCCTGCGGCAGGCCGGGCATCACGCGGTTGGCGGCGCCAAGGGTCAGCGGGGCGGGCGCAGTTTCGGTCAGGCGACGGGCCTGTGCCTCTGCCCTGCGGGCGCGCGCGTCGCGTTGGGCGTCCTGCGCCTGCCGGGCCAGAGCGTCGCGCCGGGCCTCTTCGGCGTGCAAGGCTTCCTCTTCGCGCCGGGCTTCTTCGTCGAGTCGGGCCTCTTCAGCTTGCAGGGCCTCCTCTTCGAGGCGGGCTTCCTCGTCGAGGCGGGCCTTTTCAGCGCGACGCGCCCGGTCCGCGCGCAACTTTTCCTGCTCGAGACGGGCGTGCTCCGCAAGGCGGGCCTCTTCTTCAAGGCGGGCTTCTTCGGCTTGCAGGGCCTCCTCTTCGAGGCGGAGCTCCTCGCGATGCCGCGCCTCTGCGGCGGCGTGCGCGGCCTCGTTCTGGCGTTGTTGTTCCGCCAGGCGGGTCGCTTCGGCCTTTTGTGCGGCGGCGATCTGGCGTGCCTTCTCGGCGCGTTTGGCTTCCGCCAACTGGGCAGCGCGTTCGGCCTTTGCCGCCTCGCGCTCTGCCGCTTCGCGTTGGCGTTGGGCTGCTGCTTCGCGCTGGGCCTCTGCTTCGCGTCGGGCTTCGGCTTCTGCTGCGTGCAGGGCCTCTTCTTCCTCGGCAAGGCGGGCTTTTTCTTCGGCGATGCGGCGGGCCGCTTCGACCCTCTGGCGGGATTCGGCGCGCGCCTCGGCTTCGGCACGGGCAAAGGCCGCGGCCTCTGCGTCGCGCTTTTCCTTCTCGGCCTCACGACGGGCGGCTGCGGCTTCGCGTTGCGCCTGTTCGGCTTTCTGGCGGGCCATCTCGTCGGCGGCTGCGCGCAGGGCGGCCTCGTCGGCCTCGCGCTGGGCGCCGGCCTCTGCCGCGCGTTGGGCTGCCGCGGCGGCCCGGCGTTGCGCTTCGCTGGCGCGGCGCGCGGCTTCGGCACTGGCGTCGGCCTCCGTGGCACGGCGGGCCAACCTTGCGTCACGCGTATCCAGGGGTGCGATCGGCGCATCATCTTCGACAGCCGGAGAGACTGCGCTCGGCGATTTGCGTTTGCGGCGAAACTTCGGGCCGTCCATCATACTCATGCCTTGTGCCCTCACCCGGATCGGCGCCTGAACGCCTCCGAGGCTGATATACCTACTGCTCTATCATAACCGCGGTTCATGTCCCGACAAACCGCGATGCCCCTCGTTTAAGCAGCGAAATCTGGCCAGAATAAGTCAAGGCCAAGGGAATTGTTTACCTTTGGGCAGGTAATCCAGCGCGAACCGGACAAGTGGCGAAATCCTCTTGTCGCGCCTGAACAAACACCAATCACACCCCGGTCAGATTGGCCTGCGCAATTGCCTTTTCCACGAAAACCTCGCGCGATGGTTCGGGCTGCCAGTCCAGCAGGCGCTTGGGCTTTTCGTTGTTGAAGGGGGAGAAATGCGCGCGGCTTTTCCAATCCGCCAAGGATGGGCGGATCACGCCCTTGCGACGCAGCGCGTGCTTTTTCAGCAGGTATTTCACCGCGTCAGACAGGTAAAAGGCGGTCAGGTTGCCCGGAACAACCTCGATCCGCGCGCCAAGGGTCTTGTGGATCGCGTCAAAGTAGCCGCGTGCCGACAGCATCCGATCCCCGATGAGGTTAAAGCTTTGGCCCTCGACCGGGGCGTCTATCATGCGCACCAGCCCATCGGCCACGTCGTCGTTCAGGACGAAAGGCAGGATGTTGTTGCCATGGCCCCAGATGCGGACGGCCCCGGCGCCATGCCAGCGCCCGATGCCCCAGTGCTGCAGCGGACCGCCCGGACCCACGACAATGCCGGGCCGTGCGATGACCAGTGGCAGTCCCCGCTCGCGGTGCAGTTTCATCAGCTGGTTCTCGCATTCCGCCTTTGAGCGCGCGTAGAGATTGCGGTCGGACATGTCGGCGGCAAAGCCAGTGTCCTCGGTGATCTTCTTGCCCGGATCCGACATGTCATACGAAGCGATTGTACCGGTGTAGACCAGCCGTTTCACCCCCGCCGCCTCAGAGGCCATGGCCACGCGGGTGGCGACGCCGACGTCATTGCGCAGGCAATCCTCCCATGTGGTGTCCATCGATTTGGCGAGGTTAAAGACCACCTCCATGCCCTTCATCGCCTCGGTCAGCCCGTCGAGGTCGTGCAGCGAGGCAGAGACCGTCTCGACCTGGTCGGGCAGATCGGGGAAGGGGCCGGTCCGCCCGCGTGACAGCACGCGCACGTCGCGCCCTTCGGCCACCAACCGCCGTGTCAGCGCGCGCCCGATAAAGCCGGTGCCGCCAATGACCATCGCGGTGGGTTTTGCCGCGCGGGTCTGCACAACCGGAGCGGCGACCGCGCGCACGCTTTCCGGCAGGGCGGCGATGATGTCGTCGATGGTGCGCATCACGGCCACGGCGCTTTGCGCGGAAAAGCGGGCGTCCGGTGTCTGCACCTTGCCTGCGATCTCGCCATAGACCGCCGAGGCCATGCCCTGAAAACTCAGCGCATAGGGGTTCTTTGTGTTCAGGGAGCGCATCTGTGTCCAGGCATTGCGCAGACCTTCGCGCCGGTACTGGCGCGACAGGGCCAGCTGTCGCCGCAACGGGTTGATCACGAGGTCAGAAGCATTCTCCCGCTCGACGGTCAACACGTCCTGAGCGAAATCCAGACGCGCCCGGGCCGAAGATCCGCGCAGCGTGACAGAGCGGTCGTCGACTGTCTCGACCATGGAAATCGCAAAGCTGATGTTCACGCCACCCGCCCGCGCAAGAATGCGAAAGCTTTGGGGGCGCGGGTCGTCGCCCGGCAGCATCACCGGATGCCCCGCCTCGGCAAAGAGCACCTCCATCGGACCAAAGAGATCCTGCGCAAAGGCCACCAGATGCGGCCCCAGTTCCAGCAGGAGGTTCTTTGGCTCTTCAAGCAGCCATAGATTGAATGGCCCGGAGCGAAGGGGCGCGAGTGGCAGCGCCCAGCAGATCTCTGCCGCGTGGATTTGTCCATAATCCCCGGCCTGGGCGGCGGTCTTCATACCTGTGTAACCGGGCAAACCAAGGAAGTTGTGCCCGGGGCTGAACGTCTTTCCGGTTTCGGCGGAGACACGGGCAATGTTTTCCGTCGCGCTCCCGGACAAGGCCACAGGCTTTTCCACAAGCACATGCACCCCGCCCTTGAGGCACTGAATGGCAATTGCCTCATGGAATTGCGGTGGCGTGAGGATGTGTACGGCGTCGCAGACGCCTGCCTCCAGCATTTCGTCTACAGAGGTGAAGACCGCCGCGCCGTATTGGTCGGCGAGGGCCTTGGCCGCGCCGGCGCGCATGTCGCAGACTGCCGTTACGGCAACACCGGGGGTCGCGGTCAGGGCATCCGCGTGCCACGTTGCGATGTATCCGGCGCCAATCAGGCCGATGCGAAGGGGCTGGGGCATAAGAAGGCTCACTTGTATTCGATGATCCGCATTTCCGATCCGCGCAACTTGCGCGCGAAATAGCGGAACATGCCGATGAGGTTTGGAAACTTTGAAATGGTCAGCAAAAGGCCCAGCGCCGGTGCCTGTCGGGGCGCGATCCCGTCGCGTTTCAACCCTTCGGTGCCGCGCCACCAGCTCAGGGCATAGGCGGCGAGGATGACAAGGGCGAGGGGCCACCAGACCAGCAGGGCCACCAGCAAACACGCAGGCAGCGCAACCGCAAAGACCAGCACCCGGCGGCATTCGGTGACGAAATACTCCGGATGCAGGTCATGCACCTGAGCAAAGCCATGCCCGGTGCGCACGGCCCGGGCCCACCACTGGCCAAACCGCAGCATGGCGGCGTCGTGGCGCGTCATTTCCTCGGGAATGCGCTGCAGGGTCCAGCCGGCTTTGCGAAAGCGACAGCAGACCTCGTCGTCTTCGGCTGCGATCACGGCGGGGTTCATGCCGCCGACATCGCGCCAGAGCGCACCGCGCACCATCATGTCACCGCCACAGGCCTGGATCTCGCCCGCAGGGCGGCGCCATTCCCAATGGCAAAGAAGGTTGTAGGCCGAGACTTCCGGCGCGATCTCTGCGCGCCAGCCGGTGACCATGCCGACCTCCGGGTGCGTGTCCAGAAAGCGGCGGGCGGCTTCCAGATATCCGGGCACCAGCGCGCAGTCGCCATCGATGAACTGGACGTAAGCGGGGTCGTCCAGCGCGTCAAAGCCCGCATTGCGCGCCCGCGCTGCCGTGAAGGGCGTGGACATGTCCAGTGCGACCACCTGCGCGCCCGCCTTTTCTGCCGCGGCGACGCTGTCATCGGTGGAGCCGCTGTCGACGTAGATCACATGCCGCGCGACGTCTCGCACAGAGGCCAGCGCAGCGACAAGCCGCGCGCCTTCGTTGCGCCCGATCAGGACCACGTCCACCGGGGTCATTGCGGTGTCTCCGGATCTGGTCCCGGATCCGGGCGCTTTCCCGGGCTGTCACCGTTTTCATAGGCGCGGATCAGGTGCGACAGCCGCGCCGCCTCGGTCTGCATATTGAAGTCCTCGGAGACGATCGCGCGCCCCAATTCGCCCATGGCAAGCCGCTCTGTCCGGCTGCGCAGCACCTTGGTCAGGGCTTCGGTCAGGGCCGTCACATCGCCGGGTGGCACCAGCCAGCCACAGGCCCCTTCGCGCACCAGTTCGGGCACGCCCGCGATCCGCGTCGTGACCACGGGCACCCCTGCGGCCATGGCTTCCATCAGGACGACGGGCACGCCCTCGGCAAAGCTGGGCAGGACAAAGGCAT
The DNA here is from genome assembly GCA_042088665.1 of Sagittula sp. Taxonomy (GTDB): domain Bacteria; phylum Pseudomonadota; class Alphaproteobacteria; order Rhodobacterales; family Rhodobacteraceae; genus JBELMB01. Next base: position 170,221 of record JBELMB010000001.1, read on the forward strand.
CGGTCTGCGCAAGGGTCTCGGCCACTTCGGACTGGCTGCGGTAGCCGAGAAAACGTACCCGTTCCGTCAGGCCAAGCTCCGCCACGCGGGCCTCAAGCGTGGCGCGTTCCGGTCCGTCGCCGATCAGCTGCAAGCGGACCTCGGGGATGTCCTGTGCCAACTTCTGCAGCGCGTCCAGCAGGATCGGCACACCCTTGACCGCAGCGAGCCGCCCGACAAACAGCAGGTTTGCACCCTTGTGCGCCGCGGCTGTTTCATAGCGGGCGGGGTCCACGCCACAGTGCACGATGTGCAGCCGGGGCCAATGCCTCTGCGCGGTAAAGCACATCAGTTGCGCCCGGCAGTATTCTGAAATGCAGGCCACGAAACGCGCCCGCGCGGCCTTTTCGTCGATGCGCCAGTGCTGTGGCTCAAAGAAGATGTCCGGCCCGTGGATCGTAAAGCTGAACGGCAGGCCAGAGAGTTCAGAGGCCAGCATCGCCACCGTGCAGGACGCCTTTGCGATGTGGTTGTGCAGATGGGTCACGCCCTTGTCCTGCAGATGCGCGGCCAGCACACCGGCCTCGGCAAAGTAGACGAGGTTGTACAGCCGCCCCTTGACCCCTTTCGGCGCAGTGCGCCAGGCCAGTTTCAACGCGCCAAAGTAGCGCCGGGGATTGCGCATCCAGCGCGCATGGGCGCGGAGCACGCGCAGCGGGTTGCGACAAGCGTCCAGCACCTTGAACGTGCGCGCGTGTTCCTCGCGTTGTTCCGGACCGACGAGGTGCTCGGGCCCGGTGGTCCGGATCGAGCAGGTCTCTACCGCATGACCAATGCGGCGCAGGGCCGCCACTTCGCGTTGGATGAATGTGTCGGAGGCGCGCGGATATTCCCCGGTCAGATAGGCGAGCTTGGGCAGGGTCATGACTGTGGCTCCTCATCGCGGGTTCGGGCCATCATCCCTTCGAAGGTGTCGAAATCCTCACCGCCAAGCGCACTGCGCAGCGCGGTGTTCGGAAACCTCAGCGGCATCATCCGCGCCCGCAGGATGGGTTCGCGAAACAGGCCCGGCAGTTTCTGTGCCACCGGCGCCAAAAGGCGCACAAGTCCCAGCCATGCGCCGTATGGCACGGTCACATTCAGCCGCGGCCAGCCGTAACACCGCCTGTGTGCGGCGCGAAACCGCGCGCGGGTCGGGCGGTCGTCGTCAAAAACGTTCAGCATCTGCGGTGTATCGGTCGGGGTCAGCGCAGCGTCGACGGCGCTTCCGGCGACATGGTCGACATGACACAGCGGCAGCTCTCCCTCCGATCCGATGGTGATGTGCAGCTTTGAGGCAAAGAACCCCATCAGCGCGTGCCAGCTGCGCCCCGGACCCCAGATCGCCCCGGGGCGCAGGATCCAAAGGTTGCGACCCTGTTCCGGCGCCATCCTGACCTGTTCAGAGATCCAGAACTCTGCCGCCCGCTTCGCCCCGGCATAGGCGTCACGCGCCTGCGCGGCGATGGCACGCGGATCCACAAGCGGCGTCGGAGGCAGGGACAGCAGCGGACTGTTTTCGGTCAACGCGTCGCCCGGTGAAAGCTGGTCGGTGTCATAGACAGAGAGGGACGAGATCAGGACAAGTGGAACGTCACAGTCACGTCGTCCGCCCCAGACGCTGGCCTGAATCTGCAGGGTCTGTCGGGCCAGATCGAGCGGCGCGCCGGACATGGGCCCGGCGGTCTGAATGATGGCGCAATGGTTCGGACAGGCTTTGGCCAAAGTGGCAGGGCTGCTGTCTTCGGACAGGTCAAGGCGCAGATGCGTGATCTGGGGATCACCTTCCCATTCCGCCAACGCCGGACCGCGGCTGACGGCGACTACAGCCAATCCGCGACGGCGCGCCTGTATCACGCAGGCCTGTCCAAGAAAGCCGTTTGCACCGGTTATGACGAGGGTTGGCTCCGGTTTCACTTCGGCGCTCTGGATTGGCTCCGGTTTCACTTCGCCACTCTTGGCCGGCTCCGGTTTCACTTCGCCCATGGCATCGGCTCCATCGGGTCACAACGGGTGGTCATCTCTTGCGCGCCGCTGGTCTCACCCGCATTCTGGATCGCCAGCGTGACTTCGGTCAGGTGCAGCGCGAAGGCGTTGGACATCCGGCAAGGCCGTCCCTCGCGCAGCGCCTCCAGCACTTCCCACGGTCCCAGCGCAAAGTTCATCGCCGCCGCGCCCCAACGCTTTACCTTTGGATGGGTGGGCTGCGACAGGCGCAGGCGTTTCGGAAAGGGATGTTCCATCAGCCGCCGGCGCACCGTCATGCGACGCGCGAAACGGACCTTCGCCGCATTGTCCCATGCGGCGTCACACATCAGCACGCCCTTGTCCCCGACGATCCGGATTCCGTGATTGTGCGGCGCCGTGATCGAGCAGGTCAGCCGCGTCACAGGCCCGTTTTCAAAGAACAAGACCGCCACGGACAGGTCCGGCGCAAAAGGGCCGGTGCCCTCCTTGTCGGGGATCGTCTCCGCGGAGGCGGCCACCACCCGGCGGACAGATCCGAACCATGACATTAACCATGTCAGGTAGTAGCCCGCGTGTTCCAGTGTGCAGCCCGTGCGGAACTCATCCTCGTAGGGCCAGGGCGCTCCGGATTCTGAACACCACTTGTGATAGGCCGCCTGTGGGACAAAACCGTCGTCAAGCTCTGCATAGATTGCACGCGGCGTCCCCGCGACACCGGATCTGAGCGCATGGCCCAGGGTTTGCGCCGCCTCCCCCATCGCGGAACAGGGCGCCGAGGCGAGGATCAGGCCCTGATCTTCGGCCAAGGCATGCAGGCTGCGCGCCTCCTCCATCGTCATCGCGAGCGGTTTCTCGGAATAGACAGGGTGTCCGGCTTCAAGGCAGGCCTTTGATGTTTCATAGTGCGCGAAAGGATTGGTCAGGTTCAACACCAGCGCGCCGGGGGCAGAGGCCAAGAGAGCCTCCAGCGATTCGACGGCGGTCAGATCCCAAAAGGCACAAAACTGTGCGCGCCGCGCCGGATCGCGATCATACACGCCCGCCACGCGAATCTGTGGAAAACAAGCCAGCGACCGCATGTAGAGGTCCGCCACGAATCCGCAGCCCAGGATCAGCACCGGCTGGTTCATGGTGTCCACCCGGTCCGGTGGCTCTGGGTCTGGATCTGTTTCGGCTCCACCACGGACGATACCCCCTTGCCGCCAGTGTGCCTTCAAACAAAGAAACATGGCCAGATTTCGGCACCAAAACCGGTTTTCTTTCAGCGTTGCGGCGTTGCAGCATCACGGATGAGTTATTTGCCGATCCCATGCAATTTGGGAAGGAAACTCTGCCGCTTTTCAGGGTAACAGGGCGGCAGGGGAGTGTGCGTCATGGATTTCCGCATCGAGGATCAGGTCATCACTGTCAATGTGCCCACCTGGGCCGTTCTCGAGGCGCGCGTAAAAGAGTTGTTCGCACAAAAAAAGGGCTTTGCCCTCGCGACGCTGAACCTCGACCACCTCGTGAAAATGCGCGATTCCGATGTGTTTCGCAGCGCATATGCCAAGCAGGATTTCGTGGTGGCCGATGGCAATCCCATCGTCTGGATGTCGCGGATGGCCGCGCGCCCGGTCAGTCTGATCCCGGGCTCCGAAGCGATTCTTCCGCTGGCCCGAATCGCCGCGGCGCAAAGTGTATCTGTTGCGCTTTTTGGTGCGACAGAAGGCGTTCTGGCTGCAGCGAAAGCCTATCTGGAACGGGAAGTGCGCGACATCGACATCGTGTCCTGCATCGCACCGCCCATGGGGTTCGACCCTGCCGGACCTGACGCAGAGACCAGCCTGACCAGGATCGCAAGCAGCGGCGCGCGGATGTGCTTTGTGGCGCTTGGCGCGCCCAAGCAAGAGATCTTTGCCGCCACCGGAAGGCGCGTGACGCCAGAGATCGGCTTTGTGTCGATCGGGGCAGGGCTGGATTTCTACGCAGGCACGCAGGTGCGCGCCGCACCCTGGGTGCGCAAGATCGCGATGGAATGGCTTTGGCGTGCGGCGTCAGCGCCCAAGCGGTTGGGGCCGCGCTACATCCAGTGTCTGGCGATCCTGCCGTCAGAGGTCGTCAAGGCGTTCATGCTGCGGTTTCGGTCCCGTAAGAACTGACGGTCACAGCAGGCGCGGCTTTCTGCGCTGCATCAGCACGAGATCCTTGATCTTGCCCTTCAGACCGCGCGGCGGCAGGATTTCTTTGTTCATCTCGAATGTGGTGCCTGTCAGGCTTTGATCGGCCATCAGCGCCAGCTTGACGCCCCATGCGGCAGAGGTCTCTGGCGGCAGGCCGTCGGGAATACCCATCCGGGTGCGCAACATCCCCGGCATCCAGTCCGAGATGACGATGCCGGGAAAGCGGTCCGCAAGGTCGGCGATCAGCGCCCGGGTCAGGATCCGCGCCGCCCCCTTTGACACGGAATAGGCCGATGAGGCAGGCAGCGGATTGAGATCCGCAAAGGTTGCCACGTTCAGGATGCGGCCTGCGCCGCGGGGCACCATGTCCTGCAGCGCCGCGTGGCTGCAGGCGACCAGACCGCCAAGGTTCACATCCATGGTCTGTGCAAAACTTTGAGGTGTCTCGGACAGAAAGTCCCGGCGCGGGTAGAGAGCCGCGTTGTTCACCAGAACCGCCAGCGGACCCAGATCCGCGACAAGTGATGCAAAACACTGCGCCACCGCGTCCGGCGAGGAGACGTCGCAGACCCGCGGGTGAAACCCGTTGCCGCAAAGCCCGGCGGTGTCCTCCAGCGCGTCGGCGCGGCGGCCCAGGCCGGCCACCTGAAAGCCCTGCGCGCAGAATTGTTGCGCCATGGCCCGACCCAGGCCGGATCCGGCGCCGGTGACGGCGACGGCGCCATCCTTTGGGGTGATCTCGGTCATCTGGGCTCTTTCAGGATCTGGTCGGCCACATGCAGGGCAAAGGCCGCGATGGTCAGGCTGGGGTTTACCCCCATCGAGGTCGGCATGAAACTGGCATCGGCCACCCAGAGATTCGTCATGTCATGGGTCCGGCCATCCACGCGCAGCACGGATTGCGCCGGATCCTTGCCAAACCGCAGCGTGCCGCAGGGGTGGCCCCAGTTCAGTTCAGGTTGCAGGCCAAGGAACATCTTGCGATGCCCGCGAAACGCGCCCCGGATCGCCTTGCGAAAGGCCCTGCGCCGGGTCCGAAGCTCATCCTGCAAGGTATAGCTGACGGCGAGTTTGTCAGGGTCGTCCAGCACGCGGTTCTCGGCATAGGGGAGATCCTCCATCAGGCCGACAAAGATCTGTGCGCTGCCAAAGAGCCTGTGCGCCAGCGCTGCAGGCAGGCGGGTCAACGGTTGCAGCCGTTTAAACCCTTGCTGCACCAGCAAGCGATTGAGGTAAAAAACGATTTCGCCATAGCTCGCACGGATGCCCATGGCCTGCACCGTGCCCAGACGCGCGCCGTCACGGTGGTAGAGGTCGCGCAGGGACACCGCCTTGGTCGTCTCACCCTCTGCTTGCGTCCCCTTGGGCCAAAGCGCCACCATCTCGTTGAGGTGAAACATCAGGTTTCGCCCAACAAGGCCAGAGCTGTTGGCCAACCCGTTTGGCGCAGCGCTGGTTGCAGAGGCAAACAGCACCCGGGGGGAATTCAACGCCCCGGCGGCAAGTACGACCTGCCCGGCGGCAAAGCGGTGCAGCGTCCCATCGATCCGTGCCTCGACTTCCGTGACGCGGGGACCTTCGCTGATCAGGCGGGTCACTTCGGCCCTGGTGATCAGCTCTGCCCGGCCGGTGGCCAATGCGGGTTCAACCCCGGCGGACCGGCCATCCATCTTGCAGGGGCGGGGGCATTTGTGGCCGAGGCACTTCGCGCATCCCTCAAGGGATTCCAATGCCGTATGCGCCTGATAGGGGTGTAACCCGGCGGCTGAAAGGCTCTGCATCAGGCCGGATTCCAGCGCGGTCAACGGTGGTGGCCTGCGCAGGGGGATCGGTGTCTCGGGCGAGAGGGGATCCGGTGTGCCGTGCACGCGGTAGATCGTGGCGGCGCGCGCGTAATACGGCGCCATCTCGTCAAACGAGAGCGGCCAGCCGCCGGTGGGGTGCGGTCTGTCCGGCAGATCATCAAGATCGTGCCGTTCGGGGCGTTCCAAGGTTGCCGCGTAGAACACCGAACTGCCGCCGATGCCGCTGCCAAGCGGCGCGTAAAAGGTCTGCGAGACGCCATCGACCGACGCATGCAGCGGGTCGGGCCAAAGCCCGCGTGTGGCGCGCGCTTCGGGTACAAAGATCTCGGACAGGCCGCTGCGGGCGCTCCGGGCGTCCGCGCGCCCGCGTTCCAGGAACAAGACCCGCATCCCGGCTTCGGCAAGGGCCCGACCAAGGGTGCCGCCGCCCATGCCGGTGCCGATCACCACCGCGTCCCAGTGGATGTCACCGGCCGGGTGGCTCATTCGCCGATCACGGCCGATTGCGCCGTCTCGCGTGAGGGCAGGGCCAGTGGTCTCGCAAAGACCGGCGCAAACAACTCCCGCACGCGCAGTGCCGCGGCATTGGTGACATGGTTGTTGTCAAAATACTGGCCGACCTCGCCATTCAACGCCGAACAGGACTGCGCGTCGCAGAAATGCGGCCAGCTGTCCAACAGCGTGATCTGTCCGCTGTCCACAAGGGCGGGCCATGCGGTTTCTGCCATGGCAACGCGTGGCGTCAGGGCGGTGCGCGCGACCTCTGTGTCGGTGCGTGGATCCGCGGCCAGCGGCAGGCCGCTGTGCGCCGCTTCGCGCGCGGCGTGGCGGCTGTCGTACATGGGCACTTCGGGAGGTTGGCGCAGGACAAAGACGCGGCGACCACCCTTGGTGATCTCGGACACGGTGCTTGCGGCGGCGTCGGCCATCAGCCGGGCCTGCGGCACGCCTGTCGCGCTGGGCCCATCGGCCCGGTGCAGGGCGATGGTGTTGTCACGGTCCAGCCCGACGCCCTGCCCGGTGGCATAATAGGTCCATCGTCCCACCAGAAGCACGCTGTGGACCGTGTCGAGGCGGGCAAAGCTCTGCTTGATCTGCAGGTTGGCCTGTGCGCAGGCCGTGTTCTGCGCAGGCGTGGCAGAGTTCTCGACCTTGCGCAGACCAAAGAGTGGCGGACAGCCCGCGCGCCAGATGATCAGCCCGGGTGTCCCCGCTTCATGCGCGGCGAGGTCGATGCCTTCCTTCATGGCGCGCAAATGGCTGTCCCCCCAGACCAGAACCTGTGGTGCGCCCTCCGGACCAATGGGGCAGACCTCTAACCCGTCGAGGGGCAGGGATTGCGCGATGTGGCATCGGCTCCAGTCCTGAAGGAAATCACCGGATGCTGCGATGTGTGGTTGTGCGTCTGGGCCAAACCGGCCCGGCAGCCCGTCCTTGACAAACAAGAGCGCGCCAAAGGCCAGCGTTGCAAGGCTGGCCGTGGCGGTGGCCGCCAGTGCCGCCCAGTCGGGCAGGCGGCGCGCCTTGCGCACGGGTTGTTCCACAAAGGCCCAGGAAGCCCAGGCCAGCAATACCGAGAGACCCATCCACAGCATGGATTCGAACAGATGCGCATGGCCGTCGCGCAGATAGGTCGACAGCACAAAGACCGGCCAGTGCCAGAGGTACAGCGAATAGGAGATCTGTCCGAAAAAGCGCAACACCGGCAAGGTCAGTGCCTGGTTCACGAGGCTGCGCCCGGTGCCGGAACTCAACAGCAGAGCGGTGCCTATCACCGGTGCCAGCGCAAGCGTGCCGGGAAACTGTGGCCCGGCGGGAATCAACGCCAGACCCGCAAGCACGAGCACAAGCCCGGCCCAGGACAAAAGCGCGTGTCCACGCCAGCTTAGCCGCCGTTCATGGCCCAGAACGGCCAGCAAAACCCCGGTCAAAAGCTCCCATGCGCGGAAGGGAAACAGGTAGAAGGCAGCACTTGGCTGGGTGGGTGTGAGCCAGAGACAGGCGGCCAGAGAGGCGGCCCAAGTGGCGATCAGTGCGACCAGCAGCGCCCGTCGGCTGCGCGACAGCAGCAGGATCAGCAGGGGCAGGAAGATGTAGAACTGCTCTTCGACGGCCAGTGACCAGGTGTGCAGCAGCGGCTTTTCATGGGCCGCGGCGTCGAAATAGCCCGTTTGCCGGAAGAACAGGATGTTGGAGGCATAGACCGTTGCGGCGATCGCAGTTTTGCCAAATTCGCGATACTCGAACGGCAGCAGGATCATCCAGGCCAGGACGGCGGTCACCAGGACCATCACGAAGAAGGCCGGCGCGAGACGCTTGAAGCGGCGCACATAGAACGGCAACAGGGCGACGCGGCCTGTCGCATCGTATTCGCGCCACAGGATCCCCCCGATCAGGAAACCCGAGATGACAAAGAACACGTCCACCCCGGTAAATCCGCCCTGAAGGGGCAGACCAAAGTGGTACAGCACCACCGACAGCACAGCGATGGCGCGCAGGCCGTCAATATCGCCGCGATAGGGCAAAGGAGGCGGGGAATGGGTCATCTGGGGCCGGGTTCTCCGGTGGCTTCGCTTCTGCGGATCAGTCTTAGGCGAAGACTCGCCCGGTGGGGAGAGTGCCTCCCGAACATTGCCATATCCTCAAGGATAGCGCATTTCTGGGCACGAGTGAGGCGGTTCGGAGGCGCAGGAGCGTGTATGGCGCAGGAACATGACATCTCTGCCGAGGTGCCCGATTGGTCGCGCGAACGGGTGGAGCGGTTCTGGGACCCGGGCAAGAAGATGATCCGCGCCGTGCGGAGGTATCAGGCGGCGCGGGCGACGGGCGGTTTGGGGCGGCTGATTTCCAAATACTGGGTGCTCAATCACTGGTTCTGGTCCCTGATGTGCCAGTCGGAGCTGCATCTGACGACACAAATCGGCGGCGGGCTGCGGCTGACGCATCCCACGGGGATAATCGTCCATCCGGAGGCAAGGATCGGGGTGAATTGCATGTTGTTTCACCAGGTGACGCTGGCCGGGCCGGTTGTGCTTGGGGGGCATGTGGACGTGGGCGCCGGGGCAAAGCTTATCGGGCCTTTGACGGTGGGCGATCACGTTGTGATCGGGGCCAATGCCGTTGTGACCCGGGATGTGCCGTCAGGCGTGACCGTTGCGGGTATTCCGGCGCGTGTGATTTCGGGTGGCGACTGAGGTGGTTCACGACGGCTGTGATGTCGGGACGCGGTGCCAGGGATCCAGGACGAACCCGGGGTGAACCCCGGGCTACGAGCCGTCGAGCGGGAAGGCAAAGTGCAGGGTCCCCGCCTGCGCGGGCAGCGCCTGAAACCCGGTCTTTTCCAGCACCCGCGCGGAGGCGGGATTGTCCATGTCGACGCCCGCCAGCAGCGTGCCCGAGACACGCGTCCGTCGCAGATGTGTCAACAGGCCGTTGACGCATTCGGTGGCGTAGCCCTTGCCCCAGGCCGTTTCGCCGAGCAGGTAGCCGAAATGCAGCGTTTGCGCCGCCTCACCAAAGAGAAAGAGCAGGCCGATAAGGCGATCCTCTGCCCGGATACAGGAAACAGCCACGCCGTTGCGGTCGCGTTCCGCGATCCAGTTGGCCATGTCATTGCCAGTCTCGGGTTCCGTTGCGCGACGTTGCACCGCTGGCGGCAGATGCCGCAGGACCGCAGGCGTCAAGAGGCCGTCCAGGGCCTGTTCGAGGGTGGCCCGTGCCTTTGGCGTGTCGCGAAATCTGTGCCAGTCGCGCAGGTGCAGGCGGGTGGTGTCATACTCCGGCGCGGGGGGACGCGCCGCGCCATCTGCCACGGGGGGCAATCCGGTCACGCGTCAGCCCAAAAAGAGCAGCGTCGCGACCAGCCAGAGCGCGGCCAGAATGCCGCCAACCGTCACCACCCAGGCCCCGTAGCGGTCAATCGCGCCGGGCGTGCCGGCCTTGGGGTCCTGTGCCTTTTGCACCAAACCCCAGCCCATCAGCGCCATGCCGATACAGGCCAGCACCAAAAGCCAGCTTGGGCCGGTGCTCATGGCCCCGCCGACTGCCGCGGCGATCACCACGACGCCAGCCAACAGCGACAGTCTGAAACGCTTGTCCATCTCACCCTCTTCGGCTTGTCCTTGGGTCGCGGGTAGCATGTCAGGCGCGCAATGGTCCAGTCACCGGGACCGGGTGGAGGTCAATAACCCAGATCAGGCAGGGGGCCGCCGTCCAGCAGCGCGGCGTAGAGCGCATGGGTCTTCGCGCCTTTGACGGCCCATGGGTAATGCGCATCCGCGTAGGCTTTGCCCGCTGCGGCGATGCCCGCCATGGCGGCGCGGTCCTGTGTTGCCGCGGCCATCTCGCGCGCGAAACCGGCGACCATGTCGTCCAGCGCGCTCATGCGCACACGGGTGCCGCGTCCCTCGGCGGCGAGGTCACCGGGCGCACCGTAGTTGGCGACCATCACCTGCATCCCGCAGGCCATGGCCTCGATCACCACACCGGCGCCCAACTCCCGGATCGATGGAAAGACAAAGGCATCGCACTGGCGCATCATGTCGGCCACGTCGGCCTGCGATTTGCGCCCATGCAGGGTGATGCAATCGCCCAACCCTTCTTCGGCTATGACGGCTTCCATGCGGGCGCGTTCGGGGCCGTCACCCACAATGTGCAGGTGATGCGCGCGCAACGTCGGGTCCGCTGCAAAGGCGCGGATTGGCAGTTCCGGCAGCTTGTAAGGCACGAGGCGACCGGCATAGAGAAAGTTCACCTTCTCCCCGCGCTGCCCCGCTGCGCGCGCGCCCTGATCATGAAACAGCATCGGGTCAAAACCGATCTCTGGCATGGAGATGACGCGCGCATCCTCGACTCGCGCCAGATCCCGACGGGTGTGGGAAAAGGCACTGAGCACCGCCGCCGCATCATCATAGGTGGACCGCGCATAGGGCAGGTACTTGTAGTAGTTCCGCAGGCTTCGAAGGCCCTCCTTTTCGCGCGCCTGCTCGGCGGCAAAGACGGCGGGCCAGTCGAGATTGCCGTTCAGTGGCCCGATCACAAAGGGCTGCGGGACGCGATGCGCCAGCCAACTGGGTAGGGTGGGCGACATGGGCGTTATCCGGTGCACGATGTCAAATCCACCGTTTTTCAGATCGGGGCGGAAGCGTTTCCAGACACCATGCTCGAAGGCGAGGTAGGGCAGGTAGTTGAAGATCATCGAGGTGGACCAGCCGACCTCCTCGCCGCCGCGGATCAGCCGGGCGAGCTTGAACATCGGGGCGGCGAGCCATTCGGTGTCGATGTAATGCACATCGAGGTTGTCACCCGCCTTGCGGATGTTTTCGCGATTGCGCACATGCGTGGCCACGGTGACATTGCAGAGCTTTGCGATTTCGAGGGCATATTTGTAGCCCACAATGGGCAGCGAGGGCCACTCCGGGTTGCACTCATCTGCGACGATCAAAACGCGGGGCTGGGTCATGCTGGGTCTTTCATAGCCCCGATCACGGGGCGCCATTCGAGGCGGTTCTCAACGAATTCTTCCTTGAGCCGCGCGGCACGCAGTTTTTCGGCGTAGCCTGTGAGTGCGCCGACCAACAGCCAGGTCAGCGGCGTCAGAGTCGCATTGGGGATCATGTCGGCCACGTTGATCGCCAGCATCAGGGCGAGCGTGCCCACCAGCGGCGAGACGTTTTCCCGGGCGTGCTTGTACTCGCGTGCGATCAGCACCAATGGCAGCAGGATCAGCCCGAATTCGGCCGCAAAGCCGACCCAGCCGTAGACGCCGATGGTGATGATCCAGCGACCGTCCGTGACCGTCAGCAAGAAGCCGGTGACCGGATCAAGGATGTGGTTGCGCCCCCAACTGCCCCAGCCGAACCAGAACTTCAGGTAGGCGCGGTCCAGCAGCAGGTTTTCATTGGTAAAGCGGAATTCGAGACTGCCGCCGCGATCCTGGTTGAACTCATAGGCTTTTGCCAGCAGGTAATCCTCCGGGATCAGGCTGGCGCCCTTGAGCAGGGGATAAGCCAGCGCGAGCACGCCGATTATGATCGCGATCCGCACTTGCCAGCCGACGGGCATCACCAACAGGATCGGCAGCAGCAGCACCATGAACATGAGCGCGCCAAGCGATTTGGCCAGCACGAGGATCGCGGAGAGGTAGAGCGCGGCCAGCAGCAGCTTCCAGCGGCCGCGCAACTCTTCCTCTTCCGTCGCGGTCTGTTTTGCATAGCGCCAGAGGCCCCATGCCGCGAGGACCGCCATGAGGGTGTAAAACGCCACCCAGAGCCCGTGATACAAGAAGACCACCGGTCGGTAGCCGCCAAAACGGATCGATTGACCAAAGAAGTGCTGGTAATAGCCGTAAACCCAGAGGTTCAACTGCGGTGACAGGCGCATCTCGAGCAGCATCAGCAGGGAATAGACCAGCCCGCCGATCATCAGCGCGATCAGCAGCTCTTTTTGTGCGCCGCCGGTGGCGAGGAATTGCCGCGCCAGCAGGAAGGGCAACAGCACGAGGAACTGTTGCATCGACAGCGCGATGGCGTCTTTCGGACCCAAACCGGGCAGGCCCACTTCGCCCCAGAAGACCGGCTCGCCATTGGTGAGCACCGTCAGGATTGGCGAAAAGACAAAGATCAGCATCAGCGCCTTGCCCGCGAAGGATTGCGGCAACAGCGGCCCGTCTCGGCCATAGCGGTACAGCGCCGCCATGAAGGCGACAAGCGCCGGGATGTTGTGCTTGTTCAGGGGGGGCGCGAGCGGAAAGTCGAAATAGGCAGGTGGTTCAGGCAGGAAGAGGTAGCCGATCAGCATCGTCCAGATCAGCGCGCGGTCGACCCGAAAGTTGCCGAACAGCACAATGACCAGCAGTGGAAAGCTGGCCAGCGCGAGAAGGGCAATGGGGTTGGGCATTGGGCGATGGGGCCTCGTGTCCTGCGAACGGGCATGATCTAGCAGAGCGATTGGGCAAAGTCGCGTCAGCAATCGGCCAAAACCGTGAAACGGGAAACATCTGCGGATCCTTGCTGATACCGTTGTCGTGGTCGAAACGAAATCACCCGCGAAGCACCGCAGAATCGCCCCAAAGGTTTTGCACAGCGGCAAGGGGTGAACCGCGAGGGAGAGACATGAAGCCACTGCGCATTGCCTATCTGAGTGACATGTCCCCGCTGGACAGGAACCTGTATTCGGGGGGCAACGCCCGCATCTTTGACGCGCTGAAGGCGCATGTCGGCGAGGTCGAGATCCTGCCACAGGACTGGGGCGCCGCCGAACCCGTGCGCCGCGCGATCTTTGCCATGCCGGACCGGTACAATCTGCGCCTGCGCTGGCGGATGCATTATGCGCTGCGCGGGATCATTGCCCGCCGGGTCAGCCGGGTGTTGGCCGAAGGGGCGTTCGACGTGCTTTTCGGTGCCTATGCGTTGCACACACTGGCCGGGGTCAGTGTGCCAAAGGGTGTCGTGACGGCCTTTACCTCTGATGCGGTGCAAACCGTCTATCGCACCTCCGAGATCGGGCAGGCGCATGCGCGGGTCTTGCCCTTTGGCGAGGTTCTCGACAACTGGGCCGAAGCGCGTGAGCGGGCGGTTCTGCAGAAACTGGACGTGGCGCTCTGGCCGTCGGAATGGCTGTGCGAGGCGGTGGACGCGCGCTACGGCCTGAAGTCAGGCGTCGGAAGCCAGATCGAGTGGGGCGCAAATATCGCCCCTCCGCCGCAGCCAGAGGTCAAGCAGGTGCAAGTGGATCGGCCGCTGCATCTGCTGGTCATCGGGCGGGACTGGTTTGCGAAGGGTGGCCCCGTCGCCTTTGACACCATGATGGCCCTGCGCGCGCAGGGTGTCGACGCGCGGCTGTCGGTGATTGGCTGCGTGCCTCCCGAGTTTCACCAAAACGATCACGTTACGGTATTGGCCGAGTTGAACAAGGCAGTGCCGGAGCAGCTTGTGCGGTTTGAGCAGGCGCTGGCGGAGGCGCATTTCCTCGTGCAGCCTTCCTTTGAGAGCTATGGCTTTGCGTTCTGCGAGGCCTCTGCCTACGGGCTGCCCAGTCTTTGTCTGCGGGTGGGCGGCGTACCGATCCGGGAGGGAGTCAACGGGCATGCCTTGCCGCCTGGCGCAGGACCGGAGGCCTTTGCCGACTTGATCCGTGAATATCTGGCCGATCCCGCGCGGTATAGCGCCCTGAGTGCAAGTGCGCGACAGGAATACGAGGCGCGGCTCAACTGGCCGGCCTGGGGTGCGCGTGTGCGTGCCCGGCTGGAGGCTGCGGTGGCGGCGCGGCGCGCTTCTCCGGGCGCCCCGACCGGGCCTTGATCAGGCCCGGCGGCCCACCCTCCAAACCACGCTTTCGACCGTGTTTTCAAAGCGCCAAGTGACATGTGGCGGGCTGACGCAGTTTTTGTTGACCTGTGCGCTTTGCTCATGCCTACTGACCCGATCAGTTAAGAAAAAATATTTTCAGCTGACTTCACGCTTTTTAGGAGGAGAAAAAGCATGAACCAAAACTTCCGCCCGGACGCGACGTTCTATCCTACGGCACGCGCGGCCATGGACGCCCCCGCAGAAAATCTGGCTTTTACCCTGATGCTGAGCCCTGACTTCAGCCAGCCCGATGGTCTGGCCGTGGTCGATGTGAACCCGACATCCGAGACCTATGGCGAGATCGTTCACAAAGTGATGATGCCGAACACCGGTGACGAGTTTCACCATTTTGGCTGGAACGCCTGTTCGTCGGCGCTTTCGCCCCTGACCGGCCATGCCTTTCTGGAACGCCGCTACCTTATCATTCCGGGGATCCGGTCGTCGCGCATCTATATTATTGATGTGAAGGAACCGCTGGACGCGAAGATCCACAAGATCATCGAACCCGAAGAGGTCTTTGCCAAGACCGGCTATTCGCGCCCCCACACGATTCACTGCGGGCCCGAGGGCATCTATGTCTCGACCCTTGGGGGTGGTGGCGAAGATGGTACGGATGGCCCCCCGGGCATCTTTATCCTCGATTGTGAATCCTTCGAGATTCTTGGCCGCTACGAGATGGACCGTGGTGAGCAGGACAAGCACTATGACTTCTGGTGGAACCTGCCGCGCGACTACATGGTCAGCAGCGAGTGGGGCCTGCCGCCGCAGTTCGAGAACGGTATCGTTCCGGAGGATCTGCTGTCCAACAAATATGGCCACAAGATCCATTTCTGGAATCTGCGTGAGCGCAAGAACGTTCAGACCATCGATCTGGGCGAGAACCACCAGATGGCGCTGGAAATCCGGCCCGCGCATGATCCGGCGAAAAGCCACGGTTTCTGTGGTGTCGTGGTGGATACGACCAATCTGCAGGGTGCGATCTTTACCTGGTGGCAGAAGGAAGACGGCACGTTCGAGGCCAAGAAGACCATCACCATCGACCCGCATCCCGCGGATGCCGCGGATCTTCCGCCGCTTCTGGCCGGGTTTGGCGCTGTGCCGCCGCTGGTGACCGACATCGACCTGAGCCTGGACGACAAGTATCTCTACGTGGCTTGCTGGGGTCAGGGCGAGATGCATCAGTACGATGTGTCCGACCCGATGAACCCGGTGCTGGCGGGCAAGGTCGAGATCGGTGGCATCGTCAAGAAGACCAAGCATCCGAACGGCAAGGAGTTCGGCTATGGTCCGCAGATGGTTGAGATCAGCCGGGACGGCAAGCGCGTCTACTGGACCAACTCGTTGTATTCGACCTGGGACGACCAGTTCTACCCGGGCGAGCGTGGCGCCGCGATGGTCATGGCCAATGTCGGCGAAAATGGCGGCCTGACGCTGGACGAGAACTTCTGGGTGGAGTTCCCCGACGGGTATCGCAGCCACCAGATCCGTCTTGAGGGCGGTGACTGTTCGACGGACAGCTTCTGCTATCCGAACGTGTGATCTCGGATCCCGGCGCCTGCCTGTGTGGCGGGTGCCGGGTCATTTTCGAGTATTTTTCAAAACGAAGAAGACAAAAGCGCGGAGACGAACGGCGTGATCGGTGAAGAGACGCTTTGGGCGTTGTGGGGAGCGGTCGTTCTGTCCGGGATCTATCACGGGGTGAATCCCGGGATGGGGTGGCCGCTGGCGGTGTCTTCGGCCCTGATGGAGCGCAAGAGCACGGCGCTGGTCAGTGCCCTGGCCATGCTGGCCTGCGGGCATTTTCTGGCCATGACGGCGATCTTGATGCCGTTTTCCCTGATGACGTTTCTTGTGGACTACGAGACGGCGCTGCGTTTGGGGGCCGGGGTGCTGGTGATCGGCATGGGCATATACCTGTTGATCAACACGCGGCACCCGCGGTTCCTCGCGCGGGTGCATCCCGCGAAGCTGGGGCTTTGGTCCTTTCTGGCGGCGATGGCGCATGGGGCGGGCTTGATGCTGGTGCCGATCTACCTTGGTCTATGCGATTTTGACGCGCTGGATGCCGGGCATCAGGCTGCGGGCACCTTGATGGCGTATAATGCCGGCACCGCGATGATGGTGGCCTTGTCCCATACGATTGCCATGACCGTGGCTGGTGGTGCAATTGCCGTTGGCGTCTATCTGTGGCTGGGGCTCAAGTTCCTGACGCAGGGGTGGTTCAATCTGGACCGTGTCTGGGCTGGCAGCCTTGTGCTCGTGGGGGGTATCGGGGTGGCGACTGCCCTTTGAGTGGGCGTTATGTTGCTGGTGCAACCCGGACGATCATGAGGGTCCGGGACGTGGCGGACGAGGCCATGGTATGATAGCGGTCCGGCCATGGGCCGCTCCGGCCTGCAAAGGATCTTTTTGATGACCTCGCTCACCGATCATGGGGCCGCCGTGCTCTCGGACCTGTCGTCCCGTTACGGGGTCTCGCCGCAAGCGGTGCAGAGCATGATGGAGGCGCTCGTGCGGGGTGGCGGCACCCAGGCGCAGTTCGACATTCCAGAGCTTGGCGGCATGGGCCAGTGGTCCTGGGGTGGCATGACCATGGTCGGGGATATGTTCAACACCAATTTGCAGGCGCTGGTTTCGAACCTCTGCGGGGAGATTGCGCAGGCCATGCAGCAGGGGCCCTTGTTCCCCCCGGCGCCTGCGCGGCCCGGCAGCTGGCAGGGTCAGGCGCAAGGTCTGGGGCAGAGCCAGTCCCAGGGCATGGGGCAAGGCATGGGCCTTGGCATGGGAGCAGGCTGGTGGCCGGAAGAGCTTGGCCAGCCATCGAGTCAAGGCGCGCAAAACGATCTCAGCTATGCGATCTTTCCGGACAAGCAGCGTCTGGCGATCAATCTTGCCGGTCGGGTGACGGTCTACGACACGGGCGTGCACGAGATCGGTGGCATCGGCCAGCAGCAAGGCGGCAGTGCCTCGTGGACCTTTACCAGCCAGTTCGGCACCGTGGATCTGGCACAATTGCCGGTCGTACCAGACCGCGACCCGGAACCAGTGGCCCAGGACATGGCCGAAGAGGCCCCGTCGCAGGTGCCCTATGTGCCCGAGTTCATGCGCGAGATTGAGGCCAAGGAAGCCGCTGAAGAGGCCGCCGAGGCTGCGTTGGATGCCGCGGATCTGGCTGCGGATGAACAGCCTGCAGAACCGGCCCCAGAACAGCCTTCAGAACCTGCTGCAGACCCAATGGCCGAGGCCACGGTGACACACCCCCCGGAGCCTGCAGCGCCAGAGATGCCTGCAGCGCAGGAACCCCATGTCGCAGCGCCATCTGCGCGCCCGCACCCCGTTCAGCCCCCGCGGCCCGTCGTCGCAGAGGAGTCTGCGCCAGAGGCAAATGCGCTCTATTCGAGGGCGAGGGTGCTCAACACCGCGGACGAGATCATCGCCGCGCTCGAAAAGCTGGGCGCCTTGCGCGACATGAACGTCCTGACAGACGCGGAATTCGAGGCCAAGAAGGCGGAACTTCTCGCGCGTCTGTGACAGACAGGGCGCTGACGGGTCAGATCACGGGGTGGAACCTGTCCTTTGGCACCGCGCTGTCCAGAGGGACCATCCGGCAAAGGCCCCCCTTTTTGCCATGGCGCTGTCCCGGTCAGGCCTGCGTTCTGACAGGAATCCGAGCGGACTGGCCTTCTGGCCTTAACCGGTTATCCTAACTGGCCCTATTCGCTTGCATCCGCGGTTTGTAGATTGCCGCCAATACGCTGGTCTGTCCGAGGCTGGCGCTTTTTCTTTTGGGGAGAGACTTCGATGAAAATGACCACTGAAGAAGCCTTTGTGAAGGTTCTGCAGCGCCACGGCATCGAGCATGCCTTTGGCATCATCGGTTCGGCCATGATGCCGATTTCCGATCTGTTCCCCAAGGCGGGTGTCCAGTTCTGGGATTGCGCGCACGAGGGCTCCGCTGGCTTCATGTCCGACGGCTACACCCGTGCGACCGGCAAGATGTCGATGATGATCGCGCAGAACGGCCCCGGCATCACGAACTTTGTGACCGCGGTCAAGACCGCCTACTGGAACCACACGCCGCTGCTGCTGGTGACGCCGCAGGCCGCGAACAAGACCATCGGTCAGGGTGGTTTTCAGGAAGTCGAGCAGATGAAACTGTTCGAAGACATGGTGTCCTATCAGGAAGAAGTCCGCGACCCGACCCGCGTGGCCGAGGTTCTGACCCGTGTCATCGCGCAAGCCAAGCGTCTTTCCGGTCCGGCACAGGTGAACATCCCGCGCGATTTCTGGACTCAGGTGGTCGACATCGAGATCCCCGATCCGATCGAGTTCGAGCGTTCGCCCGGTGGCGAAAACTCCGTCGCGGCAGCGGCGGCGATGATTTCCAAGGCCAGCAACCCGGTGATCCTGAACGGCGCGGGCGTTGTCCTGTCCGAAGGCGGCATCGAAGCGTCGAAAGCATTGGCCGAGCGCCTGACCGCCCCGGTCTGCGTGGGGTATCAGCACAACGACGCCTTCCCCGGGTCGCACCCGCTGTTCGCCGGTCCTCTGGGCTACAACGGCTCCAAGGCCGGGATGCAGCTGATCAAGGACGCGGACGTGGTGCTGTGCCTTGGCACGCGCCTGAACCCGTTCTCCACATTGCCGGGCTACGGCATGGAATACTGGCCCGCGGACGCAAAGATCATCCAGGTGGACATCAACGCGGACCGGATCGGACTGACCAAGAAGGTTTCCGTCGGGATTGTGGGTGACGCGGCAAAGGTGGCTTATGGCATCCTTGGCCAGCTTGCCGATGACGCCGGGGACGCCGGTCGCGAAGAGCGCAAGGCCAAGATCGCACAGACCAAATCCGCATGGGCCCAGGAACTCAGCTCGATGACCGAAGAGCAGGACGATCCCGGTACCACGTGGAACCAGCGTGCACGCGCAGCAAAGCCGGACTGGATGAGCCCGCGCATGGCGTGGCGCGCCATTCAGTCGGCGCTGCCCCGTGAGGCGATCATTTCCTCCGATATTGGCAACAACTGTGCCATCGGCAATGCCTATCCGGATTTCGACGAAGGCCGGAAATACCTCGCGCCGGGTCTCTTTGGTCCGTGTGGCTATGGTCTGCCGTCCATCGTGGGTGCCAAGATCGGCCAGCCCGGCGTGCCAGTTGTCGGCTTTGCCGGTGACGGCGCCTTTGGCATCGCGGTCAACGAGCTGACGGCCATTGGCCGAGGCGAATGGCCCCCGGTGACGCAGATCGTCTTCCGCAACTACCAGTGGGGCGCGGAAAAGCGGAACTCCACCCTCTGGTTCGAAGACAACTTTGTCGGCACCGAGCTGGACGAAGAAGTGTCGTATGCCGGGATCGCCAAGGCTTGTGGCCTGAAGGGCGTGGTGGCACGGACCATGGAAGAGCTGACCGATGCGCTGAACACTGCCATCAAGGACCAGATGGAAAACGGTGTGACCACGCTTATCGAAGCGATGATCAACCAGGAGCTGGGTGAGCCCTTCCGCCGTGACGCGATGAAAAAGCCGGTCGCCGTGGCAGGCATCGACCCCGCGGATATGGTGCCGCAAAAGCCCGCTCAGGCGGCTGAGTGACGCCATGACAGACCCGGTGTGCGACACCCCTATCCTGGTGCTGAACGCCGGGTCGTCATCGATCAAGTTCGCCGTCTTTGACGGGGAGTTGACCGAACATCTCTCTGGTATCGCCGAAGCCATCGGCGGTGCCTCCAGATTGAAGATCGGTGAGGAGGTTCTGGAAACCCCCCTCATCGACCATCGCGCCGCGCTGTCCGGGATCCTGAAAGGGCTCAAAGAACGGGGCCTTGGCGTTGATCGCCTGCGGGCTGCGGCGCATCGCGTGGTGCACGGCGGGCGCAACCTGTCTGCACCTGTGCGGCTGACACCGGACAGCCGGCGTGAGATCGCCAATTGCACGCCCTTGGCGCCCCTGCACAACCCGCACAACCTGTCCGCCATAGAGACGCTTGTCGAAATGGCGCCGGAGATGCCGCAGTTCGCCAGTTTCGACACCGCCTTTCACGCGACCAACCCCGATGTGGCCACGCGCTATGCCATCCCCCGGATGATGGAAACGAAGGGCATCCGCCGCTACGGGTTTCACGGGCTGTCCTACGCCTCGCTGGTGCGG